>JAVLBJ010000002.1:13299-68073 GCA_031581455.1 Psychroflexus sp. | reverse complement strand
TAAATTTAAACAAGTTCCTCATAAACACTTTAGGATTTTAAATTTGCAAAGGAACCAATATTTTAAACAAGGATTGCTAAATAGGCGTTAATCCTATATAAAGATATAGGTAAGCTTAGCTTTTGTTTTTGAGGTCTTTGCCTTTCAGTTGATCAAATTTCAGATCTGAGCCGCTTGGATATTCATAAAGCTCTAGTTTAAAATAAGGTATAGACGCCATTAAATGATCAAAGATATTTGCCATGATGCGTTCATAAAACGGCCAACGCTTATCACTTGAAAAAGCATATACTTCTAATGGTATACCATGAGGCGTTTGTTGTAACTGCCTGCTCATAAACAGCATATCTTTATTTACCTGAGGATGGTTGGCGATATACTCATCTACATATTTTCTAAAAAGCCCAAAATTAGTAAGGTTACGTCCGTTGATAGCTAGAGATTTATCTACAGCCTTCTCTTGATTATGTTGATCAATTTCCGGTTTTCTTATATCTATGAAAGGCTTTAATAGTTCTATTTTACTGATCTCCTTTACCTCATCATCGTTAAGGAATCGGATAGAAGTAGATTTTATAAGTAGATAACGTTTGATACGTCTACCGCCGGATTCACTCATGCCTCGCCAGTTTTTAAACGAATCGGATATTAAGTAATAAGTAGGTAATGTGGTAATGGTCTTATCAAAATTTCTAATTTTTACTGACGATAAACTTATTTCGATAACATCACCATCTGCTCCATATTTTTCCATAGTTATCCAATCGCCAATACGGACGGTATCATTAACTGAAACTTGTATACTGGCTACAAAACCAAGGATGGTATCTTTAAAAACCAATATCAATACGGCTGATATGGCACCCAAAGCCGTGAAAAACTCCCATAATGATCTACCTGAAATCACTGAGAAAATAATGATAATACCAAACACCCAGAGAATGATCATAAATACCTGGACGTAGCTTTCAATGGGTTTATCGGCAAAAAGCGGTAAAGTTTTTAAATAGTCCTTAACCGTTTTTAAAATACTCCTTACAAACCTTATGACATTAATAATGAGCAGTACGGTGATGATCTTTTGCGCATAATGTTCAAAAGTTGGAAAATCTAAAAACACAAAAGGAAATGCCACATCAATTATCAAAAACAATATAATAAATGAAAAGTAAGAAAACGCCCTATTTTTGATGAGATAATCATCAAATTCTGTTTTTGATTTTTTAGCTAATGAGGCTGTAACTCTTTCTCCTACCGTGCTTAGAATTTTGTAAAAAATATAGGCGATTAGAAGTACCAGTACTAACTTTATGCCTGTACTAAGTAATTGAGCTGAAGTATCGGATAATCCAAATTCGCTTTGAAGCAAATCGTAAAAAAAATGATTTAAATTCAATTAGATAATTTTGAAACAAAATTACATTAAATTAGTGATAATGGACGAAATAAAAAACGAAGTCTGCAGTTGTTAAAAAAGGTTAAATCGATTTATTTTAATGATACCTGTAACTAAACTTTTAATTTTACATTAAAAAATATGAAATCAATTCAAGGTAAAGTAGCCCTAATAACGGGTGGAAGTAAAGGAATAGGTTATGGTATTGCTGAATCTCTTTTACAAGAAGGTGTTCATGTAGCTATCACCAGTAGGAAACAATCTGCTGCTGATGAATCAGCAAAAAGCCTGCAAGATGTTAACGCTGATGCTCAAATAGTTGGTTTTGAAGCTGATGTAAGAAGTTTACATGACCAGCAGGAAGTAGTTAATAAAGTCATTGATCGATTTGGGCATTTAGATTATTTTATAGCGAATGCCGGTTTAGGTAAATTTGGAAGCATAGAAGAACTATCTGAAGATGACTGGAAACAAGTTATAGAGACGAATTTAAATGGTGTGTTTTTTAGTATCAAATCTGCCGCGGAAGCTTTAAAAAAATCTAAAGGTTACTTTATCAGCATTTCTAGTCTGGCCGGTACTAATTTCTTTGCTAAAGGGGCCGCTTACAATGCGAGTAAATTTGGCGTAACCGGGTTTACACAAGCAGCCATGCTTGATATGCGACCACACGAAGTTAGCGTTTCTACCATAATGCCGGGTTCTGTAACATCGCATTTTAACGGTCATACACCAAATAAAGAAGATGCCTGGAAAATTCAACCGGAAGATTTGGGTGAATTAATCGTTGATATGTTTAAGATGAACAAACGAGCATTACCGAGCAAAATAGAAATCAGGCCATCTTTACCACCAAGTGCTAAGAAATAAGATTAATCAATATGAATAAAAAAAAGCTCCGCTGTTCAGCGGAGCTTTTTTTTAATATTTTGAATTCAAAATTCGTAATCCAAATTCAAAATTACCCAAGGTATTTCTTAAGGATTTTGTTTTTAGATTGATGTTTTAATCGACGGATGCCTTTTTCACGGATTTGTCTTACACGCTCACGACTTAAGTCAAAAGTATCACCTATTTCCTGCAAGGTCATCGCCGGTTGATTACCTATACCATAATTTAAACGAATAACGTCGGCCTCACGTTGTGACAAAGTGTCTAAAGCCCTATTAATCTCAATACTTAGTGAATCAAGCATTAAATCATCATCTGGCGTTGGCGACTCAGCTGAGCTTAAAACATCATAAAGATTAGAGTCATTTTCACCTTCTTTAAAAGGCGCATCCATACTTAAATGACGTCCTGAATTTTTTAAAGCTACTTTAACCTGAGATTCACTCATGTCGAGTTCTTTCGCTATTTCATTAGCGGAAGGCGGTCTTTCGTTAACCTGCTCAAGATGAGAATACATCTTGTTGATTTTGTTAATAACACCAATTTTATTGAGCGGCAATCTTACTACACGCGATTGCTCTGCTAATGCCTGTAATATAGACTGACGAATCCACCATACAGCGTAAGAAATAAATTTAAATCCACGTGTTTCATCAAAACGCTTTGCTGCTTTAACTAAACCTACATTACCTTCATTGATAAGATCTGGTAATTTCAAACCTTGATTTTGATATTGTTTGGCTACTGAAACAACAAATCTTAAGTTGGCATTAGTTAATTTTTCTAATGCTCTTTGATCACCTTCACGAATTCTTTGCGCTAATTCTACTTCTTCTTCTGCCGTGATCAAATCTACCTTAGATATATCCTGAAGATATTTATCTAATGATTTTGATTCACGATTCGTTACTTGTTTAGTAATTTTAAGCTGTCTCATCTATGCTACGTTTATCAATAATTATACAATATAAATGCCATGCTTTATGGGCTTTTTTTCTCAGGTCAAATATTCAGTTAACACAATAAAAAACACACACGACCAAATTATCGTGCGACACCAATTTAATTGAACTAAGCGTCGTAATGATGTTTGATTAATATTATCACTGTCAATTTTAACATGCAAAGGTATAAAATAAATGAACGTAATCAACCAATTTAACACTATTAGTGTAAGAGCCAGAACATTAAAAATTGAGAATGAATAGAAGATAAGATAAATCGATAAAATTAGTTGCGCAATCATTAATGGAGCTACTACTGCTGTAATTCTGGGAGTGTAAATCTTATGCCATTTGATAAGTTCAGCAGAAGAGATATATTGGAAATTCGGATAAATAATTAACTGGACTAACCAAATTAACACCACTAATCCAAAACTAATCAGCAATAAAAGTTGTAATACAAGTTGATAATCAATATAAAAATCTATCACGATTGGTGTCAGTATCAAAAATAAATAAACCATGAGATTTTAATGCCTTAAAGCCAAAGTTTGATTTAAACTTTTTCTTGTATCCATTTAAATTCTGAAAAAGCTTCATCAACAGGAGTTTCTGCCTGATGATTAAAATAATTACTCAACGTTTTTAATCCTACACCAGTGACAACCCCTATAACAGCCTTTTCATCATAACCGGCTTCAAATAAAGCTTTTCTGTCATTTTTATCTACAAATCCTCTTTTTTGAACCATTTTACGGGTAAACTCATGTAATGATTCTAATTTTTCATCTGTCAATCGCCCTTTATTTCTTAAAACTTCTAATTCATTATCGCTTAAACCACTTTGATTTTTACCTATAAAACTATGAGCAGCTACACAATAGGTACATTCATTTTCTACAGCTACACTTAAAAGAACCACTTCTTGTTCTTTAGGTGTAAATCCTGAATTATTTCTAAATGTAGCATCGGTTTTTGTGTAAGCATCAAGTTGGGCTGGATTATTAGCCATAAGTGCAAACATATTAGGAATCATACCCATTTGATCTTTTGCACTTTTTAAAATAGGCTTAGTGACTTCATCTGCTGTTTCTAGATTTACTTTTTCTAAATTCATGTTTAATTATATTTGTTCACTTAGACGTTTAATTACCTATTTTATTACAGGTCTAATCAATAAACTACTTTTTAAAGTCAATTATATCTGTAAAATGCTGAATAAGTTTTGCTCATCAACTGCAGTAATCATGCTATTAAGACAAAAAAGCCACGCTATTGCGTGGCTTTTTAATGCTTATGATACATGAGTTTAATGCGTCATCATTTTTTCTTTCTTCTTTTGAAGCTGACGCTTTACTTCATCAGTGGCTTTAGCTAAAGACGTTTCAAAATTCTTTTCACTGGCTGAAGCAAATAAATTTTCTTTTGGGGCACTGATTTTTATCTCAGTAATCATCCCGGTTTCATCACTTGATGTGTTTTCTTTTTTAAAGAATACTTCAGCTCTTACAATCCAATTGTACCTTTCATGAAGCTTTTCAAGTTTTTCTGTGGCATGTTGCTCAAGTCTTTCACTAGCCGTTACGTGAACGTAATTAAAGTTTATATCCATAAGTATTCAATTTTGATTTAAAATTAAAAAAACTTTACCAAATGGTTTATAAAAAAACCTATTTTAACTACAATTTCAGGCTTAAAAATAATCAATTTAAAATAAGTTCGCTTAATTTTGATGCATGTCATCAACAACAAAGCCTTTTATTAAAGATAAACCTATTGATTTAAATCAGTGTTCTACCTATCGCAGAATTTATGCCACAGATGCTTCTATTTACAGGCAATTACCTTATGGTGTAGCCATACCCAAAACTGTAGACGACATCAAATCAATCTTAGATTACTGCCATAAAAACAATTTATCTATTGTGCCTCGTGGTGCCGGAACTTCATTAGCCGGTCAAAGCATTGGAAAAGGTATTGTTGTTGACTTAAGCAAACACTTCAATAAAATTCTACATCTTGATCAAAAGAAAAAACAAGTTACTGTTTTACCCGGCGTAGTTAGAGATGAGCTTAACCATTATTTAAATGATTATGATTTGTTTTTTGGCCCTAACACATCTACCTCTAACAGATGCAATCTGGGCGGGATGTTAGGCAATAACTCATGCGGTACTACTTCAATTAAATATGGTGTTACAAGAGATAAAGTTATCTCTGTTAAAGCTTTGCTCAGCGATGGTTCAGAAGTGGATTTTCAGGCTTTGAGTAATGATGAAATAGCTTTAAAGATGACATTAGATAGCCATGAAGGTCAAATTTACCGGGGTATTATCGAACTACTATCCGATAAAAAGCTAAAGGAGGCGGTAGATATAAACTACCCAAAAGCCACTATTCACAGAAGAAATAATGGCTATGCATTAGATTATTTATTGCAAACATCTTATTTTGATAAAAATTCAGATAAGCCTTTTAATCTGGCACCTTTTATCTGTGGCAGCGAAGGTACATTGGCTATAGCTACTGAAATTACCTTAGCCTTAAATGACAAGCCACCAGAGCATCAAGCCATGCTACTGGCCCATTTCTCTTCTATTACAGACTGCCTAAAGGCAGTAAAACCGGCTATGCAACACGATCTTTATACCTGCGAAATGATGGATAAAACGATCTTAGATTGCACAAAAGATCAACTGAAATATCAGCAAAACAGAGCTTACATTCATGGCGAACCAGAAGCTTTATTGATGTTAGAATGTAGAGCTACATCAAAAAATGAACTTCATCATAAGATTGAATCTCTAGAAAATAAGCTTATTAATAAAACCAATGCTTACGCTTATCCTTTATTAAAAAAAGATGATATCCCTTTAGTCTTTGAGCTTCGAAAAGCTGGTTTAGGATTATTAAGTCTGGTTAAAGGTGATAAAAAGCCAGTGGCTTGTGTAGAAGATACCGCAGTGGCCTTAGATGATTTTGCAGATTATATCGAAGAATTTTCAGCAACGATGCAAAAATATAATAAGCAGGCGGTGTATTACGCCCATGCCGGTGCCGGAGAACTTCATATTAGACCAAAAGTAGATTTAAAAAATCATGAAGATGTAAACAATATGGCTGCTTTAGCTCATGATATAACTTTACTGGTAAAAAAATACAATGGCTCCATAAGTGGAGAACATGGCGACGGTCAGCTTAGAGCTTCATTTTTACCATTACTTCTTGGCGATATTTGTTATCAGGCGTTAAAAAAAGTCAAACATATATTTGACCCTCATTTGGTTTTAAATCCAGGTAAAATTGTAGATGCACCGGAAATGACAGAACATCTGCGTTATGAGTCTTACCGGTCGGTTCATCAAGGACCAACTTTACAGAAGTTCTCTCCTGATATGTTGAGCGAGGCTGAAAAATGTAACGGCAGTGGTGATTGTAGAAAATCACCAGCATTTGGTGGGGTGATGTGTCCTAGTTTTCAGGTTACTAAAAATGAGAATGAGAGTACCAGAGCAAGAGCAAATGCGTTACGCGAATATCTATCTGATCAAACTTCTATTGATCATCTTCACTTAGATGATGTTTTGTCTATTTTTAAAAATTGTGTGAGTTGTAAAGCCTGTGTAAATGAATGTCCCAGTAGCGTTGACGCCGCTTCGTTTAAAAGTGAGTTGTTATATCAATATCATAAATCAAATGGGTTTAAGCTTTCGGCTTTTCTAATCGCTAACAACTATTATTTAAACAAAGCTTTTTTTTGGTTGAGAGGCCTTATCAATCCACTACAAAAAAATCAGTTTACCGGCGGTATTTTAAAGTCTGCATTAGGTTTTCATCATAAAAGGCAACTACCTGAACTAGCTAAAAATAGATTTCAAAAATGGCTAAAATCTTTTCAGCTTAAACAAAACCAATTGGCTAAAAATATCTATCTTTTTGCTGATGAATTTACAGACCTATACGGGTTTGATATAGGCCAATCGGCAGTTGAAATTTTGAATAAATTAGGTTTTCAGGTCAATTTTATAAATCATGCGCCTAGCGGAAGGGCAGAAATATCTAAGGGTTTTTTGGAGAAAGCAAAGCAACACGCATCAAAAAATGTAGCTGTTTTTGCTGATTTGATCTCAGCTGATACGCCTTTGATAGGGATAGAACCTTCGGCTGTTTTAAGTTTTAGAGATGATTATAAACGCCTGGTAGATGATTCAGAAAAAGCAGAAAAAGTTGCTCAAAACACTTACCTATTTGAAGAGTTCATCGCCGGACTTATCGATAAAGATCAAATCTCGCAAGATAGTTTCACAGATGATGCCAAAGACATCAAGATACATGTACACTGCCATCAGAAAGCATTATCAACTTCAAAGGTAAGCTTTTATATGCTCAATTTTCCTAAAAACTATAAGGCTAAAATAATTGTATCCAGCTGTTGCGGTATGGCAGGAAGTTACGGTTTAGAAAAATCTAATTATGAGATGAGCATGAAAATGGGCGAACAGCAGCTTTTTCCAGCTGTTAGAAAAGCACCAAATGACACGTTAATCGCTGCAAATGGTTTTAGCTGTAGGCATCAAATTAAAGATGGCACGAATAAAACAGCTCTGCATCCTATAGAAATTTTTAGACATGCCATGAAGTAAAATCTATGATTTCCGTTTACAAGCAGCTTGATTTTTAATGTGTATACCGTTTAAGCATCCGTTTTAAATCATAGCTTAAGTTAGCTTTTGATTTTTTAGATGGATTGTGTTGTTTTGAAAATTCACTTACGGCTTTATCATAATCACCTTTAGCTGCGATAAAATCCCAAAACTTGGAAAAATCAGTAGCATAATTTTCTAATTGGAATTCCATTTGATATGATTTGTCTTTGAGGTAAAATCTGATATTATCATCAACGGTTTTTAAGAAATCATCGGCTAACTGATCTATTTCTGTGGCTGATTTATTTTCCGGGGTAGATTTTTTAACGGATTCACAATAACTATAAAAAATGCTTTTGGGTTGATATAATCTATTGATAAAACTCTTCTTCACCTTAGATAGGTCTCTTTTTAAATAAACATATCTGGCATCATCACCTATGTTGTTTTGCAAACTACCTAACTGCCAAATGAGCCGGTTGTCTATTTCTATATGCTGATCAGGAAATTTAAATCTGTCATTAAATCTTAATTGAACCTTGCTTTCATGATTACAGGTGTAATTACTTATGTGTTGACATGATTTTGATAATGTCAATGATCCGGTTCTACCACTACAAAGAACAATGACTTTCAATAACTTAAGGTAATGACACGTTACTGGACTGGAGCTCTTGTAGCGTGTTGCTATTTATATCAGGTAGATCAAAATCTGGTATATCCTGAAAATCAAATGCAACAACAACCTCGCTCTTAATCATGCCTTCTTCATTGGCAAAATAATGGGTTGCTGTTAATACATCTTGTTCGTTGAGGATTGTGAAACTAATCGGGATACCACCTTGCACTAAGTTTGCAGTAATTTTCATATTTAAGACAATACTTGAGGCTATAATGTTGTTATAAGTAATTCCATTAACCTGCATACTTTCCATAGTCCCAGCATTCTGTGAGCTAAGAGTAAAATCTATTTCTAAATCTACACCTTCTACAGTTTCAGTGAAATTAACCGATTCTGAGAAAAGCTGAGCATTAGCACCGGCATTTGTGCTATAGATAGGGATTAAATTAGTCTGAATGGGTAAAGAAATTCCACCCGGTAAATTTTGACCTAAATTATCAAATTGACCTTTTGCCTGCAGTTGATTATCTTTTTTAAAAAGCTCACTTGAACTCAAGATTGATGTCGTGGTAAGATTAACATCTGTGCTGTTTGTTTGCATCTCAAAAAACAAAGTGTCATTAACCATTTCCTGAGTGTTTATACTCATGGTTTCATTGGTAACTTCAAAACCGGTATCAGTTGTAGTAGTATTGGTATAATCCCAATTATTATCAACCACTAGAGGAAAGTAGTTAAAGTTATCTTGCTCATCATCATTAACTTGTAATGTTACATCTACAACATCAGATAAATTGCCGGATGCATCTTCAGCTATAATTCCTAAAATAAATTCATTAGGCATGACTTCATAATCATTAGCCGCTCCGTTTAAACCGGTATCGGTTAGGCTGATAGCGCCGCTATCATCAATCGAGAAAAAATTATCTGTATTGCCACTGGCAATAGAAAATCCTATAATTTCATCATTATCTGATGCCTGAACACTGCCTAAAGGTGAATTATCTGTCTGATTTTCAATATATGATATGGTGAGGTTAGCGCTGATTTCAGGTTGTGCTAAATCGCCATCATCATCGCTGGAACAAGACGTGATCAATAAAGATAGGATGATAATTGTACAAAACTTTGATTTAGAAAGCATAATTATTTTTCTTCAAATATAAAAAATAGATTGATAATGATAAGTAGATACCTTTCTCGGTTTTAAGAATTTTACTTATTTATAAACACTCGGCAGCGAAATTTTATAAGTAACCGCTAATATCCTAATTAAAATTACGACACTAATTGAAATTATAAAAATTATATTGATGCTTATATGAAACTGACTAAGCAAAAAGTAAACTATACCACCTGCAATACAAGCGGTAGCATAGATTTCTTCTCTAAAAATAATGGGCACTTCATTGCTTAAAATATCACGGATTACGCCGCCAAAGCAAGCACTCATCGTTCCAAAAGCAATACAGATAATCCATGGAATATCGGCAGCTAAGGCTTTTTCTATTCCTACAACGGTATAAAGCCCCAAACCAATTGTATCGAAAAGGAATAATGATTTTCTTAGATAGGCTAATTTATTTTGAAATATAATGGCTAAAATTACTGTTACAATAATAGTGTAGGTATAAGTTAAATTTGTTAACCATATTACCGGTTCATCTAATAAAACATCCCTTAATGTACCTCCGCCAATCGCCGTTACAAAAGCTACAATGAGAATCCCAAAAGCATCCATTTGTTTTCGCATAGATGTTAGAACTCCTGAAATAGAAAAGGCAACAACCCCAATAATGTCGAGTATGGTTATCAAATTTGATCCTGGCTTGTATAGTATATATAATCAGTTAGCACACGTTTTATAAAATCATGAGGTTTTTCATCTGGATCAACTCTCATTTTTTCTGATAATTTGCGCGCTAAAGCTATTTTAATCTTATGGTTTTGCGTTTTCTCAGCATTATTAAATAACTTTTTTACTTTTTGCATATCTTTATCAGAAAATGTTCTTACTTGCTCATATTTGGGTTTATGATTATAAGGGATATTAGCAATTAATGTTTGTTGATAACCTATCTTTGGGTTTTCGTCTATCACACACGTTCTAGCAGCCAAATCGCCTAATCTTTGAGCGTTCCTGTTGAGTAATATCATAACAATAGCTAAACCGCCAAAGGTTAACGTAATATCTAAAATTCGCAATAACCACCTGATCAATAAACTGCCCAGATCCGGTTGAGAACCGTCAGTCTTAACCACTCTTATCCTTAAGCTGGCTTTACCTATACTTTGCCCGTTATTAAACACCTCAAAAAGAATATGATACAACAAAATTGGCACCGTGTAAACTATGCTTAAAAGGCTATTAGACAAACTGTTGTCTAAAGACGTAAGCGATAAAAACCATGAGGATGCTAACAAATAGCAAATGTATATTAAAAAGTCTATAAGAAAGGCTAAGCCTCTTTTAACTATGCTAGCATTATTTCTGGCAATACTAACATTTTGTGCAGTTTGAATTTGATTAACTAGCATAATATGAATTCAAAATGCAATATTAAAGATAAAAATAATTGCAGGTTAATTATAGTAATAAAGATTGTGAGGCTTGATCATCAAATGGAGTGCTAAAATAAGTTTTTTCATAGATTTGCCCTATGGAGAAAAAGAACTGGCTTAACCGGCAACGTAGAAAACTAACCGGCTTGCTTAAAAAAAGCTTACCAGAGCTAAAACCTTCTCATATAAAAAATAAGGAATCTATCCGTAAAATATTAGTGGTCAGGCCTAATCATAGGTTGGGCAATCAGTTGATGATCACACCACTTTTACAGGAACTCAATGCCACATTTCCAAATGCTAAAATAGATTTGTTTTTAAAGGGAAATACCTGCTTAATTATTTTCAAAAACTTTGATTATGTTGATAAGTTGCTACGTTTACCCAAAAAACATTTTAAAGAATTTTACAATTATATTATTGCTTTTTGGAATCTGAAAAAAACAAAATACGATTTGGTTTTTAATGTTGATGTAGGCTCTTCTTCCGGAAAACTTGCTACACATCATGCTCAATCTCAAATTAAATTTAGCGATGAAGACAGATTGAAGCAAATTCAAGCTAAATATCCGGAGGCTAAACATTTGGCGAAACAAGCGGTTTACAGATTACGAGCCGGTCTTCAGGGACATATTGATGACTTAAACTTAAAACCTATTCCTAATTTGAGTTTGTCGCTATCAGCCTTAGAAAAATCTAAAGCTCAAGCTATCGTAAAAGACAAGTTAGGGCAAACCGATAAAATAATAAGCTTATTTACCTATGCTACAGGAGATAAGCAACTGTCTAAAGAATGGTGGGATAATTTTTACAAAGTGCTGCTTAAGGAGTTTCCAGATTATGCTATTCTTGAAATCCTTCCTATAGAAAATATATCATTATTAGATTTTAAAGCCCCCAGCTATTATGGTAAAGACATCCGGCTTATCAGCGCTGTGATACAACAATCTGATGTTTTTATAGGTGCTGATAGTGGTATCATGCATCTTTCGGCCACTTCACAAACACCCACCATAGGTTTATTTAAAGTAACCAATCCGGATGTCTACGCGCCTTACAGTAAAGGAAGTATGGCGTTTCCTGTAAAAGATGCTCATCTCAATGACCTGGTTAATGCTGTAACAAAAGCCTTAAATCTTAAAGATAAAAATTGAGGTTTTTTATATCTATTTATTATTTAAAATTCTATTTGTTGTACTATACTTACAGCAATGCTTGAGTAATCGGTTTTTTGGGAAAGTACTGCATTGTTGATCGATTTAGATTTACTCCTCTTTACGAGGAATTATGAGGTATAGCAAAATAAAATTTAGCATTTAAAAATATTTTGTAAAGGTCTAAACCTTTTTCTGTCATGCGATATAATCTTGTTTACATAAAGTGTTAATTTATCAAAAGTCACTAATTTACTCTACTCAACTAATCAGCAGTTATGTTTTTTATCTAACCTAAATAGTAAAGTTGCTCTGAAAACAGATAAGAATTAAAAGCTGATCTTGTAGCTAAATAAGTAATAGATGTTATTATAAATCTTATGTTTAAATAAAACAAGATTAATTAGTATAGATATTACTAAATTTTTCTCAAAAAGTTGATGCTGCGTTAGATTTTGACTAATTTTAGAAATATTATAAATCAATAAAAAAATATATATGAGTTATCATTTTTCAAATACATTAAAGAATACAGATTTTGAAAGCGCTATTGAAAAAACAACAGCTGTCTTAAAAGAAGAAGGTTTTGGTGTGCTGACAGAAATCGATATTAAAGATACCCTTAAAAAGAAGATAGATGCCGATTTTAAGAAATACACCATCTTAGGGGCTTGTAGTCCACACTTTGCCCATCAGGCCTTGCAAGCTGAAGATAAGATCGGTTTGATGTTACCTTGTAATGTGATCGTAGAGCAACATGACAATGGAGATGTGGAAGTATCAGCTGTAGATCCTATTGCATCTATGCAAGCAGTTGATAACAAAAAACTGGGAAGTATCGCAACTGAGGTTCAGCGTAAAATGAAAACTGTGATCAACAATCTGAATTAACCCTATTTCTAAAAGGTCAATCATTAAAGTATTTGGTTGACCTTTTGTTTTCTTAAGCCGTGAAAAGCCTTATTTTTGTCGGGCAATAATCCGGAGCAATTATGATCAACCTTTTCAATGCACAATTAGACGAACTCTCCATACATCGTGTAGGTAATAAAATTAGAAATGAAGAACTATTCCTTTCAGAAAGTCCTTATCAAACGGACGATGAGTTAAGGCCGCTTTTAATCGAGTACTTTTTAAAACCTTTTAGATCGAAAGAGGAAAATTTTTATCAGTTTAAACATGAAACAGACCTTGAGTTTCATGAACTTTTTAATCTTACTACAGAGGTTTTTAATAATCCTCATCAAACCCACGAGATTTCTAAAAAAATAGCGCGTCATTTATTTGACCAGTCCAGTCATCAGCATATCAAAAACGGTGAATTGTATGTTGCTCATTTTGAAAATGTGATCATCGATAATGAAAAAGTAGATGCTTTAGGTATATTTAAATCTGAACTAAAACATGATTTTATTCAGTTTGATCAACAAGAAAAAGATCTGAAAATCATCTTACAACAAGGCATTTCATTAAATAAGCTAGATAAAGGTGCCCTCATTTTTAATATTCATAAAGATCAGGGATACAAAATATTATCTATAGATAGTAATAAGTATGATACTAAATACTGGTTAAACAACTTTCTGGGCATTGACTTTTTTGAAGATGAGAATTTCTACACAAAAGAATATCTTAAGTTTTGTAAGAATTTTGCTAAAGACGTGGTTTTACCGGCAGAAGATAAGCAGCAAGAGGTGATGTTTATGAACAAAGCCATGAATCACTTTGCCGCTAATGACGAGTTTAACGAACAGAAATTTGTAGATGATGTGATTGATAATCCTGAACTGGAACCGGAGTTTAGAAATTACAAGCAAGAAAAAGCCCCTAAATATCATATAGAAGATGTAGCTGATTTCCCGATTTCTAATACAGCCGTAAGTGCAACGCGTAAGAAAATTAAAAGCACCATTAATCTAGACACCCATGTTCAGATAAAAATGGATTTTGTTTCGAACGATAAGGCCGATGAAATTATAGAAAAAGGCTGGGATGAAGAGAGACAAATGTATTACTACCTGGTATATTTCAATCAGGAGGAGAAAAAATAAATCATATTTCTTTTATATTAACGTTTACAACTTAAACTGCGTTATAACATTAACAACTTAGTTATATTTGCAGTGATTTCTTTTTTATGGCAAGAAAAAAAACAAAAAAAACCCGAAAGAAAACCTCCGACTCTCCAAAAATTAGTAAGAAAAATTGGGTAGTTATGGGCAGTGTATTTTTGTTTTTTGGAATTGCACTTATCATTGCTTTTGCCTCCTTTTTACTTACCTGGCAAAATGATCAAAGTACGCTTAGTTCTGTTAGTATAGAATCTGAAAAACCTAAAAATTGGCTGAATAAATTTGGTGTTAACATTAGTGATTTTTTTATCTATGACGGCTTTGGGATTGCCGCTTTTATCCCCGCTTTTTTAATTACACTAACCGGCGTATATTTCTTTTTTAATATTAGAAAAAGCGCATTAGTTAATTATTGGTTTTGGGGCATTTACAACACCATTTGGCTGTCAATCGCTTTAGGGTTTACCTTAAACAATCATTTTCTCTTAGCAGGTAAAATAGGTTATGTTACAAATAATTTTTTAATACAATATATAGGTAAAATAGGCATAGGTCTGCTATTGCTTTTTATGCTGATTATTTACCTGATTATCAGGCACAATTTAGCTCCTGAAGCCCTATTAGAGAAAATTGGAAAAACATCTGCAAGCAGTAAAAAAGAAATGTCTTCTGATGAAGTGAGCAACAAATCAAATCAAGAAGATATATCTGATAAGGAAAAAGTTAAAACAAATAATCAGAAACCCTCAGAGATAGAAATCACTAATAATGATGCTGATACTACCGAGCTTCAAATAGAAGAAAGCATGGTAGAGGAAAGCAGAGATAATAGATCTGCCAGTAAGAACCTCCATCAAACTAAAGAAACTTCAAATGAAGACAATGAAGAAGATGTAAAAATGGAAGTTGAAGCCGCAGAAGATCCAGATGATGAAATAGAGCATAAAAGCAAAAAATTAGTTGAAGATTTTGGGGAATTTGATCCTACGTTAGATTTATCTAAATTTCAATTTCCTACGATCAATCTTTTAAAGGATTATAATAAAGGCACAGGCATTACAATTGATCAAAATGAATTAGAAGAAAATAAAAATCAAATTGTTAATACCTTAAAAAACTACAAAATTGGCATTGCACAAATAAAAGCCACTGTTGGGCCAACGGTTACCTTATATGAAATTGTGCCAGAAGCCGGTATCCGCATTAAAAAAATCAAAAATTTAGAAGATGATATTGCTTTATCTTTATCAGCTTTAGGTATTCGTATTATTGCTCCTATTCCAGGGCGCGGCACAATAGGTATTGAAGTGCCTAATCAAAAACCTACTATCGTTCCCATGCGGTCTGTCATTGCTTCTTCTAAGTTTCAGGAAGCCGAAATGGAATTGCCGCTGGCCTTAGGTAAAACCATATCTAATGAAACATTTGTTGTAGATCTCGCAAAAATGCCCCATTTGCTAATGGCAGGCGCAACCGGACAGGGGAAATCTGTTGGGTTAAACGTTATCCTCACTTCCCTACTCTATCAAAAACATCCGGCAGAAGTAAAATTTGTATTAGTTGATCCTAAAAAAGTAGAGCTTACCTTATTTAGCAAAATAGAAAGACATTACCTAGCCAAATTACCGGACACAGATGAAGCTATTATCACAGATAATACTAAGGTTATCAACACCTTAAATTCATTATGTATTGAAATGGATGAGCGCTATGAGTTGCTTAAAAAAGCCATGGTTAGGAACATTAAAGAATACAATAAAAAATACAAACAACGCAAGCTAAATCCTGAAGACGGTCATAAATTTATGCCCTACATTGTTTTGGTTGTAGATGAATTTGCAGATTTAATCATGACTGCCGGAAAAGAAGTGGAAGCACCTATTGCGCGTTTAGCTCAACTTGCCAGGGCGATTGGTATTCATTTGATTATAGCCACACAAAGGCCGTCAGTAAAAGTAATCACAGGAATGATTAAGGCTAATTTCCCCGCCAGAATGGCATTCCGTGTCACTTCTAATATAGATTCCAGAACTATTTTAGATGCCGGTGGCGCCAGCCAACTCATAGGTAAAGGAGATATGTTATTTACACAAGGTAATGAGTTAACCCGTTTACAATGTGCTTTTGTTGATACGCCTGAAGTAGAGAAAATCACAGAGTTTATAGGCTCTCAGAAGGCTTATCCGCAAGCGCATCAATTACCTGAATATGTAGGTGAAGAAAGTGATTCGCTTGAAGATAATGTTGAAGATCGAGATAAATTATTTAATGAAGCCGCAGAAATAATTGTCTCTGCACAGCAAGGTTCGGCTTCATTATTGCAGAGAAAATTAAAATTGGGATACAATCGTGCCGGCAGAATTATAGATCAATTAGAAGCCGCGGGAATCGTAGGCCCATTTGAAGGCAGTAAAGCCAGACAGGTACTCGTTAGTGATTTAAATCAGCTGAACGATTTACTCAATGGAAATAATCAATAAAAATCTATTTAAATGCATAAGTTAAAAATAATATTTATCAGCTTAATGATGATAAGCTTAAACCTTAAGGCTCAGTCTGATGAAAAAGCTTCGGCCTTAGTAAATCAGGTTTTGCAAAAAGTGAGATCCTACAATAATATTAAAGTAGATTTTACATACACTTTGCAAAACAATAAAGAAAACATCAGCCAATCTACACGTGGTGAACTGCAGGTAAAAAGCGAATTGTACCGATTACAATTAATGGGTGCAACTAGAATTTTTGATGGAGAAAAGTTATACACCATAGTGCCAGCCGATGAGGAAGTTACCATTTCTGATTATGATAAAAATGACGAAGATGGCATTTCTCCATCGCAAATGCTAACTTTCTTTGAGGAAGGCTACGTTTATAAATGGAAAGGTGAAGAAAATCTGGAAGGCCGTGTTTATCAGGAAATAAAATTGATACCAAAAGATTCTGATGCTAAGGTTAAAGATATTGTATTATATATAGATAAGCAGACATCAAATATTTATAAAATGGTTCAGCATCTTGATAATGAAACAAATACCATTGTAGAGGTTAATCAATTTAAGACAGACTCACCTTTACCTAAAAAGCTTTTTAAATTTGATGAAAAGAAATATGAGAGCTATTACATCAACCGGATCCGCTAAGGAGTGAAAATATTAGACCGCTACATACTATTTCAATTTTTAAAAACCTTTTTAGCGGTTTTTAGCATATTGATATTTATTTTTATTTTACAAGCTATATGGCAATTTATAGGTGATTTTGCCGGGAAAGATATAGACTTTTTAATCATTATTAAGTTTTTGTTTTTTTACTTACCTTTTCAAGTACCGCTTTTGTTGCCCTTGGCCATCTTAGTGGCTTCTATTATGACTTTTGGTAATTTTGCTGAAAACTACGAATTTGCGGCCATGAAATCTGCTGGCATTTCACTTCAGCGCGCCATGAGTAGTCTTATTATATTTATAGTTTTATTTGCTTATGCTACATTTATTTTCTCAAATACCATAATCCCCTGGTCAGAGCGTAAAGCCATAAATTTAAAATATAATATCAGTAAAACAAAGCCATCTATGGCCATTGCTGAAGATATGTTTAATGATATAGGTCCGTATAATATTAAGGTAGACGAGAAGGAAGGAGAAAAAGATGAAATCTTAATAGATGTAGTGATCCATAAAAAAAAACCTAAAAGAACAGGTAATTATACAGTGATAAAAGCGGATAAAGGGATTTTACTAACTGACGAAAACTCGCCTACATTATCATTAAAATTAATAGATGGCAACTATTATGATGAAATAATACCAGATAATTTTAAAGACAGACAAAAACGCCCGTTTGTAAAAAGTAGCTTTAAGGAATATATCATCAATATTGACTTAAGCAACTTAAACAATAATGACATGAGTAAGGAGAATTTAAAGCATCCTTACAGAATGCGGAATATCTCTAGCTTAAGAGAACAAATAGATAGTTTATCAAATAACTACAATAACGCAAAAGATCGTTATAACAGAGTTAGTAAGCAAAGAAATGGATTCTTAAGCCTAACGACTAAAAATGAGCAAACTCGAAAAGGAAGTAAGACGCCTCAAAGTGTAAAATCAAAAAAAAATAACAAAACAAAAGCAGGCAAATCGGCTAAAAGCGAAAATAAATCATCTACGCAATCTCTGATTAATAAATATCCTGGTGGTTCTATCGATAAAAAGGTAGTTAAATCTATTAATGAAAAAACTAAAGATGGACAGGAAATAGATTCTTTAGCCATGCAGGACTATCAGAAATTAGCAGGTAATTTTAAATTAGACAAACTAGATTCTGTTTTATTAGATTACCCTAAAAGGAATATTGATCAAATATTCAGCAGAGCAAGCAGCTCAACAAGTGGTGTTTACAGACAAGTGAAGCGCCAGAAAGAACGTTTTAAGAAAAGAAGGGAAATTATATTAAACAAAGCTGAAATGCAGCTCCATGATAAATATGCTTTAAGCTTTGCCTGTGTGATTTTGTTTTTTGTTGGTGCTCCATTGGGTGCTATTATTAAAAAAGGCGGTATAGGTCTGCCATTAGTGCTGGCTATGCTCATATTTTTAAGTTATCATTTTTTAGGTATTTTTGCTAAAAACAGCGCAGAATCCGGTAGCATACCGCCTTTTATAGGATCGTGGATCGCTACTTTAATAATGTTTCCATTTAGCATTTTCATTTCATACAGAGCTAAAACAGATCGAGGATTTGGTAGTTTTGAATTTTTAGCAAAACCTACAAGATGGTTGTTAAGTAAATTAAAACTCAGTAAATTTAAAACTCGCGAATAATTAATTTTATAAAAAAATGCAATGAGTGTAACATCAACAGAAGAAGATATTCAACTATCAAGCATCGAAGAAGCCATAGAAGATATTAGAGCTGGTAAAGTGGTTATTGTTGTAGATGATGAAGATCGTGAAAACGAGGGTGATTTTGTGGCAGCAGCTGAAAATGCGACACCAGAGATGATCAACTTTATGGCTAAGAACGGCCGAGGCCTAATCTGTACACCTTTAACGGAAAAACGCTGTGAGCATCTTAAACTTGACATGATGGTAGGTAACAACACAGATCCTATGGAAACCGCATTTACCGTATCTGTTGATTTAAGAGGAAATGGCGTAACTACAGGAATCTCTGCAGCAGATAGAGCAAAGACTATTAGAGCATTATGCGATGATGAGGCCAAGCCTTATGATTTTAACAAGCCAGGACATATTTTCCCGTTAAAAGCTAAAGAAGGTGGTGTTTTAAGACGTACCGGTCATACAGAGGCCGCCATAGACTTTGCCAGATTAGCCGGTTTAAAGCCTGCCGGGGTGATTGTAGAAATTATGAATGAGGATGGTAGTATGGCTAGATTACCTGATCTTTATAAGGTGGCTAAGACCTTTGATTTAAAACTCGTGTCTATAGAAGATCTGGTGTCTTACAGAATGCAACACGATTCTCTTATAGTGAAAAAAGAAGATTTTGATATTACCACCAGATTTGGTGAATTTAGATTACGTGCTTATCAACAAACCACGAATGGTTTAGTGCATTTAGCACTTTCTAAAGGAAGTTGGAAGCCTGATGAAGAAGTTTTAGTAAGAGTTAATTCTACCTTAATCAATAATGATATCCTGGGAACCTTAACGAATAATGCTGATCAACAATTAAAGCGTATGTTTGATGTTATCAACAAGGGTGAGCAAGGCGCTGTTGTGTTTATCAATCATCTGGATGCCGGTTTTGATCTTTTAAGCCGATTAAAAACCTTAAAAGAAAATCAAACTAAAGGCATAATGAAAGCGCCTTCGGTAAAAATGGACACTAAAGACTTTGGCATTGGTGCACAAATTCTGCATGATATCGGGGCCTTAAAGCTTAAATTGCTATCAAATTCTAAACAGAAAAAACGCGTAGGCATGATTGGGTATGGATTAGAAATTGTAAGTTATAAGAAGTATTAATCAAAATTCTATATTTGTTAATTAAGATATTTTCATGAAGTTTTTAAAATTTATAGTAAGTAAGGTGTTTTTTAAGCAACTGGGTTTAGCCGTTATTATAACGGGGTTACTGCTAATAGGGGTTTTTCAGTGGTTAAAAATCACCACTAATCATAATGAGTATATCGTAGTACCTAACTTAGAAAAGCTTGAACTTGATATCGTTAAAAAGAAACTAGACAATATGAATTTAAGATATGAGCTTTTAGATTCAGCTAATTTTAACCCAAACTTCAAGCCTTTAAGCATTATAGAACACACGCCCGATGCCGGCAAAAAGGTAAAAGAAAACAGAAAGATTTACTTAACCTTAAACCCTTCTGATTATAGATATATTGAAATTCCTAGAGGTTTAACAGGCAAAACCTTAAGACAGGTTAAACCAAATTTAGTTGCTCTAGGCTTTAAGATTGGAGAAGTCACTGAAGAGCCTAATATGGCCAAAGATGTGGTATTGAAAATGACCCACAAAGGAGAAGAAATGCAAGCCGGTGATCAGATTAAAAAATCGTCAACAATAGATTTAGTGGTAGGTGATGGCAGCCGTAAATATTTAGAATAAAACATGCAGGAAAAATCGTCTTCCCAAAATGTTGATGAGCTACATCAACACCATAAATTTATAGCAGATAAAGGTCAGGAGCCACTCCGCGTTGATAAATTTATAATGAACTTTGTTGAGAATGCCACGCGTAACAAAGTTCAAAAAGCAGCTAAAAATGGTAATATTTTTGTTAATGATATTGCTGTAAAACCCAATCATAAGGTAAAACCTTTTGATGTGGTTAAAGTGATGCTAGAACATCCGCCTCATGAAAATTTACTTACCCCGGAAAATATTGCTATCGATGTGGTTTATGAAGATGATGAGCTGGTAATTGTTAACAAGCCGCCTGGAATGGTGGTGCATCCAGGACATGGCAACTACAGTGGCACATTGATTAACGCGCTTTTACATCATTTTGATAATTTAGCTGATAATGACGAGCATAGACCAGGTTTAGTACACCGGATAGATAAAGACACTAGTGGATTGTTAGTTATTGCTAAAACTGACCAAGCAATGGCTCACCTGGCTGATCAGTTTAAAAACAAAACCAGCCATAGAGAGTACCAAGCCATTGTTTGGGGAAATGTAGAAGCTGATAAGGGTGTTATAGAAGGCAAAATAGGTCGTGATCCTAAAAATCGTTTACGTAATAAAGTTTTTGAAGGCGAGAATGCCGATTTTGGCAAACCGGCAAAGACCTATTATGAGGTTGTAGAAAGGTTAGGCTATGTAACACACATCAAATGTAAATTGGCAACAGGAAGAACTCATCAAATTAGAGTTCACATGAAGCACATTGGGCATACATTATTTAACGACGAAAGGTATGGCGGTGAGAAAATTTTAAAAGGCACTCATTTTACAAAGTATAAACAATTTGTAGATAATTGTTTTAAAATATTACCGAGACAAGCTTTACATGCTGCAGAATTAGGCTTTAACCACCCATCAAGCGGAAAGTATGTTGAATTTAAACAAGAGCTACCTGATGATATGCAAACCTGTATTAACAAATGGCGACATTATGCAGAATATAAGCTTTAGCGTTTTAAAGTAAAATTCCCTTTAAAAACCATACCATTACTCAGTTCTACACGATACCAATAATCATTAGATGGCATAGGCTTGCCATTATAAAAACCATCCCAACCCTTTGATCTTGGTGTAAAAGCAGTGAGCAGCTTGCCATATCGATCAAATATTTTTATGGTAGTTTCAAAATCAGAATTTTTAAAAAGTCCTTTTAACTGCCAATAATCATTCACACCATCTTGATTTGGCGTAAAATACTCAGGAATACCCAGCACGCCAAAATCTTTAGAATTTATCCCGCAACCGTTTTTATCTCTAACATAAATGGTATGAAGTCCCATAGGAATTTGCTCAAAGATATTTTCATCTTGATACGGACCGTTAATGTCATTTAAAGCATATTCATAATCACCTAAACTTTCAGGTAAAATGATGACCTCAGCTGAGTTGTTTTCCTGAATTTCTTCAATTTCTAATTCAAAAAAAGCAATATTAGATGGTACCACAGTAAAGGTCCTGGTTTGCTGACAACCGGTAGATTCATCTAATACTGTAAAAATATAATCTCCGGTTTCGTTAATCGCTATTTTAGGAGTAGTTTCTCCTGTTGGTTCCCATAAAAAGCTATAACCATTGCTTAAGCCTACGTAATTTGAGTTTAAGTTAATGGTTTCAGGAAATGTATTAGTGCAATAAATCACCTCGTCATCTAAGCCTACATTAGGTAAAAAATCTAAGTTTAAGGTTAGCACACCTAAATCATCACAGGCATCTACCTGTTCATTTCTAAAATAGATATCTTGCTCATAAGGATTGGTATTGGTGAAATCACTGGTATTTTGAATAGGATTAACTTTTTGTAATGCTTCATCTTGAGTAAGATAAAAATCAGTGATGTTTAAATTTGCTGATGCGTTAACATCATTAAGATTAAAACTTCTAAATCCTGTCTCATTTATATCGCATAGGTTTAACTGCTGTTCTATGATATTTACATTCTGAATGTCCAAACTAAGTTCTGCTATATCAGAGCAAGTGGTCTCATTATTTTCTACCCTGACGTAAAGGGTTTGTGGATTAGACGTATTAGTGTAGTTATCTGGGTTAGAAATACTGTTTTCATTATTTTCAGCATCAGCTATATCAGTAAAAAAAGTAAAATTATAATCAGGTGCTGCCGCACTGTTAGGAGTCAATTCAGCTTGCGCATCATTTAAATTAAATTGTGAGGTCTGATTTTCTATATCTGTAACACAACTAAATAATGAGGCGTCATTAGCCACGGGCACATTTTGATAAGTTATGTTGGCAATTCCTTTAAGCGGACAGCTACCATCATTAAGGTCAACTTCCAGCGTGTAAGTCTCTGAAAATGGTGAATCTTGATTGTCCGGCAACTGAACAACAAGCTGATTTGAAGTTTCGTCCAGGAGTTGAGCTTCACGAAACCAGGTATATGTTGCCCCTTCAATTGAGTCGTAAGACAAGGTTATAGACTCATTACCACAAACCGTAGCATCAGTCTGAATAAAATCTGATATGTCATCTATAATATCTATTCTAGAGGCAAATAGAGATTGATTAAAAGGTGGTAACCCAAAGTTTGCAGAACTGCTTAAAGGAATTGCTCCCTGACTAGTATTTTCTGTATAATTAACATTAGCTGCATCTTCATTAGGATTATTGATCACCCCGAGAACGTTAGAATCAAAAATGGTTTTATATATTTTGCCATCTGGTCCTAATTGTAGAGCGGTAGGTGTAGCGCCTGTTGGTCCTGGAATGGCAGCTTGAGAAGCAGATATATCATCGGCCTGTAAATCCCACTGCAATAGACTTAAATTGCCTTGAGACGTTGTAGTAGCATAAGCTTTTGACCCGTCTGGCGAAAACTCTACACCGTAAGCACCTAAATTTTCTACAAGAGCTACCGCATTAGAAACCTGACCTGTATCATTATTAAAGTCAAATAAATAAACATTACCATCTTCAGCATCAGACGTGCCTTGCTGGTCATAATTTGTGGTGTTATTTGCTGTGATGAGCTTATCGCCTTCTGGAGATGCTTTAAGATATCCTAAAGCCGCTCTCCTGTAGTTATCAATTGAAATCAGCGGTCCCGCTTCTGAGACTACCGGATTTTCATCAAGTCCGTCATCATCTATTTTAAAAGCGTAAAATTTATTAATAAAATGGGAGATCAACCAGATAGATGAGCAGTTAGAGCCACGAACCGCTGTTATTTTTTCAGAACATTTATATTTTATTTCTTCAGGATCATTGAGGTCATAAGTGATAAGCTCAACGTTTTTAGCGTTAGGTATTACATCGCCTAATCCATTACGTAAAGACATATCTACTATAGAGTAATTAAGGCCGTTGTTAAATCCATCATCATCCTGTGGCACAGTATGTGACGTTATATCAGAATAATTTGGTGATGGTGAACCATCGGGATTTGCCGGTCCCTGATTTGGATAGGCATAAGCATTATCGTGATGGGGCTCATCAACAGTAAATATGTAGTACAAATCTGTGTTAGAAGGATGGGGCACGATTAATCCACTTGATGTGCTGGAAGGATCACCGTTTAGGCCATTTCCTCCAAAGTAATCAGCATTTGGCATAATATTATGCTCACTATCCCATACAGTCCGCCCATCTGTATAAAAAAGCAAATTCCCGGAAGAATCAGAGATAGAAGAACAGCCTTCATTAGTATCTAACTGACCATCATCTAATGCACTAGCTGGTGAGGTGCCAAAAGTAATGCCTGCATTATTCCCAAAATACCAATTGTTAGCTTCACCCTGTGAAAATGAAATGATAGGAAAAACCACTAAGAAGCAGTAGAAAATCCGCTTCATTATTTTTTTACCAAATATAATAGATTATGGTTACAAATCTCTTTTTTGAAGTAATTTATAAGAACCAAACACAAAAAAAGCGGTCCATACTAAAACGGTAACTACCGAAATAACAGGCACACTGTAATCTTTTTCAAACTCTGGGTTTAGCTGATTAGCCGCTGAGCTAATCGCATCTAATTTAGTTACAGGTTCTACGATGAGATTACTCATAGATTGCAGTGGTAAAAATTGCTTTAAAAAATCTAAAGATTGTGCCTGAAAATTGATACCTAAACGAATTAAACCTTCTAAAACCCAGACTAAAAATAAAAAACCCAGTGCAAAAGCAGACCTTTTAACCAAAATACCTAAAAACATGCAAAGCGAGAAAAAACCAATGAGTTTTACAAAATAGGCGCCTACGTATTCCAAATCGCTGAAAATGATAGAGGGTTCTGTGAAATCTGAAAATATAAGTCCTAAAATTAAACTGATTATAAAGTAAACCAAGGTTGAAACTAATGATAAAGCAACAACCATTGAGAATTTAGATTGTATGAACTCCCATTTACTTAGGCCGTCAATCAAGTTTTGTTTTAAAGTTCTATTAGTATACTCACTGGACATGAGTGATACTATAACTATAGCTAAAAATATTTTTAGAATAGCTAAAAAGTAGGCGTTAAAATGCCAGATGTAAGGGAAATTAAAAATACCCTGCTCTGCTACTCTAAAGTCTACAGCTCCAAAATTAAACCTAATAGAGGTAAAAAGGGCTATAAAGGCAAATAAACCAAAGTATATAATGCTAAGTACTTTAGCTGATTTAGAACGCTTGAATTTATAAAATTCAATATTGAACAATCTTAACATAGGTCAGTTTTAATTATTTAGTGATTTCTAAGAAGCTGTCTTCTAAGCTTTCTTTACGTTTGATAAGGTGATTAAGAAAAATATTTTGTTGAGCCGCTTTTTTATTGATGGTTGATGCTTCAGTAGGTTGACTAAGCAAAGCTTTAAACATACCTTTAGGTAATTCTCGTACCTCGCTAACTTCCTCACAAGAAGATAAAAATGTTTTCAGTTGATTTTCATCATCTGCAGCTACTTCTATAAAACCATGAGTGGCATTCATTTCATCTACTCTACCGGTGTATAGATTTTTACCTTCTCTTAAAATAACCACATGCGTACATATCTTTTCTACCTCATCTAATAAATGAGAGGCCAGTAAAATAGTAGTTCCCTGATTAGCGATTTTTGTAATAATATCTCTTATTTGATGTATCCCTGCGGGATCCAGACCATTAGTAGGCTCATCTAATATTAGGATTTCAGGATCGTTTAGTAAAGCCGATGCAATGGCTAAACGCTGTTTCATTCCTAAAGAATACTGCTTAAACTTATCTTTCTTTCGGTCTAACAGACCTACGATTTCTAACTTTTCATCAATGTTTTTTTCGTCTAATTCTTTAATTTTACAAACCAGCTTTAAGTTTTCATAAGCTGACATATTTGGATAAAAATTAGGGTTTTCTATAATCGCCCCTATTTTTTTTAGGGCGTCATGCGTAGGCATATTAGATTCAAACCATCTAAATTCTCCTAAAGTGGGATTGATGACGTTTAATACCATACCAAGAGTTGTGGACTTACCGCTTCCATTAGGACCTAATATGCCATAAACATTGCCTTTCTCTATGGAAAATGAAAGTTGGTTTACAGCTTTTAAATTGCCGTAAGTTTTAGTTAATCTATCTAATTTAAGTATTTCTTCTGCCACGGTCGCTTTTTTTGTGAGACGGCAAATATCTAAAATTGTTACAAATAAGTTAAATAAAAAGTTGATTAATGTAATTTAAAACTATCTACTCTTTCGTAACCACCAGGTATAAGGCCATCTAAAGTCTCCTCTCCTATTCTGGTTCTTATGAGTCTGAGGCAAGGGAAACCTACCGCCGCACTCATTTTTCTAACCTGCCTAAATTTACCTTCTGTTAAAATAATTCTATACCAGGAAGTAGCGCCATGTTTTAAAGCTCTTGGTTTTTGGTGCGTAGGTAATTGTGGGTCATCATTCATCAGCATTGCTTTACAAGGCTTTGTTTTATAAGTTTTGCCGTGTATTTGAATATTCACACCTTTTTTTAAAAGTTCTATGGCTTGTTTATCGATAATCCCATCAACTTTGACTGTATATTCTTTTTCAATTTTTCCACCTCTAACCAGCTGACTTAGTTTACCATTATCCGTTAGAAAGATCAGACCTTCAGATTTTTCATCTAACCGACCTATGGGCATAATTGATGAATCAAAATCACCCAAATCGCCTAAAAGTTTTTTATTTTTCCTTCGGTTTTGATTATTGACAAATTGAGATAAGTAACCATAAGGCTTCCATAGTTTATAATGCTTATAATCAGTCATTATTGTTAATTTAAGAATCATAAAATCCTGCTAAACTCCAAGGCTTAAAACCTGCTTCTATACAGGAGATCTCCTAAAATAGTAAAAAGAATAGTATTAAAATATTAAATCCAAGTAATAAACGTGATTTTCACAGAGAGATATAATATATTTTTCAGAAGAGAAGAAAGAACCTAAGCCACTTACTGACAGCATGATAAAAACAAGTAAAGAATAAAGTTAACAATAGACCTAGAAAAAAATTTAAATTTGAAACGTCATCAGAAGCAATAGACAAACTTCTGTTTAACTCAGAAATTGCATTTGCGACTTGAATTCAGCAATACATAAAAAAGGCTGCTAAAATTAGCAGCCTTTTTTGTTGAATATCATAGAATGGATTATTCTACTATTAACTTACCGTTCATTAAAGCAACGTGACCTGGAAAGCTACAAATATAGTCATAGGTTCCCTTGGCTGGAGCTTCAAATGTAATGGTTGTTTTTTTACCGCCACCTATCATCTCTGTATGAGCAATCACCTTATCAGTTTCTGGTGGTATGTAACCGTCTGATGGATAGGAAGAAGCTTCTTGACCAAATGCCATTTTATCAACGCCTTTTTTAAGGAGTACAAAATTATGCCCCATGGTTTGAACACTCATTTTCCCTACATGCTCAAAGACTAATTTTACTGTTGATCTGGCTTTAACTTTTAGTTCTTGCGTATTGAACTTCATCTTGTCGTTACCGGTGAGGTACAGCTCTACAACATCATCTTGACTGGAAACTTCTTTTTCTGCTGTAGCCATATCAGCTTTAGCTTCAGTTTCTTCTAGCTCATTCATCTCGCTCTGATCTTCTGCTGATTCATCCTGATTAGGGTTTTGTAAATGGGCTACATCTTCAGAAGGCTCTTCTTGTCTTTCGTATGACTGAATTTTCATTTGCGCTTTGTCTTTTTTACCGCTATTACAGCTAATTAACAATAAGCCAAGCATCATAAGTGCCATACTAACTTTCATTCTTCTCATATTAAACATTTTAATTTATCTATTATTTATTGATTTATATTGTCTGTGATTTTCGCCTGTATAAATTTGCCTTGGTCTTCCTATTGGCTCTTTCATTTGTCTCATTTCTCTCCACTGAGCAATCCAGCCTGGTAATCTACCTAAGGCAAACATTACTGTAAACATCTCTACCGGAATACCAAGAGCTCTATAGATAATTCCTGAATAGAAATCTACGTTAGGGTAAAGCTTTCTATCAACAAAGTATTGATCATTTAAGGCTTCTTCTTCCAGGCCTTTGGCAATATCCAATACTTCATCTTTAACACCTAAGCTTCCTAATACTTCATCAGCTGATTTTTTGATCACTTTAGCTCTAGGATCGTAATTTTTATACACCCTATGTCCAAAGCCCATTAAGCGGAAAGGATCATCCTTGTCTTTAGCTTTTTGCAAATATTTCTTAGTGTCTCCGCCGTCCTGCTTTATTCCTTCTAGCATTTCGATTACAGCTTGATTAGCTCCACCATGTAGCGGCCCCCAAAGCGCAGAAACACCCGCTGAGATAGAAGCGAAAAGTCCTGCATGTGATGAACCAACTATTCTTACAGTTGATGTAGAGCAATTTTGTTCATGATCTGCGTGTAAAATCAAAAGCTTATTAAGTGCATTTACGACAATAGGGTTGATTTTATATTCTTGATTAGGCTTTTTGAACATCATCTTTACGATGTTTTCCACATAGCTTAAACTATCATCTCCATAGTCTAAAGGCTGGCCGGTTCTTTTCCTTAAAGCCCAGGCGCATAAAACTGGGAATTTGGCAATGAGCTTAATCATCGCATTATACATATCTTTTTCAGAATCAACATTAACCGAATTTGGATTAAAAGCAATTAATGCACTTGTTAATGAAGAAACCACACCCATAGGATGTGCTGAGCGGGGAAAACCGTCTAATATTTTCTTCATCTCTTCGTCTACATGTGACTCATTTTTTATGTCAGTATAAAATCCATCAAGTTCATCTTTAGTAGGTAAATCACCAAATATCAAAAGATAAGTCACTTCTAAAAAAGAGGCTTGATCTGCCAGATCCTCAATAGAGTAACCACGGTAGCGTAAAATACTTTTTTCACCATCTAAAAATGTGATTGAACTTTTACATGCTCCTGTATTTTTAAAACCTCTATCGAATGTTATCAAACCACCTGAGTCTTTTCTAAGAGATGAAATATCTATTCCAAATTCATCTTCAGCTCCTTTTACTACTGGGAATTCATAGTTTTTGTTATCAAAAGATATTGATGCTTTGTCCATAACTTAATTTATTTTTTAATGTTTAGAATTTAACTTTAAATGCGTTTTTTCCTGGAAAATTACCCGTGTTGCCTAATTCTTCTTCAATTCTTATAAGTTGGTTGTATTTAGCCATACGATCACTTCTAGATGCTGAACCTGTTTTAATTTGACCGGTTTCTAAAGCTACCGCTAAATGGGCTATCGTATTATCTTCTGTTTCTCCTGATCTATGAGAAATCACTGCTGTGTAACCGGCATTTTGTGCCATTTTAACAGACTGAATTGTTTCAGTTAGCGTTCCTATCTGATTAACTTTTATCAGGATGGAATTGGCAATGTTTTCTTCAATGCCTCTTGATAATCTTTTAACATTAGTCACAAAAAGATCATCTCCTACAAGCTGAACTTTGTCTCCTATTTTTTCAGTAAGCACTTGCCAACCGTCCCAATCGTTTTCGTCCATGGCATCTTCTATCGATATAATCGGGTATTTATTAGCTAATTCTACGATATAATCAGCTTGCTCCTCAGATGATCTGATTTTACCGTGACCCCCTTCAAATTTTTGATAATTGTAATTACCATTTTCATAAAACTCTGCGGCAGCACAATCTAGAGCTATAAATATTTCTTCTCCAAATTTGTAACCTGCATTTTCAACGGCTGACTGAATGACTTCAATAGCATTTTCAGTACTTTCTAATTTTGGAGCAAAGCCACCTTCATCACCAACAGATGTTGTAAGGTTCTTATCTTTTAATACTTTTTTTAAATGATGGAATATTTCTGTTCCCATTTTAAGCGCTTCTGAGAAAGAGGAAGCACCCGCCGGCATGATCATAAATTCCTGAAAAGCAATTGGCGCATCAGAATGAGAACCCCCATTAATAATATTCATCATAGGCACTGGCAACGTTGATGTTTTTACACCTCCGATATATCTGTATAATGGCATTCCAAGTTCTTCAGCTGCTGCTTTAGCCACCGCTAGAGATACACCTAAGATGGCATTTGCCCCTAAATTACCTTTATTATCCGTACCGTCTAATTCAATCAAATATTCATCTATCTCCTGTTGGTCAAACACAGAGAATCCTAATAGTTTTTCAGCTATTACATTATTAATATTATCAACAGCTTTAGTAACGCCTTTACCCATGTAATCATCGCCTCCGTCACGGAGTTCGACTGCTTCATGTTCTCCAGTTGAAGCACCAGAAGGAACTGCAAATCTACCAAGTGAACCTGTTTCTGTAAAAACATCTACTTCTACTGTTGGATTACCTCTTGAATCAAATATTTGACGGGCATTTACAGATAATATTGCACTCATAAGTATAAAATTAAAGTTTCCGCAATTTACAAAATACTCCTCGAAATATGGTACTCAACTTGATGATATATGTCATAATTATAGGGATAATTGAAAGTAATACCATCATCAACGATTATTAACAATTTACAGCCTGGTTAAATTATAGTTAATCAAATATTTAAACGACAAACATTAAAGATATTTACAAAAAAAACTATGAAAACAGTCACATTTATTTTAACATTGACCCTCGCCATCAATTTAAGTGCGCAGAGTCTATCTAAAAAAAACAATATTGTTGAGAATGCCAGCGCTTCACCTAACCACACAACCCTGGTAAAAGCTGTTGTCGCAGCAGATCTTGCTAAAACGCTAAGCAATAAAGGTCCATTTACCGTATTTGCGCCCACTGATAATGCATTTAGTCAGTTACCTAAAGGTGCTCTAAAAACACTTTTAATGCCAGAAAACAAAGCTAAATTAAGATCGATTTTAACTTATCACGTCATTAAAGGACAATTTAAAGCTAAAGATGTTATGGCATTGATTAAAAAATATGATGGTGAAGCCACAGTAGATACAGTTAATGGATCAAAATTAAATCTTACACTTAAAGGTGGTAATGTATTAATTGAGGACCAAAATGGTAATGTATCAGCTGTTACTCAAACTGACTTAAATTCAAGTAATGGCGTTATTCATGTTGTTGATACAGTAGTAATGCCTTAGTTATTTATTTTCATTATAAGTAAAAATGCCACCTTAATTGGGTGGCATTTTTATTTATAGGGCATCAGCAAATTGATTAAACAGATAATAAGCATCATGTGGGCCAGGACTAGCTTCCGGATGATATTGAACCGAGAAGCAATTCTTATTTTTGATTTTTAAACCTGCAAGTGATCTATCGTTTAAATGGATATGTGTAATTTCGATATCATCATTTGCTTTAGCCTTATCAAGATCAACAGCAAACCCGTGATTTTGAGAAGTTATTTCACCTTTACCGGTCATATAATTAAATACAGGATGATTGATACCTCGATGTCCATGATGCATTTTAAAGGTTGGAACTCCCATAGCAAGTGCTATAATTTGGTGTCCTAAACAAATACCAAAAGTAGGTAAATCTTCTTGAATAGCTTTTTTGGCAACTTCAACCGCATCGGTTAGAGGTTCTGGATCTCCTGGACCATTTGATATAAACAAAGCATCCGGATTTATGGATTGTATATCTTTAAAACTAGCCGTATGTGGAAATACATGAAGTTCTAAATTTTCCTTGCTTAACATCTTTAAGATGTTGTTTTTTATGCCTAGATCGAGAACAGCAATTTTTTTAGCCTTATCAATTGAATTGTACTTATAATAGGCTTGCGTTGATACATCAGATACTAAAGCCAGACCATTCATAGCAGGTTTTTCTACTAATTCTTTTTTTAGTGTCTCAATTGAATGATCATCTGAAGCGATCACTGCATTCATAGCACCATTTTCACGTATATAAGTCACAAGTGCTCTTGTATCTATATCAGATATACCAAAAACATCACCGTTATCTAAATAATCTTTTAAATTTCCGGTTGAAGCCTTTCTTGATCGTTGATAAGCAAAATTTTTACAAACTAAACCGGCAATTTTAGGGGCATCAGATTCACTTTCACTATCGGCGATGCCGTAGTTACCTATATGAGCATTCGTCATGACCATAATCTGGCCAAAATAGGAAGGATCTGTGAATATTTCCTGATAACCGGTCATTCCCGTATTAAAACATACCTCGCCAAATGATTTACCAGATTTATCACCTATAGATTTACCATAGAAGATCGTACCGTCTTCTAAAATAATGTATGCGTTTTTTTTGTTAATATATGCCATAATGTGAAAGTATATAAAAAAGGCATACTATCAAAAGTATGCCTTTAAAAAATATTAAAAAGTTACAATGAATTTATTCATCCTTTTTTTGATCTTTATCGTCTGAAGAATCAGCTTTTTGATCAGTACTCTGATCATCTGATTTTTGCTCGGTTACGTTATCAGTGTTTTTAGATTTTGAACCTCTGCGACTTCTTCCTCTACGGGTAGACTTTTTCTTACCGGCTTTAGAAATATCGTATATTTCATTGTAATCAACTAGTTCAATCATAGCCATAGAAGCATTATCACCTAACCTATTACCTAACTTGATAATTCTGGTATAACCGCCGGGTCTATCGGCAATTTTTGGGGAAACTTCTCTAAAAAGTTCAGTAACCGCATCTTTATCTCTCAATTTAGAAAACGCTAATCGTCTGTTATGCGTATTATCTAATTTTGATTTGGTTAAAATTGGTTCTAAAAACTGGCGTAAAGCTTTAGCTTTAGCAACAGTTGTATTGATTCTTTTATGCATAATCAGGGAACAACTCATATTAGCAAGCATAGAATTTCTATGCGCTGATTTTCTTCCCAGATGATTAAATTTTTTTCCGTGTCTCATTTACTTTATTTTTAAACTAATAAATTAGTCTTTATCTAACTTGTATTTAGAAAGATCCATACCAAAATCAAGACCTTTATCAGCAACTAATTCCTCTAATTCGCTAAGTGATTTTTTACCAAAATTTCTAAATTTCATCAAATCGTTCTTATTGTAAGAAACTAAATCGCCAAGTGTATCAACTTCTGCAGCTTTTAAGCAGTTTAATGCTCTAACTGATAAATCTAAATCCATGAGTTTTGTTTTTAATAATTGTCTCATGTGTAAAGACTCCTCGTCATAAGATTCAGACTCAGTCATTTCTTCAGTTTCAAGAGTAATTCTCTCATCGGAGAACAGCATGAAGTGATGTATTAAAGTCTTAGCCGATTCTTTAAGGGCTTCTTTAGGGTGGATAGAACCATCTGTGATTATTTCGAAAATAAGTTTTTCATAATCTGTCTTTTGCTCTACACGAAAATTCTCAATGCTATATTTAACATTTCTTATAGGCGTAAAAACAGAATCTGTAAAAATCGTTCCAATAGGAGATTTTTCAACCTTATTTTCTTCAGCAGTAACATAACCTCTACCCTTTTCTAATGTGAGTTCAAGATTTAATGATACTTTTTTATTCATATTACAAATCACAAGATCTGGGTTTAATACCTGAAAACCTGAAATAAATTTCTGAAGATCGCCAGCCTTGAGCTGATCTGAACCAGAAACAGATGCTGAAACGGTTTCGTTATCAACATCTTCAATCTGTCTTTTAAATCTGATTTGTTTTAAGTTAAGTATAATTTCAGTTACGTCCTCAACAATTCCGGGTATAGTAGAAAATTCGTGTTCTACGCCCTCAATTCTTACAGATGTAATCGCAAAACCTTCTAATGAGGATAATAAGACTCTTCGTAAAGCGTTTCCTATTGTTAAACCATAACCCGGTTCTAAAGGTCGAAACTCGAATGTGCCCTCAAAATCGGTTGATTCGATCATGATAACTTTATCGGGCTTTTGAAAATTGAATAATGCCATAATTTTAGAAGTGTCTTTGATTATTTTGAATAAAGTTCAACAATAAATTGTTCGTTAATTTTTTCAGGAATCTGTGATCTCTCAGGTAAATTTACAAGTGTCCCCTCTTTTTTCTCATCGTTCCATGATAACCATTCAAATACATTGCGCTTGTTTTCTAAAGAATCTTTAATCACCGTAAGAGATTTAGATTTTTCTCTAACCCCGATGATTTCATTTACTTTAACCTGATAAGAAGGCACGTTTAAAATTTCACCATTAACAACAATATGTTTATGTGTAACAAGTTGTCTAGCTGCGCTTCTGGTTGGTGCTAAACCTAATCTAAAAACAATATTATCTAATCTAGATTCACACATCTGAAGTAATACCTCACCGGTAATACCTTGTTGACGATTTGCTTTTTCATACAAATTACGGAATTGTCTTTCAAGTATTCCATATGTGTGTTTAGCCTTTTGTTTTTCCATTAGCTGAGTTGCATACTCAGATTTTTTACCTCTTCTTCTATTATTACCATGTTGTCCTGGCGGGTAGTTTTTCTTTTCAAATGATTTATCATCGCCAAAAATGGGCTCACCAAATTTTCTTGCGATTTTAGTCTTAGGACCGGTATATCTTGCCATATTATTTATTAAATTAAATTGATTATGAATTAAGGTCTTTCCTTCGATAATCTTTATTATACTCTTCTTCTTTTTGGTGGTCTACAGCCATTGTGTGGGATAGGTGTAACATCTATAATTTCTGTTACTTCAATACCAGTGTTGTGAATGGCTCTAATGCCCGATTCACGACCATTTCCAGGGCCTTTCACAAAAACTTTAACTTTTCTCAAGCCTAATTCATAAGCTTTTTTACTAGCATCTTCTGCAGCTAATTGGGCTGCATAAGGTGTATTTTTCTTACTACCTTTAAAACCCATCTTACCAGATGAGGACCAGGAAATAACCTCTCCGTTTTTATTTGTAAGTGAAATAATTACATTGTTAAAAGTGGCATTGACATAAGCTTCACCAAATGCTTCAACCTTTACTTTATTTTTCTTTTGCGTAGACTTTGCCATACTATACTAGTTATAAAGTTGCTTTTTTCTTATTAGCAACGGTTTTCTTTCTTCCTTTTCTTGTTCTGGAATTATTTTTTGTCTTTTGACCTCTTAATGGAAGACCAGAACGATGTCTTATTCCTCTATAACAACCTATATCCATCAAACGCTTAATATTCATTTGATTTTCGGAACGTAATTGACCCTCAATACTGTAGTCTCCAATCACGTTTCTAATGTTAGCTATTTGATCATCCTTCCATTCGGAAACTTTTAAATTCTCATCTACGCCAGCTCTGCTCAATATTTTTTTGGAAGTAGAATTACCTACACCAAAAATATAGGTTAAAGCAACTAGGCCTCTTTTGTTTTTGGGTAAATCAACACCCGCTATTCTTGCCATAAGCTTATCCTTGTCTTTGTTTAAATTTAGGGTTCTTTTTGTTAATTACATACAAACGTCCTTTTCTGCGAACAATTTTGCAGTCAGAACTTCTTTTTTTAATCGATGCTCGTACTTTCATAATATTAATATCTATAGGTTATTCGCCCTTTTGTAAGATCATAAGGGCTCATTTCTAATTTAACTTTATCTCCTGGTAGAAGCTTGATGTAATGCATTCTCATTTTACCAGATATGTGTGCTGTAACCACGTGTTCATTCTCTAACTCTACCCTAAACATTGCATTTGATAAAGCTTCAATAATGGTGCCGTCTTGTTCTATTGATTTTTGTTTAGCCATAGTTATGCAACCACTTTTTTATTTTTACCTGTTTTCATTAATCCGTCGTAGTGTCTATTAAGTAAATAAGCATTAATTTGTTCAACGGTGTCTATAGCAACACCAACCATAATAATCATAGATGTACCTCCAAAGAATAGTGCCCAACCCTGTTGTAAATCAAGTAAACCTACTATGATAGCAGGGAACACTGCTAGAATTGCAAGATAAATTGAGCCTGGAAGGGTGATTTGAGACATTACTCTGTCTAAAAACTCAGCAGTTTCTGACCCTGGTCTAATACCCGGTATAAAACCGCCACTTCTTTTAAGATCATCAGACATCTTATTTGTCGGAACGCTGATAGCTGTATAGAAATAAGTGAAAATTATAATTAGAACGCCAAAGACTAAATTATACCAAAAACCAAATAAATTTTGAAATTCAGCTGTTATACCTTGTGCAGTGGCAGAGTCTGATAAGCCTGCTAAAGCAGCAGGTACAAACATAATAGCTTGAGCGAAAATAATTGGCATAACACCGGAGGCGTTTAGTTTTAAAGGTATAAACTGCCTAGCACCTCCCATTGCACTCCGCTCATATTTACCACTTGAACTTTTTCTAGCATATTGTACTGGAACTTTTCTTACCGCTTTTACTAATAGTACAGCTGCTAAAATAATTAAGAACCAGATTGCTAATTCAATAAGAATTAGAATCACACCACCAGAAGAATCCTGTCCCATTCTAGATGATATTTCTTGCCAAAATGATTGCGGCAATCTAGCTATTATACCAACCATGATTAATAATGATATACCATTACCAATACCTTTATCAGTAATTTTTTCACCTAACCACATGGCAAAAATACAACCTGTAGTAAGAATTATAACTGAAGAAGCAACAAACGTAAATGAACTTTCAAGCATGAAAGCCGAATCTGGTAATGTATTAAATAAGTTGTAAATATAACCTGGACCTTGAACTAAAGTAATAGCTATAGTAAGCCATCTGGTAATTTGGGTAATCTTTTTACGACCACTTTCGCCTTCTTTCTGTAGCTTTTGCAAATAGGGTATGGCAATAGTCATTAACTGCACAACAATTGATGCTGAAATGTAAGGCATAATACCTAGCGCAAAAACAGATGCATTAGAAAAAGCACCACCTGTAAATGCATTCAGCAATCCAAGCAGACCTCCATCTGTTTGACTTGATAAATTAGCAAGTTGAGTGGCATCAACTCCAGGTAAAACTACTTGTGCACCAAATCTGTAAACCAATAAAAGACCTAAAGTAACTAAGATACGATTTCTAAGTTCTTCAATTTTGGTAATATTCTTTATGGTTTCTATAAACTTCATAAAATTGATTTATACGGTTTCAGCTGTTCCACCAGCATCATGAATCGCTTTCTTAGCCTTCGCGGAAAATTTATGAGCTTCAATCGTAATGCTACTCTTTAAATCGCCTCTACCTAAAACTTTTAGCTTATCTGATTTATTAAGAAAATTAGATTTTCTTAAGTCAGCTATTGTTATTTTATTTGAAAATTTATTTGATTGAATAAATTCTTCAATCATATCTAAATTTAAGGTTTTATAATAAATTTTATTCCTACTATTAAAACCATATTTAGGCACTCTTCTCTGAAGAGGCATCTGACCACCCTCAAATCCGATTTTCTTAGAATAACCAGACCTAGACTTTGCACCTTTATGGCCTCGCCCAGCGGTTCCACCATGACCTGTACCTTCTCCTCTTCCTAATCTACCGTTAGCTCTTATTACAGATCCTTTTGCTGGTTTTAAGTTATGTAATTCCATTATCTAAATTATTTTACAGCTTCAACTTTAACTAAATGCTTCACTTTATTAATCATTCCATCTACTATAGGTGATTCTTTGTGTTCAACACTATGGCCGATTTTCCTTAAACCTAAGGCTTCAAGATTAGCTTTTTGGTTTTGTCCTTTTTTAATAGAACTTCTTGTTTGCGTTATTTTTAATTTACCCATGATGATAATACTTATCCTTTAAATACTTTATCTAAACTTATTCCTCTTTGTTTGGCTACAACTTCAGGACTTCTTAATCTTAATAACGCATCAAAAGTGGCTTTTACTACATTGTGAGGATTTGTTGAACCCTGGTTTTTAGATAAAACATCGTGTACACCTACTGATTCTAATACTATCCTAGCGGGTCCACCAGCTATAACTCCCGTACCAGGTGAGGCTGGCATAAGAGCTACTTTAGCCCCGGAATATTTACCTATTTGTTGGTGGGGTATAGAATTTTTGAGTAAAGGAATTCTAACAAGGTTCTTCTTAGCATCTTCAACAGCTTTTGCTATTGCATCAGCAACTTCTTTAGATTTACCTAAACCTTGACCAACGACACCGCTCTCGTCACCTACTACAACAATAGCTGAAAAACCAAATGCTCGTCCACCCTTTGTAACTTTCGTTACTCTTTGAACACCAACCAAACGATCGTTTAACTCTAATCCAGTTGGTTTTACAAATTCTACATTTTTATAGTCTTGATACATATATTAAAATTTTAATCCGCCTTCTCTGGCTCCTTCAGCCAATGATTTAACTCTTCCGTGATATAAATAACCGCTTCTGTCAAAGGTAACAGTTGTTATTTTGTTTGCTTTTGCTTTATCTGCAATAGCTTTTCCTACAAGGTGAGCTCTTTCAGATTTGGACAACTTTTCAACTTCTTTTTTATCAAGATGACTTGATGATGCAGATAATATGGTAACACCATTAATATCATCTATTATTTGTGCATATACGTCTTTATTGCTTCTATAAACAGAAAGTCTTGGACGATCTGGAGTACCGTAAATCCTTCTACGAATACGGTTATGTAATTTTTTTCTTCTTTCTTGTCTTGTTTGTCTAGCCATGATTAATAATTAAGCTGATTTACCTGCTTTAGTTCTTACGTATTCACCTACATATCTAATACCTTTACCCTTATAAGGTTCTGGTTTTCTATAAGATCTTATCTTAGCTGCAACCTGATTAACTAATTGCTTATCAAAAGATGAAAGTTTAACAGTAGGATTTTTACCTTTTTCTGAAAAAGTTTCAACTTTGATTTCAGGTGCTAAATCAATCACGATATTATGTGAATAACCTATCGCTAAATCTAATTGTTGACCTTTATTTGACGCTCTGTAACCAACACCAACTAATTCTAGGTGTGCTGTAAAACCTTCTGTAACGCCAGTCATCATATTATTGATAAGTGCTCTGTATAAGCCATGCTTAGACTTGACGGTTTTTTTATCATTAGGTCTTTTAAGAGTAATCGTACCATCTTCATGTTCTAAGCTAATACCTTGAACCTTTTGTGATAATTCTCCTAATTTACCTTTAACAGTAATAATGTTATCATCTATAGAAACATCTACACCTTGTGGAATTTTTACGGGACTTAAACCTATTCTTGACATTATTCCTTATTTTTAATATACGTAACAAAGGACTTCTCCTCCAACGTTATTAGATTTTGCTTGTTTACCAGTCATTAAACCTCTTGAAGTAGAAATAATTGAAATTCCTAATCCGTTTAAAATACGTGGGATATCATCATGACCTGAATATCTTCTTAAACCAGGCTTGCTGACTCTTTGTAACCTTTTGATTACAGGATCATCAGTAATTTTGTCATACTTCAGTGCTATTTTAATGGTTCCCTGAATACCGTCGTCTATAAACTTATAACTAAGAATATAACCTTGATCAAAAAGAATTTTAGTAATTTCTTTTTTTAGATTAGACGCTGGAACCTCAACAACTCTATGAGATGCTCCTATGGCGTTTCTAATTCTAGTTAAATAATCTGATACTGGATCTAAATTCATACTAATACTGTTTATTTACCAACTTGCTTTTTTGATTCCTGGTATAAGGCCATTATTGGCTAGCTCTCTAAACATAACGCGAGATACACCAAATTGTCTCATATATCCTTTAGGGCGACCTGTTAACTTACATCTATTGTGTAATCTAATAGGCGAAGCATTACGTGGTAATTTTTGTAACGCCTCATAATCGCCGGCTTCTTTTAACTCTTTTCTTCTTTCTGCATATTTATCAACAACTTTCTGACGCTTGATTTCACGCGCTTTCATCGATTCTTTTGCCATAGCTTAATTTTTTTTAAATGGTAACCCTAAACGTGTTAATAATGACTTTGCCTCCTGATCAGTTTCAGCTGTGGTAACAAAGCTGATATCCATACCAGATATTTTATTTACTTTATCAATATTTATTTCCGGGAATATTATTTGTTCTTCAACACCTAAATTATAATTTCCTCTTCCGTCAAATCCATTGCTGTTTATACCATTGAAATCTCTTACACGTGGTAAAGCAATTGTAACTAATCTATCTAAAAATTCATACATTTTAGCTCCTCGCAAAGTAACTTTAGCTCCGATAGGCATGCCTTTTCTCAATTTAAAAGAAGCAACATCTTTCTTAGAATTTGTAGCAACTGCTTTTTGTCCGGCAATTAATGTAAGTTCATCAACTGCTTTATCAATCAATTTTTTGTCTGAAACAGCTTCACCTACACCTCTACTTAGAACTATTTTCTTTAGCTGAGGTACTTCCATATGATTGTTATAACTAAACTCTTTTGTGAGTTCAGGTAAAACTTTTTCTCTGTATTCTTGTTTAAGTCTTGGTGTGTAACTCATAGCTAAATAACTTCTCCTGATTTTTTAGAATAACGTTCTTTTTTTCCATCTTTATTTTGGCGATAACCTACACGAACTGGATTATCATCTTGATCAAAATGGGATACATTTGAAATGTGTATAGAGGCTTCAACCTCTTTAATACCACCTTGAGGATTATTGGCTGATGGTTTTTCATGCTTATGTACAACATTAACACCTTCAACAAGTACACGATTTTTCTCTTTTAAAACCTGCAGTACTTCGCCTTTTTTACCTTTATCCTCTCCAGCGGTTACAATAACTTTATCTCCTGATTTTATTTTAAATTTCCTCATAAAACTTTAATTAAAGTACCTCTGGTGCTAAGGATACAATTTTCATAAACTTATTTTCACGCAGCTCTTTTGCAATAGGCCCAAAAACTCTGGTGCCTCTCATTTCTCCAGTTTGAGCTAAAAGCACCACGGCATTATCATCAAATCTGATGTATGAACCATCTGCTCTTCTAACTTCTTTGTTAGCCCTTACAATAACTCCCGTAGAAATAGCACCTGATTTAATACTTCCATTAGGTGTGGCGTCTTTAACGCTTACTACTACTTTATCACCTACCGAGGCATAACGTCGTTTTGTGCCGCCTAATACCTTGATTACTTGAACGCGCTTGGCGCCGGTATTATCTGCTACTTTTAATATAGATTCCTGTTGTACCATTTTATTTTGCTCTTTCTACGATGTCGACTAAACGCCATCTTTTGGTTTTACTCATTGGTCTTGTCTCCATGATTCTTACCTTATCACCGGGCTTGCACTCTTCTTTCTCATCATGAGCGACATATTTTTTTGTTTTTAAGACAAACTTACCATACTTAGGATGCTTTGTCTTTTTTGTCTCTTTAACAACAATCGACTTAAGCATTTTATCACTGGAAACTATTCCAAAACGTTCTTTACGTAAATTTCTTTTTTCCATCTTATTCAGCTGATTTTAGCGTGAGTTCTGTATTTATTCTAGCAATAGACCTTCTCAAAGTTTTAATTTCAGAAGGATTTTCTAGTGGACTAACAGCATGTGTTAGTTTAAGATTTTTATAATCTTTTTTAGCTTTTTCTAAAGCTTCTTGCAATTCCTGATAAGACGATGTTTTTATTTCTGACTTCTTCATAATATTATTCTTGATAATCTCTTGCTACTACAAATTTTGTTTTAACCGGTAGTTTTTGAGATGCTAATCTTAAAGCTTCCTTAGCCACAGCTAATGAAACACCACCTATCTCTATAATGATTCGCCCCGGCTTTACTGGAGCAGCATAATATTCAACAGCACCTTTACCTTTACCCATTCTTACTTCTAAGGGTTTATTAGTAATTGGCTTATCTGGAAAAATCTTGATCCATAATGAACCATCTCTTTTCATATATCTAGTTGCAGCGATACGGGCAGCTTCGATTTGTCTTGATGTTACGAAAGTAGAATCTAATGATTTAATACCAAAAGTTCCGTTGGAAAGACGGTGACCTCTTTGCGAGTTCCCTTTCATTTTGCCTTTCTGCTGCTTTCTATATTTAGTCTTTTTAGGTTGTAGCATAATAAGATTGCTTATTTACGTTTAGGGTTTGTTCTTTTACCCTTTCCTTTATTATCATTTTTTGAGAATCCTAATAATGGTGTAAGTTCTCTTTTACCATACACTTCACCTTTCATTATCCAGACTTTAATGCCTAATCTACCGTAAGTTGTATGAGCCTCTGCTATGGCAAAATCTATATCAGCACGATAGGTTGATAAAGGTATTCTTCCTTCTTTAAAAGTTTCAACACGTGCCATTTCAGCACCGTTTAATCTACCGGAGATTTGAATTTTTATCCCTTCTGCATTCATTCTCATGGTGGCAGCTATGGCCATTTTGATCGCTCTTCTATATGAAATTCTATTTTCAACCTGTCTGGCAATACTTGAAGCTACGAGGAAAGCATCTAATTCTGGTCTTTTAATTTCATAAATATTAACCTGAACATCTTTAGACGTAAGATTTTTAAGCTCTTCTTTTAGCTTATCAACTTCTTGACCGCCTTTTCCAATAATAATACCAGGACGTGCTGTAGTAATAGTAACAGTAACTAGTTTTAAGGTTCTTTCTATGACGATTTTAGATACACTAGCTTTAGTTAATCTAGCATGAATATAACGTCTTAGTTTATCATCTTCTTTGAGATAATCGCCAAAATTACGACCACCGTACCAGTTAGAATCCCAACCTTTGATGATTCCTAAACGATTTCCAATAGGATTTGTTTTCTGCCCCATAGTATTATTCTTCGATATTAGTTTCACCTAAAATCAAGGTGACATGATTTGATCTTTTTCTTATTCTGTGTGCTCTTCCTTGTGGTGCCGGTCTAAGTCTTTTAAGCATACCTGCGCTATCCACTCTTATTTCTTTAATAAATAAACCAGCTGATTCAACATCTCTCTCTTCGTTTTTTGCTTGCCAGTTAGCTATAGCTGATAACAATAGTTTCTCTAATCTGTTTGCTGATTCTCTATTTGTAAATTTCAATTTCTTTAAGGCTGAATCAATACTTTCTCCACGGATAACATCAGCTACTAACCTCATTTTTCTAGGAGAAGTAGGACAATTATTCAACTTTGCAAAAGCTAAACTTTGCTTCTTTTCTTTTATTGATTCTGCTCTATTTCTTTTCTTAACGCCCATGGTAAATGATTAAGCTTTTTTGTTTTTAGCACTGGTATGCCCTCTAAATGTTCTTGTAGGTGAAAATTCACCGAGTTTATGACCTACCATATTTTCAGTTATAAATACAGGAACAAATTGTTTTCCATTATGCACACCAAAGGTTTTTCCTACAAAATCCGGTGTGATTAAAGATGATCTTGACCAGGTTTTAATCACCTGTTTTTTACCTGATTTCTCAGCTTGATCTATCTTTTTCTGTAACTTAAAATGAACGTAAGGTCCTTTTTTTAATGATCTAGGCATAATTTACTATTTTCTTCTTCGCTCAATAATATGCTTATTGCTCGATTTTGTTTTTTTCCTGGTTTTAAATCCTTTTGCGGACAATCCTTTTCTTGATCTAGGGTGACCTCCTGAAGCTTTACCTTCTCCTCCACCCATCGGGTGATCAACAGGGTTCATAACTACAGCTCTAGTTCTAGGTCGTCTACCAAGCCATCTACTTCTACCGGCTTTTCCTGAAACAACTAGCTGATGATCGCTGTTAGAAACAGAACCTACCATAGCAAAACAGTTACCTAAAACCATTCTAATTTCTCCAGACGGCAATTTGACCGTCACATACTTGCCTTCCTTAGCCACCAACTGAGCAAATGTACCAGCGCTTCTTACTAAAGCAGCACCTTTGCCTGGTTGTAATTCAATACAAGAAATAATCGTACCGAAAGGAATAGACTTTAGAGGGAGGTAATCTCCAATTCTTACTTCGTTAGATGACAAAGCAGTTTGCACTTTTTGGCCTACTTTAATACCTGTCGGCGCAATGATATAACTCTTTTCGCCATCAGCATATTCAATTAAAGATATAAAAGCTGATCTGTTAGGATCGTATTCAACTGATTTCACTTCAGCCTCAACATCTTGTTTGGTTCTTTTAAAATCAACAAGCCTGTATCTTCTTTTGTGTCCACCACCTTTATACCGCATAGTCATGCGACCCTGGTTGTTTCGTCCACCAGATTTTTTATAACTTTTTACCAAACTTTTTTCAGGCTTATCGGTAGTGATAGCATCATAACCATTAGCGATTTTAAATCGCTGGCCTGGTGTAGTTGGTTTTAATTTTTTAACAGACATACCTTAGTATTATAAATTACTATAAATATCGATAGTGTCACCTTCTTTAAGATCAACGATAGCTTTTTTGTAAGCTTTCGTTGTACCCTGGATCACACCCGTTTTAGTAAAACGACTTTTACTTTTAGGCTTAATGTTCATCGTACGAACACTAGCTACTTTTACATCATAAGTTGATTCAATCGTTTTTTTAATATTGATTTTATCAGCCTTTTTATCGACCTTAAACCAATAACGATTATTTAACTCACTATCATCTGTGGCTTTTTCTGTTATGATGGGTTGTATAAAATATTCCATATTATTAACTAATCATCCTTTAAATTTGACTCTAATTTTTCTAAAGCCGACAATGATAACACCAAAATATTATTATCAAGAATATTGTAAGTGTTTAATTGTGAGTAATTTAAAACTTTATTATGCTCTAAATTACGAGATGACAAATATACGTTTTTATTTGGTTCACCAAATGCAAAAATTGATTTTTTGTCGGCTATTTTTAAAGAGTCCAAAACTTTCTTAAATTCTTTAGTTTTTGGCTGGTCAAAATCAAAATCTTCCACCACTACAATTTGCTGATTAGCAAATTTTTGCGATAAGGCAGAAGCTCTGGCCAGACGCTTAACTTTCTTGTTTATCTTAAAGCTGTAATTTCTAGGTCTAGGGCCAAAAACCCTACCTCCACCTCTAAAAATAGGAGATTTAATACTACCAGCTCTTGCTGTACCAGTACCTTTCTGTTTCTTTATTTTTTTACCACTACCAGTAATATCGGCACGCTCTTTAGATTTGTGCGTACCCTGACGTAAATTTGCTCTATACTGCTTTACATCTAAATAGATAGCATGTTCGTTAGGTGTTATACCAAAAACTTCATCACTGAGTTTTACAGTATTACCGGTATCTTTTCCTGTTTGATCAAATACTTTTGCTTCCATTATCTTTCAATCTTTAAATAAGCATTTTTATGTCCCGGGACACAGCCTTTTACTACTATTAGATTATTTTCGGTGTCAATTTTAAGAATTCTAAGGTTTTGAACTTTTACCTTTTTATCTCCCATTTGACCCGCCATTCTGACGCCTTTAAAAACTCTTGAAGGATCTGATGCTCCACCTATGGAACCACCAGCTCTCAGTTGATCGCCCTGACCGTGTGTTTTATCACCAACACCTCTAAAGCCGTGTCTTTTAACAACACCCTGAAATCCTTTTCCTTTTGAGTTTCCGGAGATATCTACAAACTGACCTTCTTCAAAAACATCAACTTTTACTTCGTCTCCTAATTTATAATCTTCATTTTTAAACTTGAATTCGCTGACTTGTCTTTTTACACCTGTTCCCGCTTTTTCAAAATGTTTTTTGAGTGCTTGTGAAGTGTTTTTGTCTGACTTGTCATCGAAACCAAGTTGAAGAGCTTCATACCCGTCAACCGCTTTGGTTCTGACTTGGGTAACTACGCATGGCCCGGCTTGGATAACGGTACATGGTAAATTCTTACCATTTTCGTCGTACAAGCTGGTCATACCTATTTTTTTTCCTAATAACCCAGACATATTATTTATTATTAATTATTGATTATACTTTAATTTCTACTTCAACTCCACTTGGTAACTCTAATTTCATCAAAGCATCAATGGTCTTAGATGATGAACTGTAGATGTCTAACAAACGTTTGAATGAATCTAACTTAAATTGTTCTCTAGCCTTTTTATTGACGTGTGGAGAACGTAAAACAGTAAAAACACGAGTTTTTGTTGGTAACGGGATAGGTCCTGTTATGACCGCTCCGGTGGTTTTTACGGTTTTTACGATTTTTTCGGCTGATTTATCAACCAGATTATGGTCGTAAGATTTTAATTTGATTCTTATTTTTTGATTCATAATGCTTATTCTTGATTAGTGGTCAAACCTTTAGCTTTAGCGATAATTTCTTCAGAAATGTTTTGTGGTGTTTCTTCGTAGTGAGAAAATTCCATTGTAGATGTTGCTCTACCAGATGATAATGTTCTCAGTGTAGTCACATAGCCAAACATTTCTGCTAATGGAACTACAGCTTTAACAATTTTAGCACCACCACGGTCAAACATATCGTTAACTTGACCTCTTCTTCTGTTTAAATCACCTACGACATCTCCCATATTATCTTCTGGGGTAACAACTTCAACCTTCATCATAGGCTCGAGAACAACAGCTCCAGCTGCTTTCGCTGCAGTCTTAAAACCTAAGTTAGCAGCGACTTCAAATGATAATTGATCTGAATCAACAGGGTGGTATGACCCATCTTTTAAAGTAACTTTCATGCTATCTATTTCAAAACCGGCTAAAGGCCCATTTCTCATAGAATCTTCAAAACCTTTCTGTACAGATGGCACAAATTCTTTAGGAATATTACCACCTTTGATCTTATCTACAAACTGGAGTCCTTTATCTTCTTCAAAATCTTCATCAACAGGACCAATCTCAAAATCGATATCAGCAAATTTACCACGACCACCGGTTTGTTTTTTATATACTTCACGGTGTTGCTTGGTTTGCTTAATCGCCTCTTTATATTCTACCTGCGGTTCACCCACATTAACTTCTACCTTGAATTCACGCTTCATTCTATCAATAATGATATCGATGTGCAATTCACCCATTCCTGAGATAATGGTTTGACCTGAAGCTTCATCGGTCTTAACCTGGAAAGTTGGATCTTCTTCAGCTAATTTAGCTAAAGCATTACCCATTTTCTCAACATCTGCTTTGGTTTTAGGCTCAACGGCTACACCGATAACCGGATCAGGGAAAGTCATTGACTCCAATAAAATTGGATTGTTCATATCTGTTAAAGTATCACCGGTTTTAATATCTTTAAAACCTACAGCCGCACCGATATCTCCAGCTTCGATAAAATCGATAGGCTGTTGTTTATTAGAGTGCATTTGATACATTCTAGAAATTCTTTCTTTTTTACCGGAACGGTTATTATAAACATAAGATCCCGCTTCTAATCTACCTGAATAGGTTCTAAAAAATGCTAACCTCCCTACATAAGGATCGGTAGCTATTTTAAAAGCAAGGGCAGAAAAAGGAGAACTCACATCTGGTTTACGCTTTTCTACTTCATTAGTGTCAGGGTTATGACCTTCAATAGACTCAACATCTACAGGAGAAGGCAAATAACGCATAACAGCGTCTAATAATGCCTGAACGCCTTTGTTTTTAAAAGCAGAACCGCACATCATAGGTATAATTGACATATCAATGGTAGCTGCACGTAAAGCATTGATAATTTCATCTTCAGTAATGGAATTTTCATCTTCAAAGAATTTTTCCAATAATTCTTCATCATACTCAGCAACGGCCTCTACTAGCTGTGTACGGTATTTATCCACTTGACCTGTCAAATCTTCTGGGATATCAACTTCTTCAAACGTCATTCCATAGTCATCTTCATTCCAAATTTTCGCTTTTTTGGAAATTAAGTCAACAACGCCTTTAAAATCTGCTTCATCACCAATAGGAACTTGAAGCGGTACAGGGTTTCCACCAAGCATTTCTTTTACCTGATTGCAAACCATAAAAAAGTCAGAACCTTGTCTGTCCATTTTATTCACGAAACCCAGTCTGGGAACTTTGTACTTATCCGCCTGACGCCATACGGTTTCAGATTGAGGCTCAACGCCATCAACCGCGCTAAACAAGGCGATAACGCCATCTAAAACGCGTAAAGAACGTTCAACTTCAACTGTAAAGTCAACGTGTCCGGGGGTATCTATAATATTAACGACATAATCTTTACCGAGGTATGGCCATGTACAATGGGTAGCAGCAGAAGTAATCGTTATCCCTCTTTCCTGCTCTTGATCCATCCAGTCCATTACAGCAGCACCATCATGAACCTCTCCAATTTTATGGCTTATACCCGTATAATAAAGTATACGTTCTGTAGTAGTGGTTTTTCCTGCATCAATATGAGCAGCAATCCCAATGTTTCTTGTGTATTTTAAATCTCTTTGTGCCATTATTATTAAAATCTAAAATGTGAAAATGCTTTATTAGCTTCTGCCATTCTATGGGTATCAACTTTCTTTTTCACAGCTGCACCTTCTTCTTTATAGGCTGATAAAACTTCAGCTGCAAGTTTAGCTGCCATTGTTTTTTCGTTACGCTTTCTGGAAAACCTGATCATCCATTTCATAGCTGTAGATATCTTACGATCTGGTCTTATTTGCGTAGGTATTTGAAAAGTGGCTCCTCCTATTCTTCTACTTCTAACCTCTATATGTGGCATGATATTAGAAAGCGCATCTTTCCAAACTTCTAATGAAGTTTTTTCTTCATCTTGCTTCTTTTCTTCTACTATGTCCATAGCATCGTAAAAGATTTTAAATGCTACGGACTTCTTCCCGTCAAGCATCATCATATTAACGAAACGCGTTACTAACTGATCATGAAATCTAGGATCAGGAAGTATGGGTCTTTTATGATTTTGTCTTTTCCTCATGAGTTTTACTTATTATTTCTTTTTAGGTCGTTTTGCACCATATTTACTACGGCGTTGCAGTCTTCCTTCTACACCGGCTGTGTCTAACGCACCACGTACAACGTGATACCTAACACCGGGTAAGTCTTTAACTCTTCCACCTCTGACTAATACTATCGAATGCTCTTGTAGGTTGTGTCCTTCACCCGGAATGTAGGCGTTTACTTCTTTACCATTGGTAAGTCTAACTCTGGCTACTTTTCGCATAGCAGAATTAGGCTTTTTAGGTGTTGTTGTGTAAACACGCGTACATACGCCGCGCTTTTGCGGACAGGAATCTAACGCAGCCGATTTACTCTTCTTAGTCGTGGTTGTTCTACCTTTTCTAACTAATTGGGAAATTGTTGGCATAATTTTTATCTATAAAACCTGTTTATTTTAAGGTTTGCAAATGTAGAAATATATTTTTAGCTAACAAACTATAATTGATTAATTTTCACGCGTTTTTACTTATATATCTAATTTAAAAAATGAACCGCTACCACCTACAGCTCAAAATGTAAAATAAAGTATTTGATGGTTTTAATTACTCAATTGCCATATTAAAATAAATAGATCTAAACATCTCATTAAGATTATCTTATATACTGATTTTTACGCGTCTATTATAAGTTGATTTTAACTGTGCTCAATATGAATAAAGCTTAAACAACAAATCAATATTACTTATGTATACCTTATTATTATAAGATACGTTACATTAGTACCTTAATATGATTAGATTTTTTGCCATAATAATAGCTTTAGGTGTTTACTGTTCTGCTTATGCACAACAGCATGTCATCGTTAAATCTAAAGACAGCACTCATCATCAACCGGTTTTTAAATTTGATGTTGATCAAAATACAACCGATCTTGAGTATCAAATAAAAGATCAACTTTATCAAAAAGGCTATTTTAACCTTCAAATCAAAGAAAAGGAACAGAAAAATGACACCATTATATATAAGGTAATATATGGTAACGATTTTCCTTACCTATTAATACAAACTGATGCTACTGCCGGACAATCTGATAAAAAGGACTCCCTTTTGATGTCAACTGACCAATATCAAGACTATGCTCATAAGCTATTAGAGAAATACGCCAAAGAGGGCAAAGTTTTTACCCAAGTAAGCTTAAAAAATATTAACCAACTTAACGACTCTACAATGGCTGCTCAGCTGGTGATTAATGAAAGTAAAACAAGAGAACTTTCTGAAATCATTATTAAAGGCTATAAAGATTTCCCTCGCTCGTTTATCAAATATTATTTGGGCATTAAAAAATTTACCCCTTTTAACAAAGATAAAATCATTAAAAAATCTAAAAATCTAAACGACATAGCTTTTGCTCAACAAATTAAAGAACCCCAGGTTCAATTTACTAAAGACTCTACCCTACTCTACATGTTTATAGAGAAAACCAGAAGCAATAGATTTGAAGGTTTTTTAGGATTTACAAATAATGATCAGCAGGAATTGCAACTTAATGGTGATCTTGATTTGCGGTTAAACAATAACTTTAATTATGGCGAACAGTTTAAATTAAAATATAAAAATAACGGGCAAGATCAGGAGCGATTTACCATTGGTATTAAATTACCATACTTATTTCAATCGCCTGTTAGCTTATCAGCCGACTTAGCATTTTTTAGACAAGATTCTACGTTTTCTACTTCTGAACAATTTATTGGAGCCAATTATCAAATCAATTCAGCGGTTGAACTCAAAGCCGGCGGTAGATTTAATAAGTCAACTTCTTTACAAGATCAACCAACTATCGTATCAGATACTACAGTATTAGACTATGAAGCCAGTAGTTATAGGGTAGGAACTGAAATTAGATTACCTTCAAACATAAAGGCTAACCTACCACTAGTCAATTTTATAGATTTAGAAGTTGGCATTGGTAATAGGTCATTAATCAATGAATCCACCAGCAATTCAAATCAACAGCAGTTGATCGCGAAGCTTAATAATAGGTGGTATCTGCCTATAAATAAGCGGCAATTTGTTTACTTAGGGAATTTTAATCAATGGTTAATCTCAGATGAATATGTAACAAATGAGTTATATAGGTTTGGCGGAATGAAAAATGTGAGAGGCTTTCCTGAAAACAGCCTTTTTGCAGATTTTTACACCACTTTACAAACAGAATATAGGTATATATTAAGCAAAAACCTATTTGCGCACTCTGTTTTTGATTTAGCTTACTATGAAAATCAATTGCAAAACATAAATAAAAATTTATACAGTTTTGGCTTTGGAATAGGCCTAAAAACACGAGGTGGAATCTTGCGCTTAATATTAGCTAACGGCAATGAAACCAACCAATCCATAAAGCTTAACCAAACGCAGTTTCACCTAAATTTCTCAAGCTTTTTTTAACTTAATACTTATCTTTAAGTTAAGTTTTAACAGCCAAATATTAAATTTATTTAAAAAAAAGTTGTGTGATTGGTTGAATATTGCCACTTTTGTTTTGGCTAATTCAAATAAATTTTAAAAAATGAAGACAAATTTAAGAGGAATTCTTACGCTATTACTAGCGTTTGTTGTGCATTTAAGTTTTGCGCAGCAGAAAACAATTACCGGAAAGGTAGTTGATCCTGACGGCTTACCCATTCCCGGGGTAAGCATTCAAATCAAAGGAACCCAACAGGGAACCCAAACCGACTTTGATGGAAATTACTCCATCGAAGCGAGCTCTGATCAAACCTTGGTATTTACTTACTTAGGTTATGAGAAACAGGAAGTTCCGGTAGGCGGTCAATCAACAATTAATGCAACACTCCAGCAAGGAGCTGAGGCATTAGATGAAGTTGTTGTAACCGGTTATAACGGAATCTTAAAAGATTCTGATGTTGTATCATCAGTATCAACTGTAAATTCTGAGTCTATAGAGCAAGTACCTATTGCATCTGCAGACCAATTACTTCAAGGTACTGCCGCAGGTACTAATGTTAGACAGGCGTCTGGTCAACCAGGTTCAGCGGCTACAGTTATTATTCGTGGTCGGTCATCCTTAACAGGCGACAATGATCCGCTTTATGTGATTGATGGTGTTCCGGTTGATCAAGATAATTTTAGAAGTTTAAATGCTAACGATATCGAATCGATGAGTGTTTTAAAAGATGCTTCTGCAACAGCCATTTATGGTAACAGAGCATCAGCAGGTGTTGTTGTGATAACAACTAAGCAGGCTGATAAAAACCAGGATGTTCAAATTAAATACAGTTCATTGTTTGGTATATCTGATTCTCCTGACACTAACATTAATGTAATGAATGCAAATCAGTATCTCAATTTTCAGAGAGATTTACTGCCGGGTACACAGTTTGCTGATGGCCTAAATGATGCTGAAATTAGTGCTATTGCACAGCAAAGCAATACCAATTGGGCGGATATTTTATTACAGCAAGGACAAACGGAATCTCACCAGTTAACGATAAGTTCTGGTACTGAAAGTTTAGCATCTTATACCTCTTTGCAATACTTTGAGCAAACCGGTATTACATTAGGTTCAAGCTTACAAAGATTCTCGCTAAGAAATAATATGAATGGTGGTAATGATAAGATTCAATACCAAACGAATGTCAACCTAAGTTACGCTGTAAGTGACTTTACCGTAGATGCTACAAGAGGTGACAATACAGGTGGTCAATTAGACAATCCATTTATTGTGCCTTTCTTAGGTATACCCTATCTCAATGCCTATAATCCGGATGGTACGCTTAATCGGGTGGGAACTGAACGTTCCGGGGCGCTTAATCCTGATGGATCAATCAATGTAGGTGGAGCTAATGGTTTTGTAAACACGCCTTTTATCGCACTTAACACAGCTGCTTTTAATACGGATGTTGAAAAAGACTTACGTGTGTTAGCAAGTGGAAAATTACGTTATCAAATCAACGATGAGTTTGCATTAAGCGTTAACCCTGGTGTAGATTACGTTAGAACTAACACGCTACAAATAGATGCGCCAGGTACCTTAAGAGGTCTTTTAAACCCGAATGAAGACGCAGCAGCTGAGGTTGCATCAGGTCGACAATTTGAAGGCTACTTTAGAGATTTTACATTTAACACATTTGCTTCTTTAGAGTATGCTAATACATTTGATGAGAAACATGATGTATCTGCTACCTTATACACTGAGTATATTTATCAAAATATACAGAATGGCGGATTTACAGCCTTCGGTTTAAACCCTAAATTCCCGGGCTCAAGTAGTGGTTTTACTGATCCGGCAACATTCTTTCCGGAGGTAGATAACCCAGATGATGACCCTATAGGGGTGCCTTTCGCACCAAGTGTGTTTTCGCGTGAAATTGAACGAGCTTTATTCTCAGTATTTGGTAATATAAGATATTCTTTTGATAACAAATACGGGTTAGATGTCAACATAAGACGAGATGGTACTTCAAGATTCCAGGATGATGTAAGGTGGGGTACTTTTATCTCTGTAGGTGGTAGATGGAACATTGACAAAGAAGATTTCATGGAAGAGGTTGATTGGGTATCAAGCCTAAAATTAAGAGCAAGTTACGGGCAAACTGGTAACGAATCAGCTGGTGGCTTTTTTGAAGGTTTCCAGACTGTTGGTGGTGGTGCCGGTTACCAAAATAGCAACCAATTATCCGTAACAAATTTAGTTGATGAAAATATTCAGTGGGAAACAACAACTACGACAAACGTAGGTGTTGACTTTGGTTTCTGGAAAAATAAATTAACAGGTTCAATTGATGTATATGATGAATTTACAGACGGATTGTTTTTTGATAACAATATATCTCCGGCTGCAACAGGATATACAAGTGTTAGAACTAACGTAGCTGAAATGAGTAACAAAGGTGTTGAGCTACAATTATCCTACGACATTTTAAGAAAAGGGCCATCTAGCGACTGGGGCGTCAACGTTTTCTTTAACGGAGCTTATAATAAAAATGAAATTGAAAGTGTAGCCAACGAATCAGGCTTTACTGGCGTTACTGCACGTCTTCAAGAAGGAAGACCAGCATTTTCATGGTTTGATCAAAGATGGGCTGGTGTAGATCCATCAAATGGACAGCCACTATATTTAGATGCTGAAGGCGAATTAACCACTCAATTTGATAGAAATGAAAATGGCGTATATTTAGATAAACAATTTGATCCGTTCTGGACAGGTGGTTTTGGAACAAATATCACATGGAAGAACTTTAGATTGAGATCTTTATTCTCTTATGCAGCAGATACCTGGAGAAATAACGCGTCCTTAGCTATTGTAGAAGACCCTTCATTAGCTGGATTTGCTAACCAAAGAGTATCAATGCTGAATGCCTGGACAACACCAGGTCAGGTAACTGATGTACCAGGCTTGCAATATGGTGGCTTAAGAGCTGTAGATGGTGATCGTTATCTTGAAGATGCTTCATTCTTAAGGTTAAGAAACATTACGGTTGAGTATTCATTCGATCAGGAGACACTTGACAAAGTTGGATTTTTTAAAGGAATTCGTATATTTGTTCAAGGTACAAACTTAATTACATGGAGTGAATGGAGAGGTTTTGACCCTGAAACTAATGAGTTGTCAGATTTCTTTAACTATCCATCAACGGTTCAGTTAACTACTGGAATTGATGTAACATTTTAAAAAAACATATAACAATGAAAAAATATTTAAT
>JAVLBJ010000002.1:11313-13199 GCA_031581455.1 Psychroflexus sp. | reverse complement strand
ACTGGAATTGATGTAACATTTTAAAAAAACATATAACAATGAAAAAATATTTAATTTTAATAGGTCTGATCACAACATTGATAAGTTGTGAAGATCAACTAGATCGTACACCAGACGATACTTTAATTAGCGAAACAGCCTATAAAACAGTAGCTGATTTAGCGGATGGTGTTAACGGTATTTACACTAATTATAATCCTAATGTAGTTATCGATATCAATGAAATTTATACTGATAATGCTAGAATAGGTAAAGATAATGGTGGTCAGAAACTTAGCATCTTGAACCAGATTTTAAATACGCAAACTAACTCTGGTGGTATTTGGATAAGCAGTTATGGTACAGCTAATGACTGTAATAGAATTATTGAAGCAGCCGAAATTATTACTGTAGAAGAAGGTGAGCAACAACAATTAGATAATTTATTAGCACAAGCTTATGGTTTAAGAGCGCTAATGCATTACAGAACCTTAGTGTATTATGGAGAAGATTTAACAAACCCGGAAGCTTTGGGTGTTCCTTATCAGGAGGAGGTTTTAACAGGTGGCAATTTAACGCGTTTAACAACGCAACAAACTGTCGATAAAATCACAGAAGACCTCAATACAGCTAATAGCTTGTTATCTGATGGTTTTAATGATAAGTTTTCAGTAACAAAAGATTTCGTGTCATTTGTAAAAGCTAGATTAGCGTTAGTTACTGAAGATTGGCCTGGGGTAATTAGTAATACTAATGACTTAATCGCTGATTATCCATTAGCAAATCAACAGCAATATTTAGATATGTTTGCTGGTGATACTGATCAAACAGAAGTCATTTTTGCTTATGATAATGTTAATGGTTTTAACAGAAGCATTGCCGGTGAGTTTATATTTACAGGTACAGGCGGTAATTTTATTGGTATGGCAAGAGGTTTATACGATGAACTTGTTGCTGCTAATGATGTAAGATTTGCCGTAAATTATGATACAGAAAGCGATTTCCCTGATGAAATAACCATAAATAAATATCCATCGGGTGGTGGTACTTATGTTAATGATTTTAAACTAATGCGAATCTCAGAAGCTTACTTAATGCGAGCTGAAGCTTATGCTAGAGATGGCGGTCAATTTCAACAAGCAGCTGAAGCTGTTCAAGCCGTAAGAAATGCTAGATCAGGCGCAAATGATACAGCATCAGCTTACAGCAGTTTATCTGATGCTATAAATGATATTAAGTTAGAAAGACGATTAGAACTTTGTTTTGAAGGGCATAGATATTTAGATCTAAAAAGATATAGAAATATCGTAAATGAGGGTATTGTCAGAGATCCTAGAGATTGTGATGGTAATATTCCATGTAACCTTCCGGTTAACGATCGTAGATGGGTATTCCCTATTCCACAAGCTGAAACTAATGGAAACGCAGACATCCAACAAAATCCTGAATGGGCAAACTAAAAAACTAAATGATGAAAAAATTAATTTATTTATTACTAATAAGCGTTTTAATCACAAGTTGTGATAAAACTAACTCCCCGATTTTTGAGGGAGATCAGACACTGGTTTATTTTGCCAGTACGAGTGCTGCGCTTGATGTTGTAATTGATGATACAGGTTCTGTAAATGTTCCTATCAATACTACAACGCTACAAGATCAGGACATCAATGTGAATATTGAATTAGTTGAAGATGAAACGACAGCTGATTCGGAAAATTATGATTTTGAATCATCAGCGGTTATACCGGCTGGTGAGTATACAGGTTCTTTTGCAGTTAATGGAGTAGACCAATCTGTAGAAACTGATCCTGAATTAATCGTATTCAGAATTACTGATGCTAGTGGTTTTACTTTTGAAGAAACTTTGGTAGAAGTAACTATCAAGCAGGTATGTCCAATACCGGACG
>JAVLBJ010000002.1:5898-11213 GCA_031581455.1 Psychroflexus sp. | reverse complement strand
GAATTCTTATTAACCAAACAATAAAAACTAAATATGATGAAATACATTAAAATAACAAGCATACTATTCATTTTAGTGTTGTTTGGCGCATGCGAACAAGACTTTAATGATGATAAATTCCAGCCTCGTGATAGAACTAGTGGCTGGGTGCAATTTGGAGTAGCAGAATCTACACAATTTACTAGTGTGGGTGAATATAAAATTCCTGTAGATGTGAACGCACCTATTAACAAAAGTGGCTTTACCATCAATTATACAGTTGAGGTTGTGGAAGGAAGCGCACCACAAATAGAAACCGGTACTTTTGATGCAACAGTACCAGCCAATTCTGATGATCCTAATATCACACTTAATATTAATCCTGAAAATATTTCACAATATGCTATTCAGGTAACACTTAATTCTGTAAGTGCTGATAATATTACTGTAGGTGTAGAAGGTTCAAGTAGACCTACTGTATTTACGTTAGGTATCACATGTCCTGTACCATTAAATTACACGGGTACAACATTTATTGGAGACTCTCCGATCAATACCTTTGATTTAGAGCTCACGCCAACAGATTCACCAAATGAATTTGAAATGGATACAGCCTGGGGTGATTTTGTGGCGGCTGCTACAGGTGATCCATCATTTGCAGGTCAATTTCAATATGTTGGCACATTAATAATTAATGATGATAATACTGTTGAAATTGTAGCTGAACAATCAGATATTTTCCCAGGTGGGACTGGTGTAATAAGTACCTGTGAGGGGACTTTAAATTACACTCTTGAACAAGCGTTTTTTACTACTGATTTTGCAGTAGATGTAGAATTAGTCGCTAATGATTAATTCCATTTAAATAAACTATTACAATCCCGCCTCTAATGGCGGGATTTTTTATTATGAAAGACAAAGAAAAATTAATATATGGTATTCATCCCGTATTAGAAGCCCTAAAAGCCAACCAATCAATCCAAAGCATATTACTGCAAAAAGGAAAAAACACCTGGGCGATTGAGGATATTAAATCAGCTGCTGAAGATAATAATATAAAAGTGCAGTTCTTACCGGCAGAAGGTTTTAAAAAATATCAACAATACAATCATCAAGGTGCCGTAGCATTTCCATCGCCGGTAACATTTTTAAAAATCGATGAATTAATTGAAAAAAGCCTTTCTAAAAAACAAATAAGCTATCTGGTATTAGATGGCGTAACAGATGTAAGAAATTTAGGTGCTATCATTAGGAATGCTGAAAGTTTGAATTTTGATGCGATCATTTTACCTGAAAACAATTCAGCAAGCATAAACGAAACCGTTGTCAAAACATCAGCAGGAGCTATTTACAACTTACCCATCTGTAAAGTGAAACATTTATCTGATGCTATGATGTATCTAAGTGCAGAAAATATAGAATGTATAGCTATAACCGAAAAAGCTAATCAAAGCATCAATCAATATCAGCTACCGGATAAAATGGCATTTATAATGGGAGATGAAGGAAAAGGAATTTCCCCGAAAATACTTTCAGCTTGCCATCAACAATTAAAAATTGATTTAAAAGGGAACACCACTTCATTAAATGTTTCAGTAGCAACGGGTATTGTCTTATATGAGAGAAACCGTCAATTAGAATAAAGCATAAATATTGAATATTTAAGTTATTAAGGAAAAGTATGCTAATCAGCTAATTGGTCAGATAAAATCGGATAGTAAAGACTAAATAAGGATTCAAAATACTGATGATGAATGATCATTTTTTTAGTGTGTAAATCCTTTATAAAAACTTGCGCTACAACTTTAAAACCTTAATTTTGTAGCATTCAAAATTCTAATTATGAATCTACACGAATATCAAGGGAAAGAAATATTAAGCAGTTTTGGCGTAAAAATACAACGCGGTAAATTGGCTACTTCACCGCAACAAGCCGTTGAAGAAGCAAAAAAACTCACTGAAGAAACCGGTACCGGCTGGCATGTCATTAAAGCACAGGTTCACGCAGGTGGCCGAGGTAAAGGCGGCGGCGTAAAGCTGGCGAAAAACCTTAAGGAAGTTGAACAGTTAGCAGGTGATATATTAGGAATGAATCTTGTGACACCGCAAACTTCAAAAGAAGGTAAAAAAGTTCATCAGATTTTTGTGACTGAAGATGCCTACTATCCAGGAGATAGCGAAACTGAAGAATACTACATGTCGGTTTTGATGGATAGAGCTAATGCGCGTAATATGATTATGTATTCACCTGAAGGTGGCGTAGACATCGAGACAGTAGCTGAAAAAACACCGGATAAAATATTTACGGAAAGTATTGATCCATGTGTAGGATTAATGCCTTACCAAGCAAGGAGAATAGCTTTTAACTTGGGTTTAGAAGGAAAAGCTTTTAAGGAAATGGTCAAATTTGCCTTAGCGCTTTATACTGCTTACGATGAGTCTGATTCATCGTTATTTGAAATCAATCCCGTGTTAAAAACCAGCGACGATCAAATTATGGCGGTTGATGCCAAGGTAAGCTTAGACGACTCTGCACTTTTTAGACATAAAGATTACGCGGCTATGCGCGACACCCGTGAAGAAGACCCAACAGAAGTAGAAGCTAAAAAAGCTGGACTGAGCTATGTCAACCTTGATGGAAATGTAGGTTGTATGGTCAACGGTGCCGGATTAGCGATGGCTACCATGGATTTGATCAAACAAGCAGGTGGCGAACCGGCCAACTTTTTAGATGTAGGTGGAACGGCTGATGCTAAACGAGTAGAAGAAGCTTTCCGATTGATCTTAAAAGATGAACGTGTTGATGCTATTCTCATCAATATTTTTGGTGGTATTGTGCGTTGTGATCGCGTAGCTGAAGGTATTGTAGAAGCTTATAAAAACTTAGGCGATAAAATTGATGTACCCATTATTGTTAGATTACAAGGCACTAACGCCGAACAAGCTAAGGAACTAATTGATTCTTCTGGATTAGCCGTAGAAAGTGCCGTACTATTCCAGGAAGCTGCGGATAAAGTTCAGGAAGTTCTAAAATAAATTAAGAATTTTAAAGACTGCAAAACCCCGAAAATTTCGGGGTTTTTTGTGGTAGATGATCAAAAATAACTAATTAGTTGCTAGCTTTTTTCAGCGAATTTGGCAACTTCTCAAAGCCCATATTAAAGAAGGTGAACGCAAAAACATCCGCGTTTTCTTCTATCACCTTGGAAGTGGGTTTCCCGGCGCCGTGGCCGGAATCCGTTTCTATACGAATCATCACAGGGTCATCGCCCGTATGCTTGGCTTGAAGCTGAGCGGCGAACTTAAAGCTGTGCGCCGGCACTACTCTATCATCGTGATCGGCTGTGGTAATCAGCGTGGCCGGATAGTCCGTTCCTTTATCTACATTATGTACCGGAGAATAATCGCGTAGATATTCAAACATTTCCTTGCTATCATCTGATGTGCCATAATCGTAAGCCCAACCGGCGCCAGCGGTAAACTTATGGTAACGCAGCATATCCAGGACACCAACTCCGGGCAAAGCGACTTCCATAAGATCCGGTCGTTGCGTCATAGTCGCGCCTACTAACAGTCCGCCGTTCGACCTGCCTTCTATAGCTAAACGATCGGATGATGTGTAGTTCTGATCGATCAGATATTCTGCCGCCGCGATAAAATCATCAAATACGTTTTGTTTGTTCATTTTCGTGCCGGCCTTATGCCATTCTTCTCCGTATTCACCGCCACCACGAATATTAGGTACCGCATAGACGCCGCCTTGTTCTAACCAGATAATGTTGGCGGTACTAAAGGATGGCGTGATCGATATATTAAAACCGCCATAGCCATAAAGCAAAGTTGGGTTTTTACCATCAAGCTCAATTCCTTCTTTGTGTGTGATGATCATCGGGATCTTCGTACCGTCTTTAGATTTATAAAACACCTGTCGGCTAATGTACTTCTCACTATCAAAATCTACTTTTGGCTGATAGAAGCGTTCTGTTTCACCACTCTCGATATCGTATTTATAGATACTTGATGGTGTTTTATAATTGGTAAACGAATAGTAAAGCTCCTCTTCTTCCATCTTCGTACCAAAACCGCTCACTGTACCGATTCCCGGCAGCTCAACTTGACGTACCAGATTTCCTTTAAGGTCGAATTGCCTGACCTCTGATATCGCATCTACCATATACTCCGCAAAAAAATAACCGCCGCCTTTTGAAACGTTGAGCACGTTTTCTTGTTCAGGGATCACATCTTTCCAATTATCCGGCTGCGGATCCTGTGCATCAACAGTAACAAGCTTGCGATTAGGCGCATTCCGATTAGTGGCGATGAACAATTTATCGCCTTCATTATGAAGTACATAATTATCGCTTTCATAATCATCTACCACCGGACGGATCGGCGCATTTTTCTTTGACAAGTCCTTGATATATAATTTATTACCCGTAGTAGAAACCGATGCCGATATCATCAAATATTTGTCATCCTGAGTGACATAACCGCCAACATATCGATTTTTTTCTTCTTCCGTACCTCCAAAGATGAGCTGATCTTCGGTTTGCGGGGTTCCTAATTGATGATAGTACAACAGATGCTGATCGGTTTTAGCGGATAACTCGCTGCCTTCCGGTTTTTCATAACTGGAATAGTAAAAGCCTTCATTCCCTTTCCAGGAAATGCCACTGAACTTTACATTTTTCAGGGTTTCGCCTACTTTTTCCCGGGTTTTCGTATCCATAACGATGACCTTTCGCCAGTCGCTGCCACCTTCGGATATAGAGTAGGCTAAAAGCGAACCGTCTTCCGTAAAGCTCGTGCCCGCTAATGAGATCGTGCCATCCTCGCTAAACTTGTTCGGATCAAGAAATACCTGTGCCTCCTTAGCGGAACTTCCTTTTTCATAGCGGTATAGAACCGACTGGTCCTGAAGTCCATCGTTCTTATAAAAGTAAGTAAAATCACCTTCATCAAAAGGCGCACCACGCTTTTCATAGTTCCATATCTCCGTTAATCTATCTTCTATCGCCTGACGATAGGGTATTTTTTCCAGATAATCAAAGGTGGTTTGGTTTTGACGTGTTACCCATTCTTCCGTTTCGCTACTGCGGTCATCTTCCAGCCAGCGGTAAGGGTCTCTCACTTCTGTACCAAAGTAATTATCTATGGTATCTACTTTTTTCGTATCAGGATAATCCAATTTTGCTTCTTTTTTATCATTATTACAGCTTATCAATGCGACAAGACTGATGCCCAAAAGTAATTTGTTCATGGTTTTGATTTTTGTAAAATTATCAATTTTTAGCCTATTAGTCTCAATCGATATTGGTTTTTTCGGTTTCGTGAAA
>JAVLBJ010000002.1:0-5798 GCA_031581455.1 Psychroflexus sp. | reverse complement strand
TAATGATAAAGTAAGGATACGAGCACATCCGGCGAGGAAACGATAAGTGCATCTTCACAACATCGGGTTACCTCTTTTTGCAATTCCGTATCGGTAGTAACAAAAATGCAGGTGACGTGCGCTCCCATTTCTTTTGCGGCTGTTAACATCGGTAGGTCAGATGCCGTATCGCCACAGATCAGGACGTTTTTTTCTTTCATCGGTAATTTCAGCTTTTGCGCGATGAACTTCACGCCGTGTCCTTTATTGAAATCCTCAACCTGGTCGTTCTCACTTATGGTGAGCATGATCTCCAGGTCTTTTCCCGTATCTTCCAGCCGAAAATGTTCATGTTGTGGATCCGTTTCGAGGATCAGTTTTTGTACTTTTTCTTTTAGATCAAGCGACCTGGACTCAGGTATGGAACGGTTCTTATCCTGACGCGCCAGTGTAGTTTGCCCGAACTTGTATTGTAAACCGGAACCGATATAGCGAAATGGCGAAAATTCGGGCTTTTCCAGCAGTTTTTCAATAGCTTGGTTCAACTCGTCCAGTTTTTCCTGCTGTTTTTTATCAATGGGGTAATGATATTGATGCCCTTTTTCATCTTGTAACTCTCTGCCTTTTGAGCCGGCGAGTACAAATTGATCTTCCGGCTGAACAGAAATTTCTACCAAACCTATACGACAAAGCGGTGCTGATGTTAAAATCACACTTTTCCCGGGGATTTTTTCAGCAAACCTGGTTAAGTAAATCGCATTATATATCGCCTGTATAGAACTCTGATATCTGCCGCAATAATTAGCTACTGTGCCATCGCGATCTGTAATAAAATGATCAAATTGTCGGTTGCTTAAAAACTGTTTAGCCTTTTTTAGTTCCTTTTGAAATTCATAATGAATAGACGATAAATAATCTTCTAAGCCTTGTTGACCATCATCTAAAAAAAGTCGGTCTTTTTTTAATTCGCTTAATTCGTAATCAAGCTCTAGAGAAATAGGATCGTCATCATGTGTTTTTAATTGGTAAAACCCGTCAAGCTGAAGAATAGATTGAAGCTGCTTTTCTATTTTATCCAGTTGATGAAGGTATTCATTGCTTATTGGTTTTTTAGCTAATATTTCATTGACGATGGAATATCTGGTTTCGCGCAACATACGCATTTGCGTATAAAAATCAGCTAAATAGGTAAGTTGCATAATTGCAATTATGATTTTGAACTAATATAGGGAAAATATTTAAGTTAGATAAAATCTTTTATTAAGATTTATGGGACAGATCAGCTAATCGCCTACCGATTTCACTGCCTATGGCTACGCCCATTCCGCCTAGTCTTACCGCACAATGAACGCGATCATCAATTGATTTGACAATAGGCTTTTTTTGGGAACCCGATGCTAAGATACCACTCCAACGATGCGCGATATTTACGGGTTGATCAGGTAATATAACTTCATGCAGTAGGTTTTCCAATTGATGCTGAATGGTATCGGTAAGACCAAAGTCAGTAGTTGATTCCCTTTCCGGATCTAAGTGCCGGCCACCGCCAAGTAATATTCGATTATGGATGTTCCTAAAGTAATAATAGCCCTGATCAAGATGAAAAGTGCCATTGATAGATAAATCCCTGATCGGCTCGGTGATGATGACCTGATTTCTATAAGGCTTGACATCAACTTCCAACAATTCTTGTGCAAAAGCATTCGTGGCGATAAAGAGCTCTTTGGTCTTGAAACTTGAGTTATCTAACTCTATATGAACCGCGTTCTGATCCGTGGAAAAGGAAATGACATTGGCCACATTCAATACCAGAATGCCATTTGATTGCGCTTTTTGAAGTAAGCTACGCATCATCATCCCTGTATCAATCTGTGCTTCAAATGGATTGACGATCATTTGTGACAAACTGTTCTTAAATCCGAATCTTTGTTCTTTAATTTGAAAAACATCAGCTTGAAAAATGTGATGAAGAAGTGCATTGATATCCTTTACATGTTGAAGACATTTCTGAAATAAAGCTTCGTTTTTGTTAAGGAAGATCTCATAACCGCCATATCGTTTATAATCGATGGCTTTATCGCCTAAGTTCTGACGTAAAAGTTGGAGTCCCTCATAACGCTGTTGAACCAGTTGAGCTATTTCCGATTCGCTATGATGCGATAGATCGGAAAGAAGTTCGCTCATGCTTCCAAAACAGGCAAAACCGGCATTTTTAGAACTGGCACCTTGTGGAAGCTGACCTTTTTCCAAAACAAGGATCTTGGCGTTTGGGTGATCCTTTCTTAGTGCTAAAGCACAATTCAATCCAACGATACCGGAACCGATGATACAGAAATCAATATTGTTGAACCAAGTGTTTTGTTCCCAATAAGATAAGCTCATGATCGGCAATTGAAATTATCTTGACAAAGCAAACTGGAGATTAGTCTTTAAAGTAATCCTTGATAACTTGCTCAGCATTTGACTGATCCCTCTCCGCTACAAAAATATCAATACTACCCAAGAGCGATGCATAAGCAGAATCTGTCTTATCTATTACATCAAAGTCGATATCCTTTGCTTTTAAGGCTTTTTGAATTCCTACGGACTCGATATTGGATTTGGTGCTAAAAACGCGTTGATCCCTCATAAACTTAGTTTTTATAAATATACGGCTTTTAGCTGATAAAGAACATCAAAAGTACATTTTAGATCGCATTAATTGTCATCTGCATCTCGCACATTGGTGATATAATAGGCTAATGCTGTCATCGCCAATGCACTAAATATTAAAGCGATACTTCCTTTACGGTCATAGACTTTCTTACCTGTTTTTTGGGCAATATCCTTGGCGATGATCATTCCACTGGATTTTAATATTTCTTCTTTTACTGCCATAATTTTTTATTTTCTTAAAATTAAGGCTTTGTGATCTTAATCCTGAACTATGAATGGCAAAACTTCGTTAAATCAAACTTTTTGATGATTTTTGTTGATCTTAAAAAAACCTTCAAAACTAAGATCTTCATCCAATTCCTCCCAATGAATGCCTAAGGGTGAAAGTTCGTAATTATATCTTTGTTGCTGAGTGGCATTGGCCAATCCTGGAAACCATTACAGTGGCATGGATGCTTCTCTACCATCATCCGTTGTTATACCTATTTTTTCATTTTCAAATTAAATTTCAGTTACCTTCATAGTGATCAATTAAAATAATTTTGCCATTCTTTATAATTATATCTCTCTGAGTCCTTTGTTCCCCTGTCGGCCAGTCATGCAGGTCTGTGGTGAAAATAATAGATAGCAAAAAAACTTATACAAAGTTAGCTTAATCAAATTTACAAACTATATATCGATCTCCCTATAAGTTAAGTCCAAAAATAACTTGTATTTTTAGGTTTTAGGAAAATATGAAAAACATTAATTTTATCTATTTGATCCTGTTGCTGATAACAATGATAGGATGCCATAGCGAAGAACCTGAAACCAACAAAGCATTCAACATTAAGATTGCTTTTGAAAAATCCAATGGCAAGTCCACTTCTACTTATTCTGAAATGATGGCGTTTTATAAGGCCGCCGATCAACATTCTGATAAGCTGAAGATCTCTGAACATGGCATAACCGATAGCGGCTTAGCATTACATGTAGCGACTTATAGCAACGACCCGAAAAATGAAAACGACCTCCAACTGCTGATCAACAATGGCATTCATCCCGGTGAACCCGATGGTATTGATGCCAGCATGTTGCTGATCAAAGACCTCATCAATGGGGAATTCAAGCTACCGGATGATGTGGTCTTACATATTATCCCGAGTTATAATCTGGGCGGTATGGTCAACAGGAATTCTACCAGCAGGGCCAACCAAAATGGTCCTGAAGCTTATGGATTTCGCGGTAATGCCCTGAACTATGACCTGAATCGGGACTTCATCAAAATGGATACGGATAATATGCGCGCTTTTGCGAATATCTATCACGATCTGGACCCCGATGTTTATGTGGAAACCCACGTGTCTAATGGTGCGGATTATCAATATACTTTGACGCATCTGCTTACACAGCACGATCGGTTAGGGCATCAAATGGGTGAATATATCGATAAAACATTCAAGCCTCAATTGGAAAGGTCTATCCGAGAAAAAGACCTGCTTATCACGCCTTATGTCAATGTTTTTGGCAGAACGCCGGAAGAAGGGTTCAGCCAGTTCGTAGATTCGCCGCGCTATTCCACCGGATATACCGCCTTATGGAATACCCTTGGTTTGCTAATAGAAACCCACATGCTGAAACCTTATCCAAAACGCGTGAATTCAACAAAGGCCATGTTAGAAAGTATTATTGAGCTATCCGCTCGGGAACGGGATCGAATCAAATCCCTGAGAGCCTCCAATTTTGATGACTTTCAAGCCGATGAATATTATGGATTTGATCACCAAATTGATTCGACACAATATGAAACCCTTGATTTTAAAGGTTATGAAGCTGATACGATAACCAGTAGTATCACCGGTCAGCCGCGTTTAAAATACTACCAGTCCAGACCTTTCGAAAAGAACGTTCCCTATTATGATCATCTGAAGGCCAATGATTCCCTGTTGATACCTGCTTACTACGTAATCCCAAAAGCATGGCAAAGAGTAATCAACAGATTAAAAACGAATCAGGTTAAGATGCAAAACCTGAAAAAGGATAGCCTTATCAAGGTTGAAAGTTACAGGATCGCTGAATATGAGACTTCTCGTTCCGCTTATGAAGGTCATTATCTTCATTTTGATACCAGGGTCAATGCATCGATCGTCGAAAAAACCTTCAGCAAAGGGGATCTTCTTATACCAACGGATCAAAAGGCTAGAAAGTACCTTCTGGAAGTCCTGGAACCCGAGTTAAAAGATTCGTTCTTCAACTGGAACTTCTTTGATAGTATTCTACAACGTAAAGAAGGCTTTTCCCCTTATGTGTTCGAGGATTATGCGGTTTCATTTTTAGAAGAGCATCCTGGGATAAAAAAAGATTTCGAGACTAAAAAAGCTAATGAACCTGCATTTAGTAAGGATGCCTACGCGCAATTACTATGGATCTACAAGCGAACACCGCTCTATGAAAAGGCACATTTACAATACCCCATCTATAGAATTCTACCCAAAAAATCAGGTTAAAATAACCTCTCTGTTAAAGCTACATTACGATTACTTTGATAAACTTAGCACAAGTCTACCTTGTTGTTAAAAATCGATCATATTTATAAATGCTTTAGGCATTTGACACATCTGTTAGGCAGGATTATTTCATGATCCTGACAAAGCTCCCAGGTGAAAATAGAAAGTTCATCCCCTTAAAGCGGGGATGCTTTTTTGTTTTTATCCGTTTACAAATGCTTTGGGCATTTGACACATAAGTTAGGCAGGATTATTTCATGATCCTGATTGCGTTCTCTCCTGGAAATACAAAACCATTTCGGCAAAATTGCCGAAATTTGATTTTTATTTTAATCCTGCACTTACAAAAGCTTGCAGCTTTTGACTTTGGTCTAAAAATAAAAACCACCCTGACAAAAATGTCAGGGTGGTTTTGTGCTTATCGTGACCTCGGCAGGATTCAAACCTGCAACCTTCTGAGCCGTAATCAGATGCGCTATTCAGTTGCGCCACGAGGCCTATTTAAATTAAGAATTTTGGATTTTGGATTTTGAATTATAAATTTCAAAAATCTCAATTCTAACATCTAAAATTAACGGACTGCAAATATAATTTTTTAATCTCAAATACAAGATAATTCTAATATTAAAGATGAATAATAACCAAAACGGTCAACGTTATTTAGGGAAGGTCAAAGGT
>JAVLBJ010000052.1:0-16767 GCA_031581455.1 Psychroflexus sp. | reverse complement strand
CTACCGCTACAATAGATATAGGAAACCTAAATGTTGTGGATACCCAAAATGCTCGTTTGGGTTTTTTGGCCTGGAATGGAAACCCATTTATTTTTTTTAATGAAAGTATTTCTTTTAATGATAATCTGTTAAGTGATCCGCCATTAAATCCTATTAATAATCCCTTTAACGGTACAAATACCTATACAGGGGCAACCGATTTATGGAATATGGATTTGGATGTATTTGATATTTCTAATTTTGTCAATGTCGGTGATACGGAAGCTAGTTTAACATTTACATCTGGTTTCAATCGCTTTATCCAAAACGTCGTCACTGTCATCCGCTCCGAGTTGCCGGATGCTCAGGTAGAATTACTTGCCTTTCCCGGAACCGGAGACTGTGATGAACGTGATTTTACCATAGAAACCCAAGTCAGTAATTTGGAATCCAGCGATATTCTGCCTGCCAATACGCCCATTTCTTTTTTTGTGTTAGACAGCAACGGCGATGAGGTGTTTTTGGAGACCTTTTTTACCCAAAACCCTATTCCCATCGATGGCAGTGAAACGCAGTTTTTAGATATTACAATTCCTACCGATATTCCGGATGATACAACTTTAATCGTCAAAGTCAACACACTGGCTGATGGCAGTAATCCTGTAAATGAAAATAATATCCTTAACAACAGCTTTGAGCAAGAGCTTAATTTATTATCATCACCGGAGCCTATCGCCGTTCAGGATTTGTCCCAATGTGCCAATTTATCAGAGGTGCTTTATAATTTGGAAGATGCTTTTACAGCAACGCCTAATCCTGATGAAACGTTAACATTTCATTTATCTCAAAATGCAGCCGAAAATAATGTAAACCCTATTGCTGATCCACAAAACTATACGCCAACCAATGCTTTAGAAACGATTTTTATTCGTCAATCTAATGCGGAATGCTTTGTTGTGGGTTCTTTTATGCTTGAAACACTTATTCCGCCACAAATCAATGACCCAACATCTTTATCCAAATGCGATACCACAAGTGATCAATCGGGTTTTGCTAATTTTGATTTAACTTCCAAAATCCCTGAAATCACCAACAATAATCCTGACTACGATGTTCAATTTTTTCTCACCCAGGCCGAGGCCGAAGATTTGACCATCACAAATGGTCTATCCAGTCCATACACCAATGAAACAGCCTTTTCACAAATTTTGTTTGTCCGGGTCACAGACCTTAATAACGGTTGCGTGTCTTTTACCGAATTAGAATTACAAGTTGATTTACTGCCCGTCATTGCTGAACCATCAAACATCCCAACGATAGCAGCCTGTGATGAAGATGAAAACGGCCAGGAAGTTTTTGATTTAACAGCAAATAATTCCACCATTCTCAATGGCCTCAATCCAACTGAACACCAAATCCAATTTTACACCTCGCAATCCGATGCTGAAAATGATGTCGATGACATTGGTAACCCAACCGCTTTTCCATCAACAGGGCAAAGCATTTTTGTGCGGGTCACTGATAATGAAACCGGCTGTTTTTCGATAACAAATTTTGATGTCATCGTCAATCCCGTTCCGGATTTACAAGCCGTACCAACCAATGCGGTATGTGATACCAATAACGATGGGATTGCTGAATTTTTTCTTCCACTCGCAGAAGAGTCGATTTTGACCGATACCAACGGCTTTAGTTTTGAATATTTTGAAACGTTGACTGATGCCCAAAACAACACGAACCCTATCCCAAATCCCGATAATTATCAAAATACACAAACGCCAGTCCAAACCATTTATGTCTTGGCGACAGATGATGTTACAGGTTGTCAAAATATTCAATCGATAACTATTGAAGTCCTCGAAAATCCCAGTATCACAGAACCCGCCATTTTTGCCCAATGCGATTTGTCTGAGGAGCAAAATGGTTTTGACACCTTCGACCTTAACGCCGTCATCCCGGAGATCACAGGTGGCGACCCCAACTACGACGTTCAATTTTTCCTCACCCAGGCCGAGGCAGAAGATTTGACCATCACTACTGGTCTATCCAGTCCATACACCAATGAAACAGCCTTTTCGCAAATTTTGTTTGTTCGGGTCTCAGACCTTAATAACGGTTGCGTGTCTTTTACCGAATTAGAATTACAAGTTGATTTACTGCCCGTCATTGCTGAACCATCAAACATCCCAACGATAGCAGCCTGTGATGAAGATGAAAACGGCCAGGAAGTTTTTGATTTAACAGCAAATAATTCCACCATTCTCAATGGCCTCAATCCAACTGAACACCAAATCCAATTTTACACCTCGCAATCCGATGCTGAAAATGATGTCGATGACATTGGTAACCCAACCGCTTTTCCATCAACAGGGCAAAGCATTTTTGTGCGGGTCACTGATAATGAAACCGGCTGTTTTTCGATAACAAATTTTGATGTCATCGTCAATCCCGTTCCGGATTTACAAGCCGTACCAACCAATGCGGTATGTGATACCAATAACGATGGGATTGCTGAATTTTTTCTTCCACTCGCAGAAGAGTCGATTTTGACCGATACCAACGGCTTTAGTTTTCAGTATTTTGAGACACTAACTAATGCTCAAAACAATACGAATCCCATTCCTAATCCAGACGATTATCAAAATACGCAAACGCCAGTCCAAACCATTTATGTTCTGGCGACAGATGACGAAACGGGTTGTGAAAATATTCAATCGATAACTATTGAAGTTGTGCCAGTTGATTTTATTCCATTTGACTTAACCGATTTAGAAAAATGTGAAGCCAGTTTAGATGGGATAAACGTTGAGATGGATTTAACTGAACAAGAGCCCTTTATTTTTGGTAATACAGACCCGGGCGATTACAGCATAAGTTATCACTTGTCTCAGTCAGAAGCGGCTTCCGGGCAAAACCCCATTCCAAATCCAGAAACATTTTTAAGCATAAGCAACCCCCAAGAAATTTGGGTTCGCCTTGTCAATAATGCCTCAAATTGTGTTGAAATTGGCAGTTTTAATTATGAAATTTTATTAGCTCCGGTGATCACGCCGCCGGAAAACATTCCCCCGATTGAACAATGCGCGGATGATGACAACGATGCTGTTCAAACCTGGGATTTAAATTCAACAATTCCGTCTTTTTACGATACCCCGGAATTGGCAGACATCAGTTTTTATCTTACACAATCGGATGCAGAAAATGCTGTGAATGCATTACCTGAAAACTTTCAAAATACAGAAAACCCACAAACTATTTTTGTTCGGGCGGAAGCTAACAACAGCGGTTGTGTCTCATTTACCAATTTTGATTTGCTTGTAAACACCGTCAATGACAACCTACTGCCCACAAGCCTTGAACGATGCGACAACAACAATGACGGGTTTGTAGAAGATTTTAATTTTCAAAACATCATAGATGATTATGCTGATAACTTTCCTGAAATAAGTATTAGTTTTCATACCTCATTTAGTGATGCAAGTACGCAATCTAATCCATTGAGTTCACCGTATCAAAACGAAATTGAAAATGAACAAACCATTTATGTTTATGCTTTTGACAACTCAACAAATTGCGGGCAGATTTTTGAATTACTTCTCCGAGCTGTTCCTATACCGGAATTAAATAATCCTGGTGAATTAAGAGTCTGTGATAGTGATGAAGATGATATTGCAAACTTTGATTTAACTTTAATCGAAGACGAAACGCTAGGCGATTTAGAACAAGATAATTTGCTTATCAGTTACCATACTTCATTGAGTGATGCGGAATCAGATTTAAACCCAATTCCCGACCCAAGCAACTTTGAAAACTCTCAATTGCCTCAAAATATTTGGATAAGGGTAACCGACAGCAGTAACCTCAATAATTGTTTTGGAATTACTTCTTTTGAATTGGGCATAGATTTTCTGCCTGTCGCCAATCAACCTGAAAATCTGTTTTTATGCGATGCTGACAATGATGGGATTGAAACATTTGATGTTAGCCTTCAAAATGAAACAGTTTTAAACGGATTATCCGAGACTGAAAATACCATTTCATACCACAAAACCCTTTCCGATGCTGAAAACAATTTAAATCCAATTGAAGAAAATTATGTCAATGAAAATAATCCGCAAAGCATTTATGTGCGTTTAGAAAACAACAACGTAGCAGAATGTTTTACAACCACCGTTTTTGATATTGAAGTTTTAGAAACGCCCGTTATTGACATTGAAGATGAGATTGTGTTATGTGAAAATGAACCTATCCTTGTTTCAGTAAACGAAAATTTTGATGAGTATTTATGGTCAACGGGCGAAACTTTCTCGTCAATAAGCATTACCGAACCCGGCAATTATGAGGTTACAACTTTTATAAATTACCCGGAGTTAAGTTGTGAGTCTACAAAAAGCTTCGAAGTTTTTGCCTCAAATCAGGCCACCATAAGTGATATTACCGTGGTAGATTGGTCGCAAAACAACAATTCTATCACTATTTTTGTTGAAGGCAACGGCGATTATGAGTATTCTATTGATGGCATCAACTACCAGGATTCTAATGTTTTCGATAATCTTTCTGAATACGAATATTTGGTTTATATCCGAGATAAAAACGGCTGTGGAGAAACACTGAGGCGCGTCTATTTACTGGATTATCCACAATTTTTCACCCCAAATGGCGATGGTATTAATGATCGCTGGCAAATTATCAATTCCAGGCAGGAAATTTTTACTAAGATTTACATCTTTGACCGATACGGCAAATTGGTTGCTGATATTAATCCCGGAGGAAATGGCTGGGATGGCACCTTTAATGGTAATGCTCTGCCTTCAAATGATTATTGGTTTAGAGTAGAACGCGAAGATGGTCGGGTGTTTACGGGGCATTTTACGTTGAAGCGGTAGAAGCCCTCTAACCCACGCCTTACCGGTTAGGAAGGTTCGTTATTCATAAAGAAGAATATCGAACCATCCTGCGGCTGGCAGGTAAAAAACAAGGAATGTTGATTCATAATGTTTTATATTTTTTTTTGTAGTAAAATCATAAATCTTTGCGTTCACTGCGTCCCTGCCGGCCGGTCAGGCAGGTCTGCGGTGAAAATAAATAACCGCAAAACTTGTCCCGACTATTCGGGAGACGCCAAGTTCGCAGAGGAAATGAATGAATACTAATATTAAGCAAGTGCCTAAGGCAATCGTTTTATTAATTCCGGTTAAGCCTTTGATAGTAAAAAGCAGGGAGCAGTAATAAAATAAATATAGGTTGTATAAGAAATCGTCTAACGTAAAAGAAAGTAAGATATAAATCAGGCTTTAAATTAATGTTTATTATCCAGAAAATGATCAACAGTACTACAAAAGCAGATACATAGAAGAACAAACTGAATCTAAATACACTTCTTTTTCTAAATAACACATAAATCAATCCTATAGATAGTATTGAATTTAACCAATATCTGGCTGATATATTTAACACTAAAGCGCTAAAATCTACTTGAGGAGGCTTAAGATCATGGTAATAGGCGTTGTAAAATTGAATAAATGGATCGTAAAACAGATCTACTTCGTACATACGGATGCTTATTAAGCCTAATACCGTAAATATGATGGCGCTAATTTTAATTCCTTTTTCCAACTTGTATAGTTTTCTGATAATATTTTACCCACACCACCCAAAGTAAAAACACCACCCCATAAATAAACAAAGGGAAAAAAATATCGTGTAGTAGGTCTTTATGCTGTGGTATTTCATGTATACCAATAGCGATTAGGGCAATTCGAAATACATTTAACACGTAAATGACTGCAGAACCGGCTAATATATAGAGCAACGTAGCCTTCCATTTGGCATGAAATGCCAGAATAAAAGATAAAAACATTATTAAAACGCTCATAGAGTTACAGCCTTCAACGACCCTTATAATATATTGCTGACCTATAGCAATAGACATAGATTCATCTGAAGGTGTTTTAGCGATATAGGTCTCATGCCCAAATGCGGCTATAAGTTCTTCACTTTGATGCGCAACTACATTTGTTAAATAATCGGGATAGTAATCAGGAGAGCTTAAGTAGGTCAGGTAAAGCTGATAAAAAATGGTAAGCACAATATAGCTTCCAAAAAAAATGATTAGAAACTTAATGACTGCTTTATTTTTTTTTAGGAATGCCCGCAATTATAATAGTTTAGACAAATATAATCACTTATTTAGAAAAGTATTTAGTATTATTTACCATATTTGAGCTTAATCTATAAACAAGCTTTATGTCCTAGAGATATTTATCTTTCTTAATAGATATAAATTTATATGAGGATTGAAATAATTTAAGGCTTGCTATGTTTATTTTTGCGGCAAATATGATTAATACATGGACACATCAGCCCACTTAGAATACATAAAAAATCTGTTTTTAAAACAAACAAAGCCCCAAGCGCTTCAATTAATCTGTGCCTATTTAAAAAATAATTTCGCGCATTACGATTGGGTAGGCTTTTATTTTCATCATAAAACAGAACCAAAGTTAATTTTAAAAGCTTTTGCAGGAGAACCTACGGAACACACAGAAATTCCATTTGGCAAAGGGATTTGTGGTCAGGTAGCTGAGTCTGATAAAAATTTTCGTGTAGATGATGTTAATACTCAGAACAATTATATCGCCTGTAACATTTATACAAAGTCTGAGTTAGTCATGCCTATTTTCATCAACGGAGAAAATATAGGTCAGATTGATATAGATTCACATCAAAAAAATGCTTTTTCCTCTAAAGATGAAGCCTTTCTGCAAGAAGTCAATAAAATTGTGGCTGATAACATTACTCTTAAAGCGCTAAATGTTTAGCTACCCGTTTGAGGGTTTCATCAATGGGTGTGAATTGAAAGTTTATAGTTGCTTTGATTTTTTCATTATCGTAATAGGTCTTACTGTGTAATTCGTTAATCATTTGCCTGGTTAAAAGACGTTTTTTAATTTTTAGTAATCCCAAGATTAATTCTGATAATAAAACTATATATAAAATTATTTTGCTTAGTTTAAATTTTGGTGGTTTTTGACCTAAATGACCTGCTAATTTCCGCATCACTTCTTTAAAAGATAAATTTTCTGCAACCAGTATAAATCGACTGTTAAAAGCTTCTTGTTGCATCAGTTTAATCATGGCTTTTACGACATCTTTTACATCAACAAAACCGCCAACTTTATCAACATAAAAGTTGGTTTTAGATTTGACCATATTTAGCAGTTGACCACTACCGGTCTCATAAAAACCTTCACCTATAATTATTCCCGGGTTAACGATGGTCACATTTAAGCCTTCCTGAGCGCAGCGCCAGGCTTCCATTTCTGCCCCATATTTAGCAATGCTGTAATTACTGACAGATTTGTTGTTATCTCTCACAGCATCTTCATCTATCATGCCGTTTTCATTATGACCTAATGCAGCTACAGAGCTCACATGACATACTTTTTGGACACCTAACTTTAGCGCCATATTCATAATATTTGCTGTTCCCTCAATATTGATTTTACGGGTCATTTTTATTTCAGCCGGTTTATTGCTGATTTTACCGGCACAATGGTAAATTTGATCTACATCGGTTAGATGAGTTGATAATGCTGTAATATCGAGTATGTCAATCAGAACCCACTGCATATCAGCTACAGATTGCTTTACATCATCACCATAAACATCGCTTATAACGCGCAAAGCTTGATCTTTTTTAGTTGAGGTTCTATAAAAAGCCTTAACCGCTTGAGTCGATTCTGCCAGGTGAGCCAGTAAATGGGTGCCGACTAAGCCTGTTGATCCGGTAACTGCTATCATAGTTTAAATATAATCATTCGTTAGTTGTGATTATAATATATTTGCCGAAAATTTACAAGATTTTATGGAATTAGATTTTATAGAAGAGCTAGAATGGCGCGGGATGTTACATCAGGCAATTCCGGAAACACAGGTACATTGCCGTGAAAAAATGAGACAGGCCTACATCGGGTTTGATCCCACTTCAGATTCTTTACACATAGGTAATCTGGTAGGTATTATGTTGCTTAAGCACTTTCAATTAGCTGGTCATCAGCCTATTGCATTAGTAGGTGGTGCTACAGGATTAATAGGAGATCCATCTGGTAAGAGCAAAGAGAGGCAATTGCTTGACGAAAACACGCTAAGAAGAAATCAGGATGCGATTAAAGAGCAGCTTTCCCGCTTTCTAGATTTTGACACGAGCAAGTCCAATCATGCCATACTAGTCAATAATTATGACTGGATGAAAGATATTAGTTTTATAGGTTTTATCAGGGATATAGGTAAACATATTACGGTTAATTACATGATGGCTAAAGATTCTGTAAAAAACAGATTATCTTTAGAAACCAGCGAAGGAATGAGTTTTACAGAGTTTACTTATCAACTGATTCAAGCTTACGATTTTTTACATCTCAATCGTAAATACAACTGTTCTTTGCAAATGGGTGGTAGCGATCAATGGGGCAACATCACTACAGGGACTGAATTATTACGCCGCATTGATCAAACTAAAGGCTATGCACTTACCTCGCCATTAGTGACAAAAGCTGATGGTCAAAAGTTTGGAAAATCTGAACAGGGGAATATCTGGTTAGATGCTAATAAAACAACGCCTTATGCTTTTTATCAGTATTGGATCAATACCATTGATGAAGATGCAGCGCGTTTTATAAAATTATTCACTTTATTAGATGAAACTACGATCAATGCCCTTGTCAATGAGCACGCAGAAACGCCTGGTCAACGGAAGCTTCAGCAAAGATTAGCTGAAGAAGTTACTTTAATGGTTCATGGTAGCGATGAGTTGCAAAAAGCCCAAAAAGCCAGTCAGGTATTGTACGGGAAAAGTACGTTTGATGATTTAAACGCTCTTGATGAAAAAACTTTCTTATCTGTATTTGAGGGAGTTCCCCAAGCTAAGATCGATAAAACAGCACTTCCATTAAGTATAGTTGATGCTTTAGCTGATCAATCTCAATTTTTAGCTTCAAAAGGTGAAGCAAGAAGAGCATTAAAAGAAAATTCAGTAGCGGTTAACAAAGAAAAAGTTGGTTTAGACTTTCAAATATCAGCAGATAACCTAATTAATGATCAATATGTTTTAATAAATAGAGGGAAAAAGAAAACCTTTTTATTGATGGTTGAATAGATGAAAAAAGTCCCGATTTTATCGGGACTTTAATCTAACTAACCAATCTATTATGAAAAACTTCTCTCGAAGTAAAACAAAGGTAATATTATTATGTAAATAATTTGTTATTAATGTTCTTTTTAAACGTGATTTAACTAAAGTTATCGAATTCCTGATTTGATTTGAGATATTTAAGGAAAAAGTCTCTAGGTATTTCAGTAGCGCCCAGACTTTCCAGGTGTTTTGTATAGATTTGACAATCAATTAGTTTTAAGCCTTTTTGTTGCATTTTCTTAACAAAAATTATAAAACCATATTTAGATGCGTCAGTTTGTGTGGCAAACATACTTTCACCGCAAAAAATTTTTTGATCTTTTAAAAGAACACCATACAAACCGCCTACTAACTCATCACCTGACCAGACTTCAACGGACTTTGCAATTCCTTTATCAAATAATTCTATATAAGCTTTCTTCATATCTTGGGTGATCCAGGTGCCTACCTGACCCTTTCTATCTACACCGGCGCAGGCGTCAATGACTTCTTTAAATGATTTATTATAGGTAACCTTAAACCGTTTTTGATTAAAATGCGTTTTCATGGATTTAGAAATCTTTAAATCTGCCGGGAAAAGCACCATTCTAGGATCTGGAGACCACCATAGGATAGGAGAATGCTCATCAAACCACGGGAAAATACCATTCTGATACGCTAACAGCAACCTTTCAGAAGAAAGATCGCCGCCCATAGCTAAAAGACCATGTTCATCAGACAGTTTAGGATGCGGGAAAATAAGATCGTCAGTAAGTTGATACATAGCCTGCAAAACTACAAAATGATTGACATCAATAGATAATTAAAATGCCTATAATAAACAAAATACTTCCTAAAAGAAATAATACAACAGTGTAAGGTAAAATTTGTTGTGCTTTTAATTTCGTGATAGCGAGTAAGGGTAACGCCCAGAATGGTTGTAGCATATTTGTAACCTGATCACCATAAGCAAAGGCCATGATTTGATGATGAAGCGGCACATCTAATTGTTGAGCAGACATGATATTGATAGGGCCTTGAATAGCCCATTGACCGCCACCACTAGGCACAAAAAAGTTAACAATACCGGCACTTATAAAAGTAAATAAAGGTAAGGTATCTTTGTTTGCCCAGGACGCAATTTGCATGGCAAATGCTTCTATCATGCCACTGCTGCTTAAGATGCCCATAATTCCAAAATAAAGTGGGAACTGAATAAGAATACCTGAAGCGCCTTTTATAGCTGTTTTAAGTGCTGATGAAAAGGCATCAAGGTTTTTGTGGAACAGAAGTCCTAAGCTTAACATTAACAAATTAAGCATATTAGGTGTTATGGTAACGGCTGTCCACTGCGTCTGATAAGCAAAAAACCAGGCTATTAAAATCAGCAAGCCAAATCCTTTTGAAAACCAGGCTTGATGTTCCGGTTTTGATGTTTTTTCAGTATTAACAGATTTGTTTAAACTTAAATCCTGATCGATTTTTTCAGCTGATTTTTTTCTGCTAATTAATAAAAGTAATGCCGGAACAAAGATTATAAACAGCCCAAAAATTAATAGGTTTTCAGTGCTGAATATGGTTGATGTTGCCGGGATGACATCCGGTAAATTTATAACTTTGTTTCCCAAAAGTTCTCGTAAATGACCGGCTTCTGACACTTTTAAAGGCGCTGAGCCACTGATGCCTCCATGCCAAACCAACAAGCCTACATAACCTGAAGCCCCAACTAAAGGATAATTGATTGAGAAATCCTCTTTTTGTGACTTCTCACCAATTTTCCTCGCTAAAATAGCGCCAAAGATCAGGCCTAAACCCCAGTTAAAGAAGGCGATAAGCATACAGGATATACTTACAAATATTACTGCCTGAGCTGTTGATGTGACAAAACCGGTAATTAGATTTAAAAGCCTTTGTACAGGGCCGCTTAGTGCTAAAACATGACCTAAAACCAGTATAAGCATCATTTGATAGCCAAATACTAATAGCGAGCTATTCCAAATGCCATCAACCCAGTACTGAAAAACATCTACTATTCCTGAATCTTTATCGGTTTGCACACTTATAGCTAATATAATGACACTAATGGATAGAATAATAGCTAAACTAAATGGCGAAGGAATGTAATGGGCTATTGTTTTTTTAGGCTGAGACATAGCATCAAACTTATAAAAATTTTGTCATAAGTTTTTATTCTTGTTCAATAGTTACTTCTTTTGCTAACACATTGAATAACTTAGCCTTGCTTTTAAGTAAATCAGCATTTATATTTATTTGATCTATTCTGGCTTTAATCAACTTTTGTTCTCTTGTATTGACCAGAAATACAGAACTTTCACCAAATTCGAACTTTCTATTTTCAGCTTCAAGCATTCTTTGATAATTTGACGTAGCGTCATCTATAATATTAGTTTGACTCCTAAGTGAATTAATGGTGGCTACGGCTTCCTGAATCTTGTTGTCTAATTTAAGTTGCTTTACATCGTAATTAATTTTTTCATCTCTAAGTTTAATTTTAGCCAACCTCAAATCTCCTCTTTCCTTCCTCAGAAATAAAGGCATTCTAAATTTGACGCCAGCAGTATAATTATCAGTATTATAACGATTAGCCAAATCAGGGTCTTCAGATAAAAAATTGTATTCCAGGTCTAATTGGGGTTTTAACTGCTCAGCTTTAAGCCTTCTATTGATTTCTAATTGATCAATTTTAAAATTGGTCAGTCTTAAAGCCGGGTGGTCTTCTAAATTAAAATCCTGAACTAATAGCGTGTTATTTCCCAGAATTTGCTGTAGTTCAACGGAAGAAATATCAGCCGGCGCTAATAGGTCATTAATTTCAAGGGGTATAAAATTATCAATCCAGAGAAAGTTTGATAATTGAAGCCTTTTCTTAGTTTGTTTTAAGTTAGCTTTTTCTAATTGCAACTGCCTGTTTTGCACTATGATTTTAGCTTCAACAGTATCAATAGCAGATCTATCACCAGCTTCTGCACTGGATTTGATTCCCTGAAACCTAACCTTAGCATTGTTTAAAAAATTTTGATAAAGCTTCATTTTATCATAAGCAATCTCCCATTCTATAAATGCTGTAATCGCATCGGTAATAAGCTGGTTAATAATTATTTGGCGTTTTATAGCATTAATATCATTTAATATTTTAGCTTGTTTTAATGTCGCCATTCTTTCGCTGATAAATAAGCCCTGACCAATAGGCACAGAAATACCAGCTTTATAAAGCCCATCTAAAGGCACATTATTTTGCGGGTTTAAAAACTCGCCTTCATTTTGTTCAAAAGCGGCTTTTAATTCAACACCAAACCAGGTGGGGATTTTAAATCCTGCGTCAAATAAATCAAAATAGCGTTTATCTTCAAAGTCTTTCCTGTTATAATTACTGCTCAATTTAGGATCAAAAGCGCCTCTTGCTTTTAAGAGTTTAGCTTGAGCTTCACTGAGTTCTAAACCCGCCTGCTTTACAATAGGATGATATTTTTTTACAAAACCTATAAACTCTTCTAAACTTAAAGAATCACTGCTAATAGGCTTAGTACTTTGTCCCCATGAAAACGAAACAATCATATAAATCAACAAGCAAAATGTGATTTTTCTTCTATTCATTGATTGTTTATTTTTTCTTTTGGCTTTCCATAACTGATTTCTGAGGTTGATAATAATCAGGAGGGAAACCGTTGATTTGTCGCCAAATTTCATACCAGACCGGCACGTTATTCAGGAGTGCGAAAGTCCTTGATCCCATTCCTGGTCTTATAGCTTCAGGCCATTTTTTAAATTCATTATCAGGTTTTATCAGTACTCTGTATTTCCCGTTAGGACTTATATTTCTTTCTATGGCAAATACTTCGCCACCATAGGTCCCGTAAGACAAGTTAGGCCATCCTGAAAAGAAAATAACCGGCCAGCCATCAAAAATAATTCTCACTTCTTCACCTACATGAACTAAAGGTAAATCTCTGGGTGACACAAATGTTTCTACCGCTAAATCGTTTTGTGCCGGTACTATGCTCACTATTTGCGCTCCCGCTTTAAATGTTTCTCCTATACCTTTTTGAATAGCTTGATTAATATAACCATTTTGGGGAGCAGTAATGTAGTTAAGACCACTTCTCACTTTAAAGTTAGTTAATTCATTTTCTAATTTGTTGATGCCTGCTTCTGTATCAAATTTTGAGGATAATGCAGTAAACCTCTCGCTTTCGGCTTTAGATATCTTATCCTGATAAGAGGCTTTGATGCTTGAAATTTCTATTCTAGCATTGATGACTTGATTTTTACTGCTTAATAGCTTGTTTTCTTGTGCGATTTTTTTAGCCTGACTTTCCTGTAGTTTAACACGTTTATTTTCTAAATCAGTTAAAGCTTTTAAACCTTCTTTATAGAGTTTATTAAAACGATCAAACTGTCTTTCTGCAATGGTAAGTTGTGTTTTTACTGCCTGTAAATCTATACTATCACTTTGCACTTTAAGTTGTGCTTGCTTTAGTTTGTTTTGCGCCTGTTCAAGCTTTAAATCTCTGGTTTCTTTTAGTGCATTAATTTGAAAGTTGAGCGATTGCACTTTACTGGTGTAAGAATTAAAAGTTTGCTTTTTAGCTTCAACTTGATTAGCGGTTCGCTGAATTAAATCCGGGTCAAAAAATTTGTCTTTTACTTCAGAAATATGAACTATGGTATCGCCTTTTTCAATGTAGTCGCCTTCATTTACAAACCATTCTTCAACTCTACCGGCAATGGCAGATTGTATGGTTTGAGGTCTATTTTCTGGGCTTAAGGTGGTTACTTCACCTGTTCCGGTGACAAATTGCGTCCACGGTAAAAACATAAACACTAAAAATATTAATGTTAAAATAAGCAGAATTCTATCTAACCTTAAGAACCTGTATTTCTTATCTACAAATTGAAACGCTGTGGATGTTTCCAGCCTTTTAATTTTACCTAATTTGACGTGTGAAATGTTAAGCATGATTATTAATTTTTTACGATTTCACCATTATCTAATTGAATGATTCGCTGGCAGTATTTACGCCAGTTTTTGTTTCTACTCACCACTACGACGGTCCATGGCTGTTGCTCATCAAAGAGGTAATCTAATATCTTTTTAATTTCTCTGTCTTCAAATTCAACCAGGGGATCTTTGAGGACTAAAAATTTTGGTTTTGTCACAATGGCTCTGGCCAGCATTATTTTTTTAGCAATGGTATAAGGCAAGTGTCGTGCCTCTGTACCAATTATAGTAGACAATCCTTTTTCTTGATTCTTAACAAAATCAGCTAAATTTAATTTTTCTAAAACATCATCAATATCATCATCTGAAATGATGGGGTTATTCATTTTAATGTTTTCTCTTATCGTGCCTTCAAATGGGAGTTCTTCTAATAGTGAATGACCAACAAGTGATCTGTAAGTAGCTAATTTAAAATGTTTAACATCGTGATTGTTAACAAATAGATGGCCGCTTGATGGTAAGATTAATCCGGTTAATACCTTTAATAAGGTTGTTTTACCAGAACCACTTTTACCATCTATGTAGACATGTTCGCCTTTTTTAATGTCTATGTTTATATTTTTTAAAGCATAATTTCTGCTCTTAGGATAAATAAGGTCAAGATTTTTAATCGTTATATCAATATCATCGTATTCTGTAAGTTGAATATCGCCGTCATCTTCTTCCAGCTCAAGGTCAACTACCTGTCCTAATTTTTCTAAAGCGGTAATAACATCATATAAACTTTCTAATTGAAGAATTAATTTCTCAACAGAGTTTACCATAAGTATAACGATGACTTCTGCTGCTACAAACTGTCCTATGTTCATTTGCTGATTGACCACTAATAAACCGCCGATGATAAGCAATGCGCTTACAACCAACAGCTTAAACCCTATCATTTTAAAAAACTGTAAGCGTAATATTTTAAAATGACTTTCTCTGGCATTTAAATACTCTGTAACCAGAGAGTCGTTTTTGTTAGAAGCCAATGAATATCTATCGCTAAGTTTAAAAGTAGGCGAATTTCTCGCCACTTCTTCTATCCAGTGCGCCACTTCATATTTGTGTTTAGATTCTTTTAAACTTGTTTTTAGCCCTAATGGTGCGGAATATTGAAAAACAATGTAAATCAATAATAAAAGTAGGATACCAAATAATATGAAAAACGGATGATAAAAGGATAATAATGTAATTCCAAATATGATCTGGATGAGCGCTTGGGCAAAAACCAATAACGATTTTGGGAGTCCTTTCTGGATAGTAAGCGTATCAAAAAAGCGGTTAGCCAGTTCTGGCGGATATCTGTTTTCAAAAGCGGTATAAACTATTTTAGGAAATCTATAAATAAATTCAAATGAGGAGCGTGTAAAGATTCTTTGCTGAATATCCTCTGCCACACGCATTTGCATATACCTTAGTAAACCAGCAAAGAAAACACCCAAAAGCACTAGAGCTATGAGTAGATATATAGATGCGCTAAATGACCCGGATTGAACAAAGTTGATGATGGCTTGTATACCCAAAGGTAAGGTCAAAGTGACAAGACCGGCAAACACAGCATAAGCTAAAATACTATATATAGACTTGCTTTCTAAAGCAAGCAATCTTATGAATCTTTGCCATGGGGATAATTTATCTTTGTTTTCTTCCATTTGATTAAGCTTTTATCAAACCCTTAATTTGATTTTTAAAAAAATGATTAGGCGGTTGCTTTTTGCTGCAATCTGTAATAGATGGAAAATGCTCCACCAGAAAATGCTGATGCAGGCCGCCATCTATTAAATTTGACGCCCATGATTTAGGATATGGATAATTTGAATTTAAACCTAATACCATTTTTACCACCCTATTAATAAGCCTTTTATATTCTTCAAAAAAGCCTTCTTTATTTTCTAAATCTACAGATTTATTATGATATGATTTTGTAAATTCTGCTATAATAATAGACCTTAAGGCAAGAAGATTAATTTGCGAGCCTGTATCTATATGTTGCGGTGTACCTACCACTACATCTACCGCAGCTTCTAATTTTTTAACGGGATCATCAATATTATTAGTTTCAAACACTAATCTATATTCTAATATACCCCAGTATAATGAGGATAAATATAATAAAAGCTTGTGTTTATTTTCAAAATATCTATAGACAGAACTTTCATTTGAATCTATTTTTTGACCTAACTTCTTAAAGGTATATTTCTCAAAACCTACTTCGTTTATTAAATCTATACTCTGCCTGATAATTTCCTTGCCTAAAGGTGAACTTTCAGGGTCTTTTATGTACAATTTGCGGTTAATTGTTAATTTCAAGTAAGGTAAAAGCTGTTCCATAGAGATCAATAAAGATGACAAAATTAATAGTATTACTATTATTAAAGAAATTAAAGCTATCATTTTAACATAACATTATCGCAAAAGTACAAGTTTGTCATTTACAATAATTTAAAATACTGATATACAATTAATTAATAATAATTCAAAAAATATTAGAAAAAAATAAAATTTTGATTTGTTTAGTTTTAATATTGATTAGGTAAACATAAAATTATTTATAACTATAACAAAATCAGTAATTTGCTAAAAATATATTATTTAACCATCCATTAACACGCTT
>JAVLBJ010000051.1:0-16917 GCA_031581455.1 Psychroflexus sp. | reverse complement strand
AAAGATGGTGATTCTGCGATAAGCTTTAAAGTGGAAAACATCTTAGATGATGAAAGAGAAAGTTTTTATAACTCATTCGGTGGTCAATCTGAAATATTTAGTGTACGTCAGCCGTTTAGAACCTTCTCTTTAGGATACAGCTACAATTTTTAATGATTTCAAAACATTACCAGGACCTTTACTTGGTTCTTTATTATTAATTTTACAAAAAAAATATCATGATGAAACAATTACTAATTTTATTAACTTTATTCATTAGTCTTCAGGGATTCTCCCAGACCAATGTTTATCAAGAGACTTTTGAGACCGATGCGAACGGTACGAACTACAACACCTCAACACCGGAGTTTTCTGATGGAGGTAATGATTATTTTACCCGGACTGATGGCTCCGACATTGCTTCTAATGTGGAAATTAACAATATTGAAGGATCATTCTTCTTTGGGGGTCAGGACATCGATGGTGAAGGTGCAACACTACCGGCTACACTTACCACTGCTCAGATAGATGTTACCGGTTTGAGTAACTTAGATTTAGTGGTACTCTTAGCAGAAGATGCTGATGGTAGCGACTTAGATTGGGATGATAATGACTACGTTCACTTTACTTACACCCTAGATGGCGGCGCACCACAAGATTTATTGTGGATAGAATCAACAGAATCTCAGGGCGGTTTTAATAGCGAAGCCGCTATTGATACTGACTTTGACGGTATAGGAGATGGAGATATTCTTTCTGATGTCTTAACTGAATTTAATGCTTCATTTGATGTATCAGGCGCATCAAACTTAGAAATTCAGGTAGAATTTCAATTAAACGCTGGTGATGAAGATATCGCAATGGATAATCTACGTGTCGTAGATGGCTTCTCAGCTACTCCTAGCTTAGCAGTTAGTAATCCATCAGATGGTGAGACTTTTGCTCCTGGTACTACTCAAGTTGATGTTGAATTTACCACTGCGAATACATCTGCCGGAGATCAAGTTAACATTGATGTTAATGGAAATGTCACACAAGACATCAGTAGTCCATTTGCTATACAAACCGCTGATGGTCAATCTTATAATGTGACTTTAGATTTAGTGTCAGGAGGCAATGTTGTAGATTCTAAAACCGTTTCTTTTGACATTGGCTCCATAACTTCTGTTGCGAGCATCACGGACTTAAGAGCTGATGTAGCAGCCAATGGGTTAGGTGGATTCTATGAAATTACAGGAGCGTCAACATTGACTATGGCTGATGGATTTAATAATCGTAAATGGTTTCAAGACGGTACACCAAGTGGACTATATGTGGAAGATTCAGATGAAGTTATCCCTAACGATGAATACGTTATTGGTGATCAGGTAAGTGGACTTAAAGGTTTTACACAAGACTCAAATGGTGTCTTAACTTTTGTGCCTACTGAAAATAACGGTTCTATTACCGGTAATGTAGAAGTTAGCCCATTAGTACTCAGCCTTGCTGATTTTAATGCCAATTTTGACAACTATGAATCTGTATTAGTAGGATTTGAAGATGTAAGTTTTACCGATGCAGATGGTACAGCTACTTTTAATACTGGCTCAAATTATGAGTTTACAGACGGTAATGAAACAAGTGATATTAGAACTGAGTTCTTTGGTGCAGATTATATAGGTAATATTATCCCAACCGGTAACTTACAAGGTCTGGTCGGTTTAGCAGCAGAGTTTAATGGCAATACACAAATATTTCCAAGAACCTCTAACGATATAGATACACCTTTAAGCGCAACAGGATTTGAAATCAGCCAGATTCAAGTTTTCCCTAATCCAATAACGGATGGAAGATTAAATATTACGCATCAGATGGGTAATGATATTAAGATGAATATCCATTCACTCACTGGACAATTAATCGTTTCTAAGTCTATTGATCAAACGTCAACTATAGATGTTTCTAAGCTTAGCTCAGGAATCTATCTATTAAAATTATCATCTAAAACCGATCAATTTACGCAGAAAATCATAGTTAAATAGATCAATATAAATATTATTGTAATCAAGGCTACCTCTTAAGGGTAGCCTTTTTATTTTGTGTTATTTTTGATATATGGATTTAAAGAAGCAGATTTTTGATATAAAAGATAAGAATCAGTTTAGCGATTTAGCTTTAGCGATATTTAAGTACCAATATGATCATATCAAATATTACCGCGAGTTTTGCTCTCACTTAAAAGTAAACAAAAAAGATGTTGACCATGTTGATGCTATTCCTTATTTACCTATTCAGTTTTTTAAATCACACAAGCTTCTGAGTAAAAGTCATTATAGCAAAGTTTTTTTGAGCAGTGGCACCACTCAGCAGGAGAGAAGCAAACACTTTGTATATGATTTAGATATTTACAAAAAGTCTTTTGTCAATGCTTTTAATGCATTTTATGGCAATCCTAAAGATTTTTTAATTGCAGCGATATTACCCGGTTATGTTGATAACCCTAATTCATCGCTTTTATATATGGTTGATCATTTAATTAATTCATCAATTCATGATTTAAGTGGTTTTTATGATTATGATGACGATGAGATAGTCAATAAGTTAAAGCAAATTCAATCTTCCGGAGCGCAACACAAAATCATTATTGGTGTTTCATTTGCACTGCTAGAAATTGCTGAGCAGCTTTCTGTTGACCTTTCAGATTGCATCATTATGGAAACCGGAGGTATGAAAGGCAAACGCCAGGAACTTGTAAGAGAAGAGCTCCATAACATTTTAAAAACATCTTTTAAAGTAGATGACATACACAGCGAATATGGTATGACGGAATTACTTTCTCAGGCTTATTCTAAAGGCAATGGTGTATTTGATACACCTAATAGCATGGATGTGAGAATTAGAGACATTTACCAACCTATGTCTCTACTCCCTAATGGCCAAGCCGGCGGTATTAATATTATTGATTTAAGTAATCTCTACTCAGTTTCTTTTATTGCTACACAGGACTTAGGGAAAAAACTTAATTCAAATCAATTTGAAGTCATCGGTAGATTTGATCATTCTGATATAAGAGGTTGTAATTTATTAATAAGTTAAACATTTATCATAATTTAGATTTCTATGAAATAAAACTAGCTTTTACACGTTTAATATAATGTTAGGATGTAATTTTACATAATAAATTGGTTAGTTTACAAAAAACCCCGTTCACTTGAACGGGGTTTTTTATATTGTATTTCGGTTGATTTTTTCTAATGCAATTCCTCCTCGCCCTCGTGCATAGGTACATTTTGTGGTATATAATCTTGCCCCGGAATGATATAATCAGAATCATCAGCATTTCGCTTACTATAATCATAAGACCATCTATAAACCTTAGGCAGTTCACCAGGCCAATTGCCATGGATATGTGTGATTGGTGCCGTCCATTCCAAAGTATTGGCTTTCCATGGGTTTTGAACAGCTTTTTTCCCATAGAATATTGAATAAACGAAATTATAAATAAAGAACAATTGAGCACCGGCGGTAATAAAAGCAAAAACAGAGATAAGCACGTTCACGTTAGCAAGATCATCCAGGTAAGGAAAAGCAGTATTTGTATAATATCTTCTTGGTAAACCGGCCATCCCTATAAAATGCATTGGAAAGAAAATACCATAAGCACCTATAGCAGTTATCCAAAAATGGATATACCCTAAGTTTTTATTCATCATTCGCCCAAACATTTTAGGGAACCAATGGTAAACACCTGCAATAAACCCATATACACCAACAATTCCCATGACTAAGTGGAAGTGAGCTACAACAAAATAGGTGTCATGCACATTGATATCAAGCGTGCTGTCACCTAAGATTATACCGGTTAAACCTCCACTGATAAAAGTAGAGACTAAACCAATAGAAAATAGCATGGCAGGGTTCATTTGGAGATTCCCTTTCCATAGAGTTGTAATATAATTAAACGCCTTAACAGCAGAAGGAATCGCTATAAGCAAAGTGGTAAAAGTAAACACTGATCCTAAGAAAGGATTCATTCCAGATACGAACATGTGGTGTCCCCAAACAACGGTAGATAAGAATGCGATAGCCAGAATTGATGCGACCATAGCTCTGTAACCGAAAATAGGTTTTCTAGCATTTGTTGCAACGATCTCAGAGGTAATTCCCAATGCAGGAAGCAGTACAATATAAACTTCCGGGTGCCCAAGGAACCAGAATAAATGTTCGTAAAGCACAGGAGAACCTCCCTGATGACTTAATACTTCACCTTGAATATAGATGTCGCTCAAGAAGAATGAAGTGCCAAAACTTCTATCCATAATCAATAGCAGTGCAGCTGACAAAAGTACGGGGAAAGAAACAACTCCAATAATCGCAGTTACAAAGAATGCCCATACCGTGAGTGGTAATCTGGTCATAGACATTCCCTCAGTTCTTAGATTGAGTACGGTTACGATATAATTTAATGAACCCATTAAAGAAGAGGCTATAAAAATGGCCATAGATACTAACCAAAGCGTCATTCCCATACCTGAACCACTGATTGCCTCAGGTAAAGCACTTAAAGGCGGATAGACCGTCCAGCCCGCAGATGCAGGACCACTTTCTACAAACAACGAAGATAACATGATTACGGATGATATGAAGAACAACCAGTAAGATAACATATTCATAAATCCGGAAGCCATATCTCTTGCTCCAATTTGTAAAGGAATAAGTAGATTACTAAAAGTTCCGCTTAAACCTGCAGTAAGCACGAAGAAAACCATTATGGTTCCATGTATAGTAACGAGTGCCAGATAAATATTCGGGCTCATGACACCATCGTTTTGGAACTTTCCTAATAGCGCCTCAAATATCCAGAAAGATTGTTCCGGCCATGCTAGTTGAAGTCTTATCAGTAAAGACATGGCAATACCTACGAAGCCCATGATCAAACCGGTTATCAAATACTGTTTAGCGATCATTTTATGATCTGTACTAAAAATATATTTTAGTATAAAAGGCTGTTTGTGATGTTCTGCTTCTTCTCTAGCAGCTTTCTCTAATTCAACATTTCCTACATTTGCTACTGCTGACATTTCTATAGTTTTTAATTATTTTGAGCAATTACTTCTTTAAATTCCTGTTGTTCTTTCATCCATTCTTCAAAGTCTTCCTTAGGCTCTACAACGACCTTCATTTGCATATTATAATGAGATACTCCACAGATCTTATTACACATTAAATAATAATCAAATTCATAGGTATCTAAGGTCGTTCCACCTTCAGCTTCAAGTTCTTTGTTCTTTTCAGTACGAATATCGTTAATACGCTCTACTTTATCAACCATATAGTCGCTATTTCTCATTTCTTTAGTAGTTTTTGAAGGAGTGAAGCTAAATTGGGTGACCATACCCGGGACGACGTTCATCTGCGCCCTAAAGAACGGGAAATAAGCAGAATGTAGGACATCTTGTGATCTGAACTTGAATATAACCGGCTCACCCACTGGAAGATGAAGCTCTCTTGTAATCACATCATCTTGAGCATAAGGATCATTTTCATCTACTCCTAATTGATTGACGCCTTCTATCAATCGGACATTGGCCTTACCTAAGGTGTTATCTTCTCCGGAGTACCTTGCTTTCCAGTCAAATTGATAAGCATAGATCTCTATAACGCGGGCTTCCTCTTTTTTGACCGGGTTCATGATCTCCGACCAACTGAAAAGTCCGTAAATGATCAAACCTGCCAGTACAACAACCGGAATGATGGTCCATATGAATTCCAACTTATCATTATCAGCATAGAATAAGGCTCTTTTGCCTTCTTTCCCTCTGTACTTGTAGGAAAAATAATGGAGTAAAGCCTGTGTTATCAATTGAACGGTCATGATGACTCCAAGTGAGATGAACATAAGCTGATCATAATCATAGCCATGTTCAGAAGCTGATTCGGGTAAGTAGAATCTACTGTATTCATAGAAACAATAAAACATAAAAGCATAGAACAGAACCATGAAAACCAACATCAACTGTCCCTGTTTTTCATTATCCTTATTGTTTGCTATAGGAGAATCTTCTTCACCTACAGGCTTTGATAATTTAAATATTTTAGAAATCTGCCATACGGTAACCCCTAAAAGTGCTACAACTACTACGATTAATAATGCTGTCATCCTCTACAACTTAATTTTAATAATGATACTGTTTACTTTCTTTAATAAGTGGATTGTTTTCAGCGAGGAGTGATTTCTTACTGAGCGCATTAAATACGACATACAAGAACAATCCAGCTACTAATAACAAGGCACCAATTTCTGCAAACGAAATTGACCACTGACCGGCAACAGTTCCCGGCATAATAAGTACATAAAAATTAATATAATGTCCCAATAATATAATTATTCCTGCAAAGGTAACAATCCAATTAACCCTTTTAAAGTCTGAATTCATTAAAATTAACAAAGGAAAAACAAAATTTAAAACCACCGAGCCTAAAAACAGCAGTTGATAATCTTCCATCCTTGTTACATAGTAAACAGCTTCCTCGGGCATATTGGCATACCAGATTAACATAAACTGGGCAAACCATAAGTAAGTCCAGAATATAGATATACCAAACATAAATTTTGCCAAATCATGAATATGGCTATCATTCACAAATTCAAGATACCCTTTTGATTTTAAATGAACGGTGATCAAAGCTATAGTGGTTATACCAGACACAAACATACTGGCAAACACAAACCAACCAATCAAAGTACTGAACCAATGTGTATCAATACTCATGATCCAATCCCAGGACATCATAGACTCTGTGATAGCAAAAAAGGCCAGGAATAACACAGAATAAGTGATATTTTTCTTATAAAGTTTTTGATCATAGCCGTCGTCTTGTTTGTTCTCATTTTTGATAATCAAACGACGAAAAGCTATCCAACCGCCAATATAAACAGCAGCCCTAATGAGGAAAAACGGGATGTTTAAATAACCGGTTTTCCCTTGTATTACGGGATCATTAGCCACAGTCTCAGGATCCATCCATACAAATAAATGATTAAGATGTAATGATGATAAAACAAGAAATATGTATACCAGAATACCGCCTGGCACTATATAGCTTGATATGGCTTCCATCACTCTAAAAAGGACAGGCGACCAACCGGCTTGAGAAACATGTTGAATTACATAGAATACAAATGCACCAAGTGATATCAATAAAAAGAACAATATAGCCACAAAAAGCGCAGACCAAGGCTTGTTCTTTAAGAAAGTGTAGGCATGTTCTGCATGTGATTTATGACCTGCCTTTTCAGCATGTTCCGTACTTTCGTCAGCATGATTGTCTGCAGCTGCATGAGCGCTTTGATCTGTAGATGCCGCATGGTCTCCACCATGACCATTATGTGAAGCTTCCATTTGTTGTTTAACTTCTTCAACACTGTTAGGGGTAGATAAAAATCCGGCACTAACGCCTATTGCTCCTAAAACAATAAGAATTAGGGAAGTCATTTTTATCTTATTAGTCATTTGATACATAGTGATGATTTAATTCGTTATTTCTAATTTATCTGATGTGGAGAACAATTGTTTGTTTTTAATTGTATCCTTTTCAAAAGGCAGTTCCTCTTTATCTTCTAAATCACGTTTAAGCTTCATCACATATTGGGTTACCTGCCACATTTCTTTTCTGTTCATTTGTGAAGCGTAAGATCCCATAAGGTTTCTACCATGATAGATGACAAAATAGGTGCTACCACTGGTTATAGCTCTACCTACATCATCATAACTGGGAACACCTAAAACCTTTTCCTGTTGTACTAACCATCCTTTGCCATTTCCTTTATCACCATGGCAAATGGCACAATAATATCCGTAAAGTTCTTCGCCCTTGGCTAAATTATCTTCTGTATAGGTTAGCGGATTTTCTAATTCTTTTTTGGCTTCTACATAAGCTTCATTAGTATTATCGTATTCAAAAGGCATCCAGCCTCTTTTTACACTTCCTTCAGCTGGTTTTAAAGCGGTGGTTTGCTGTGGAAACAAATCACTTTCAGCATAGGCTTCATAAGCTTGTGATTGATACATGTCGTCGAAATATTGATAATTTCGCTCATTATCATCGGCACAACCTGCAACGATAACTGCGATGATAGCCACATATATATATTTGATATTTTTCATATTTATCTTTTTAAATCAACTTCTTTGGCACCGGTAGAATGCAAAAATTCAGCAACATCTTGAATATTATCTTTATCAGCCTCAACTTCCATCATAAAATGGTCATCTGTTGTTCTTGGGTCAGAGTTTTCAGCTTTTTTAAAAGGCCAAATTTTAGATCGCATATAAAAAGTAATCACCATTAAGTGAGCCGCAAAAAACACGGTTAATTCAAACATGATAGGCACAAATGCCGGCATGTTTTGAAAAAAAGTAAAACTTGGCTTTCCACCAATATTTCTGGGCCAATCATCAATCATCATAAAGTTCATCATCCATGCAGCTACTGCAAAACCTACAAGACCATACAGAAATGCTGTAATCGCAATCCTTGTTTCCTTTAAACCGGCAGCTTTATCTAGTCCATGAACAGGGAATGGCGTATAGACTTCTGTAATGTGATGTTTTTGTGCACGCGTCTCTTTGACCGCTTTTATCAAGTGATCATCGTCAGCATAAAGTGCTTGTAATGTATATCCTGACATAATTATATCTTATTTAAAATGTTAGCTTCACCAGACCAAAACTTAGATTTAGCCTTCGGAAATGCATCGATTAAACGGTTCAATATATTAAAATCTTTATCTGTCATTTTTGAAATTTGTTGATAAGTATATACACCCATTTGATTCAACTTATCTTCTAATGCGGGGCCTATCCCGCTAAGCCTTTTTAAATCATCAGCGTTTTCACTTGAGGCATCACCTATGTTTAATAACAAGGATTCAATCAACTCGGTTTTTTCATCCTTGACCTCTTCTTTTTGCTCTTCCAGCTCTTCTACAAGTTGTTTAAAGTCTGGCAAAGGTTTTTGTTCAGGGAGTGTGTACATTTGAACATCATCGCCGTACTGTTCACGCATTTTCTTGTATTTATCGCCTGATAGCTTCAAAATACTTTTCACTTCTGCCTGAGCGATGACAGGGAAACTTCTGGAGTAAAGCAGGAACAATACAAAGAAAAATCCTAAAGTACCTATAAATATGCCAACATCGACAAATGTAGGCGAGAACATGGCCCATGATGATGGCGTTCTTCCTTTACTTAAGCACAAAACAATAATATCAAAACGCTCAAACCACATGCCGATATTGATAATGATAGACACGATAAATGTCCAAACAATATTTCTTCTAAACTTCTTAACCCAGAGCGTTAACGGCACTAGCATGTTACATAAAATTAACGCCCAGAATGCCCACCAGTATGGACCGGTTGCTGCACCGAAGGATAAATAAGTGTAGTCCTCATAAGAACTACCTGTATACCAAGCAATAAAGTATTCAGTAATATAAGCAACACCTACGATTCCACCTGTAACCAATATGACCTTATTCATCAACTCTATATGATTGATGGTAATATAATTTTCTAAATTCGATACTTTCCGCATAATGATCAAAAGAGTTTGAACCATGGCGAAACCAGAGAAAATTGCACCTGCAACGAAGTAAGGTGGGAAAATGGTACTATGCCAACCCGGGACAACAGATGTAGCAAAGTCAAATGATACAATAGTGTGAACTGATAATACTAAAGGCGTTGCTAATCCGGCTAATACCAAAGACACTTCTTCAAATCTTTGCCAATCTTTCATTTTACCGCTCCATCCAAATGATAATATCGAATAGATATGTTTTTGAAAAGGTTTTTTAGCGCGGTCTCTTATCATTGCAAAATCCGGCAATAAACCCGTATACCAGAAAACCAATGATACCGATAAATAGGTAGAAATGGCGAATACATCCCAGAGTAGAGGAGAGTTAAAATTAACCCATAAAGAACCAAATTGGTTGGGAATAGGTAAGACCCAATAGGCTAACCACGGCCTTCCCATGTGGATAATGGGAAACAATCCCGCTTGTACAACCGCAAAGATCGTCATGGCTTCTGCAGAACGGTTGATGGCCATACGCCAGCGCTGACGGAATAAAAGCAATACAGCTGAAATCAAAGTTCCGGCATGACCTATACCTACCCACCATACAAAGTTGGTGATATCCCAGGCCCATTCTATGGTGTTGTTTAAACCCCAGGTTCCAATACCAGTTGATACGGTGTAAATAATACAGCCTAATCCCCAGAGAAAAGCAACTAATGCAATAGAAAAGACAATCCACCAGGTTTTATTGGCTCTACCTTCTATAGGTCTGGATATATCTTCACTTACATCTTTATATACTTTATCTCCTGTTACCAGAGGCTTTCTTACCGCAGCTTCATAATGAGACATAATTCTTATTTAATTAAACGTTACTTTTAACTTTTTCTAATTCCTTATTGTTGACTTTCGTTTGGTACATCACATTAGGTTTAACCCCAAGGTACCCTAGTAAGTGATACATTCTATCATCTTTACTTTCCTCAAAGACTTCACTTTTCTTATCGTTGATATCACCAAATTTTAAAGCCCCATTATCACAAGCATTTGCACAGGCAGTTTGAAATTCTTCATCCTTAACCGGTCTGCCATCTCTTTTAGCATCTAAAATTGATTTCTGAGTCATTTGAATACAGAAAGAACATTTTTCCATGACACCACGAGATCTAACCGTAACATCAGGGTTTAAGACCATTCTACCCAAATCGTTGTTCATGTGATAATCAAACTCATCGTTTTGATTATATCTAAACCAGTTGAATCTACGAACTTTATATGGGCAGTTATTAGCGCAATATCTTGTTCCAATACAACGGTTATAAGTCATTTGATTTTGTCCCTGTCTACCATGGCCAATGGCACCTACAGGGCAAACTGTTTCACATGGAGCATGGTTACAATGCTGACACATTACCGGCTGAAATGCTACCTGAGGATTATCATAAGAAGCTGTTTCAACATCAGTATACGTCTCAAAAGAACCCAAGTTTTCTAATTTTTCTTTTTCTTCATCAAACGAATCACCCGAAGAGTAATAGCGGTCAATACGTAGCCAGTGCATATTTCTTGACTTTCTTACCTCTTCTTTACCTACAACAGGCACGTTGTTTTCTGAATGACAAGCGATTACGCAAGCACCGCAACCTGTACATGAATTGAGATCGATAGATAATTTGAAATGATGACCGATAGAACGATCAAAAGAGGTCCATAAATCTACTTTCTTAGAATCAACTGATTCCATCGAGTGATCTTTTGAGAATTCAGGCGTTTTATTCCAGTCTTCTTTGTCTTGATGAAGATAAGTCTCAAGATCAGTCTCACGGATAATATCTTCGCGACCAGCCATGGTGTTTTGCAGTTGTAAACAAGCAAACTCATGATTGCCATCAGCTTTTTCAACACTGAGGCTTTGATCAAATGTGAAGTTCTGATACAATGGATAAGCATTGAGGCCTACCTGCATCTCTTCCTGTAATCCGGCTTTTCTTCCGAAACCCAGAGCTAGCCCCATACTTCCAGGAGCCTGACCTGGTTGAACGAAAATTGGCACATCTTTTAAGGATTTACCACCAACTTTAAGATTTACAACATCACCATCTATGGCGCCATTAGATTGTATTCTATTTTCTAAATCTAATTCTTCAGCATCTTTTTTAGAAATGGTAAGATAGTTATCCCAGGTATTTCTCGTAATAGGATCAGGGAACTCTTGAAGCCATGGATTGTTAGCCTGTTGGCCGTCACCCATGCCTATTTTTGTATATAAGCTAAGTTCAAAACCCTTTGGCGTAGCTGATGCTAATTTATTACAAGCGCTTCCCGCATCAAATGTATCGCCAGATGCAATTTCTTCAAGCTGAGCTTTTTCATATTTATAGACGCCATCATGTAAACTTTGATTCCATGATATTCCCGGATAATTATTATCAAAATAATTTTTAAGGTAGTCGTAGTAAGTTTCTTCTTTATCTAACCATGCCAGCAAGCAATCTTGAAATTGCATGGTGTTAAATATTGGTTTGATTGTAGGCTGAGCTAATGTAAACTCCTTTCTGCTAAGCTGGACATCGCCCCATGATTCTAAGTAATGAGGAGTGGCAGCTACAAACTCTGCTAATGAAGCAGTTTCATCTTTCTTCATGGCACAACTTACCGTAAGGTCTACATTTTTTATAGCTTTCTTAAAAGCATCTGCGTTAGGCAAAGAATAAGCTGGATTTACACCGGCAGTTATTAAGGCACCTATTTTACCCCGTTCCATATCTTTAACCAATTGCCTCACATCAGCGTCATCACCTTCACGGATCATTTTAGGGTCATCAACATTCATCAACTTACTACTAATAGCCATATTGATTTCCATAGCTATACGCTGAGCGTCTTTTTCCTGAATGCCGGTTACAACTACTGAATGTTCAGGTTTGCTTTTAATATCTTTGACGGCCTTGTCAACCAATTTAGCTACCTTTTTAGGTAATTCTACTGAAGTAATATTGTTAACAAGCCTATTGTAAAGCTCAACTAAAATTTGTTTTTGTGTGCTTGGTTTAGCAGGGATACGATAATCTGCATTACCACCACTTAAAGTAAGGTTTGCTTCAAATTGATAATGCCTTGACATTTCTTTTGACGGCTTTCTGCTTTTTGAATAGCCGGTGTCTAAACCGCCACCTTGCCAGTCTCCTAAAATATCTGCACCAATACTGACAATATTTCTAGCTCTAGAAAGATCATATTTCGGCAAGGCTCTTACACCAAATTTTTCTTGAAATGCATCTAATCCTGCTGATTCTGAAACCGCATCATAAACTACATGCTGAGTAGACGGATATTTTTTCTTAAACGCTTTAATAAGCGCTTTAGTTGATGGACTCGCAAAGGTTTGGGTTAAAAAAACAATAGGTTGATTCCCCACCTTCTTTAAACGATCTTTCACCAAAAGGTGAAAATCTACCCAGGCTTTTTGCTCACCTTTAATTTCTGGTTTTTGCAAACGTTGAACATCATACATTGATAAAACAGAAGCATGAACCCTTGCTTTTGAAGCTGATGTTGTATGGATGAGACTATTATTTTCAATCTTAATAGGCCTTCCTTCACGGGTTTTAACTAAAACACCGGCAAAATCAAAACCATCAGCCATAGTTGTAGCGTAATAATCCGATTTTCCGGGAACTATTCTTTCGGGCTGTTCAGCATAAGGAATAGATCTGATCACAGGACCCTCACAAGCGGCAATTGTTGCTGCGGCCGTACTAAACCCTACGTATTTAAGAAAATCTCTACGCGTAGTTGATGAAGATGAATCGTCTTCTTGCTCATCAGTTGGAAGTGGCTCTACAAATTCATTCTTTTCCAAATGATCAACCTTAGCTGACTCGTGGAGTTGTTGCGGAGCTTTCCAATATTTTTTATTTGATGACATAAATTGCTTTATTACTTATTCTTAAATTAATAATGACATTTACCACATTCAATGCCGCCCATCTGAGCAGCGGTTACTTTGTCTACATTATATTTTTTAGAAAGTTCTTCGTGAATTTTCTTATAGTAACCGTTGTCTTTCATATTAACCTGAGTTTCTCTGTGACAATTAATACACCAGCCCATGGTTAACGAAGAATGCTGATACATGATCTCCATTTCCTCTACTGGCCCATGGCATTTTTGACATTCGATATTAGCTACTGTGACGTGTTGAGAATGGTTAAAATAAGCAAGATCTGGAAGATTGTGTATCCTTACCCATTTAACTGGTTTTTTCTCACCAGTGTAGGCCATTTCATCGGGATTCCAACCAGTAGCTTCGTATAGCTTTTGAATTTCCTTATCGTAAAATTCTTTAGAATATTGAGCGGTTGCTGTTTCTTCTGAAACTTCATTGACCTGTTTATGACAGTTCATACAGACGTTCAATGATGGAATTCCGGAATGCTTAGAAACTCGAGCAGAAGAGTGGCAATATTTACACTCAATTTTATTTTCCCCAGCGTGGATCCTGTGGGAATAGTGAATAGGTTGCACAGGTTCATAGCCCTGATCAACGCCTACCTGCATCAAGAAACCATAGGCACCATAAGCTACGCCTAATAAAACCACAACGACAGTCACCAGAACTAAAAATTGATTTTCTGCAAAGGCCACCCAGATAGGCTTTTTTGGTGCTCTATCTTCATCTGTTCTGACCGGAATACCGTTAGCTTCAGCAAATCTATTAAGCGTTTTATTTACCAGATATAAAATAACTGACAACATAAGCAACACAAAAGCAAAAATGCCCAGAATCACCTCAGTTGAAACGCCACCACTTTGTTGAGTTGAACCGCCTTCTGCTCCCGGAGCAGCAGCAACTTTTTGTTTTGGTTCTGGTTTGGGTTGCTCAACGTAAGCTACAATATTATCAATTTGCTGATTGCTAAACTGCGGATAAGCCGGCATATTTGAACCATTATATTCTTCATAAATAGCAATAGCTTGCTGATCTCCGGAATCCCTAAGCTTCTTATTGTTCTTGACCCATTTGTAGATCCACTCCATCTCTCTACGTTCAGACACACCGTGCAAAGCAGGACCTATCGCCTTTTTATATCGCTTATGGCAGGAAGCACAAACGGACTTGAAGAGTTCTTCGCCTTTGGCTAAGTCAGCTCCTGGAATGGCAGGTTCTTGTGTAGACGCTTCGGCTGTTGCTTCGCTTTCTGTTGCCTGACTTTCGCCAGCATCCTGTCCAACAACCGGCATGAATAGGACAAAAAATAAAGCAGTTACCATCATCTTCATACTGCTCCATTCAAATGTATATTTCCTCATATCGTATTTCGGTTAAAATATATACTTATATTTACGTAAATAAAACGAGTACAAAAGTAAAACATAAAGGATATTATCTGGAATACACAAATCTTAAATCACTAATTTAAAATCCTTCTAAATTATTTTTTATTGCTTTTTGATAATAATGCGTACTTTTGAGTTGTTATTATGATATGATGAAAAAATTCTTACAATTCTTTTTAATAGGTTTTTTATTTACACAACTGGGTTTTTCTCAGGCTAATGTAGAAAATAAAAGACTATTAAACGAGATTATACAGCTTAAACAAGAAATGACTAAAAATTATAAGTTAAAAGAGTTTTATGTGATTCAACTACATTCCGGGGATAAAGAAGAAGCTAAAGAAATAAAGTCTGATATCAATGAATTTCTTGAAGATAAAAATAAACCGGAGAGTTTTAAAAGAGAGGTCATCATTATGTATGAAACACCTAACTACAAAGTTTGGGTGGGTAAATTTAACACGAGATTGCAGGCAGATCGTTTTTTTTTAGATCTAAAAGAAGACTATCCTAATGCGCTTATATTAAAACCGGGTTTAGGTTGATGTAATTATGTAAGACTTCAAATTTTTTGCGACTTAATAAACCATGTCGGTAAAAACAGCCCTTTTATTATTTTACAAGGATTCTGAAAATGAATCTAAAAAAGGCATTGCCAAAACCCAAAACTTATTCAAGGCGCTGAATAACCACTTGATCGATAAGCTGTCAAAAAAAAATATCGATCTTATACTATTCAACGAATCTTTCCAAAGAGGAAATGATTTTGGAACGCGTTATTATAACGCGCTTAACGATACTTTTAACTCAGGTTATAAAAAGGTGATATCTATAGGTAATGATACACCTCAATTATCATGGCAACAGATAAAATATGCCCAAACCCAAACCGCCAAAGGCAAAATGTGCATCGGTCCATCGCACGATGGAGGATTTTACCTTTGGGCCTTACATCGCGACGACCTTCAGCATGTGGATTTTAAAAAAATCAACTGGCAAACCCGTCATGTTTTTGATCAATTAAAAGATCAACTTCAAATGAAAGGTGTTGCATTCGATCAGCTAAAACGGCTTACAGATATCGATGACCAACTGACATTGCTTAAGGTCTATCATCGATTATCCCATCAACATCCGCTAAAAGATATTTTAAGAACAGGCTTGTCCCGTTCTTCTAAATTATCTTTTTTCGAAAATACCGACCATCCCAAGGATCATTACTCATCTTATTTTTTTAATAAAGGACCTCCTGGACCATTTCTTGCTTCCAGATGATCCTCATTTCAAAAAACAACGTAACTATTAAAAAAATAAGATGTATAAATTCATACTGCTATGCTTTTGCTGTATGGGAGTGGCGACTGCTCAGGAAAGTATAAAAGTCGCTGTTTCTTCACAGCCGGAGCAGAAGCCTATTTCAGGATTAACCATAGAACTGGTCAATGAATCAAGAGGTATTTCCATTGTTAAAACCACCGACCAGAAGGGAAATGTCAATTTTACTTCTTTACCGGTCATCGATGACTATCAGGTAAAATTCGCCGGCAACGACGATTATCTCTCTTCTCGATCCGGCTTGATCGATCTGCGGTCCAATGAAAGCGTGAGCATTACTTTACCTGTCTTTAAAAAATTAGGCGAGCAAAAGTTGGACGAGGTCGTCATCACCGATAGGAAATCGCTCAAGATCAACCGGCGGAATGCAGAAGTATCCTTTGAGCTCCAATCCGAAGAGCTTAAAAAACTTCCCGTGGAAGCGCGTGATATCAATACGGCATTGTTTAGATTGCCCAATGTCACTCAGGCTACAGGTTTTTTCCCGGAAGCGCCACCGGTAAGCATAAATGGTGCCAATTCGCTCTACACGAACTATACCATTGACGGAATGGACAATAATGAGCAATTCCTCGGCGGCATGCGTTTCAACATCCCGGTAGGTTTTGTAAAGGACATTACGGTCTTGACCAGCAATTATTCCGCAGAATACGGCCTGAGCAACAATGGTGTTATCGATATCACGACCAAATCCGG
>JAVLBJ010000050.1:0-16990 GCA_031581455.1 Psychroflexus sp. | reverse complement strand
CTTGCAGAAATTCACTCGAACTGACTTGTTTGTTTGATAATGCACTACGGGTTAATGAATCCAAATATAAAAAAACAACAAATGAAAATCTACAACCCAATCAAATTATTAGCCATATTATCAATTGTAATGTTTAGTTGTAGTGACGAAGATAATGTCACACAAACCTTAAGCAGTTCAGATATTGTAGGCAGCTGGTCGCTTGTGGCGATCAATTCTACACCGGCTGTCGATCTGGAAGAAAACGGCAATTCCGATCCTAACGTTATGAATCAAACCGGATGTTTTGATGGAATGAGCCTTGATTTTGATAACAACGGCAATGTAACGGCCATATCATCAGAAATAAATTATAATGCCAACGCTTCACCCAGTTTTAGTTGTAGTTTAAGAACTGATTCCGGTAGCTATCTTTTAAATAACAATGACTTGACGGTATCAATTACCTTAGATGGTTCTCAGGAGACAGAAACATTAAATGTGAATATTTAAAACAATACGCTTAGCTTTATAGTTACGGAAAGCGATATAGCAGATTACTTTAATGTACCTTCCGGTGAATCTTTTTCAAGTATCAATGAGCTGGAATTCGTTTATCAGAAGGATTAGATTTTAGCTGTAACTTTACTTGTAATCAGTTTTAGAAAATGTCCTTGAATATAGCATTCAGGGATTTTTTTTGTAATTCAAATTTCAATTTTACAAATGCAAACCACTAACTAATTGTTTTTTTTATTTAAAAAAATTAGGGGTAAATATTTTAAAAAACACAAATTTTACATTTTAACCCCATTTCATATAGGGTATTTTAAAAATAAAATTATTTTTGGCAAAAATTTTTTGTTTTGAAAAAGATAGAAGCCATCATACGCAAATCAAAATTTGATGAGGTCAAAGAAGCACTTCATGATATTCAGGTTAACTTTTTTAGTTATTGGGATGTTACCGGCGTAGGTAATGAAAAAGAAGGTCATGTTTATAGAGGAGTAGCCTATAGCACATCAGATATACAACGCAGGTATGTAGTGATTGTTGTATCAGACGATTTTGAACAAAAAACGGTTCAAACATTGATAAATGCAGCGCGAACCGGTGATATTGGCGATGGCAAAATATTCGTTTCTGAAGTGAAACAATCTTACAGAATTAGAACAGGCGAATCTGGGAACGTAGCGATCAACTAATCTAAAAACCTAATCAAAATGACAGAAGATTTATTTACCACAAATAATGTATGGATGATGATTTGCACCGCATTAGTCTTTTTCATGCATCTGGGCTTTTCATTATTAGAAACCGGATTGACTAGACAAAAAAACACAATCAATATCCTGTTCAAGAACATGTTCATCATTTGTGCTGGGCTTATGATCTACTTCGTAGGTGGTTTTAGTTTGATGTATCCTGGTGAATTCAATGGTATTCTGGGATTTAACGGCTTTGGTTTACCCATAGGTGAAGACGGTGTTTCCATTGCTTATGCGGATGGCGGCTATACTTATTGGACAGATTTTATTTTTCAGGGCATGTTTGCCGCCACGGCAGCAACCATTGTTTCCGGTGCTGTTGCAGAACGTATCCGCCTTGATGCTTTCATGCTTTTTAGTGTGATTTATGTAGGATTGATTTATCCTATTGTAGGTTCATGGCATTGGGGCGGCGGATTTTTAAGCAGTATGGATAGTTTTTTAGGATTAGACTTTGAATCAGACGGCTTTTATGATTTTGCCGGCTCTACATTGGTGCATTCTGTTGGTGGTTGGGCAGCATTAGTGGCCGTCATCTTATTAGGTGCCAGAAAAGGTAAATTTTCTAAAGAAGGAAAATCCTTAGCTATTCCGGGTCATAATATTCCTATTGCGGTGGCCGGTGTATTTATTCTCTGGTTAGGCTGGTTTGGGTTCAACGGAGGTTCTGTTTTATCGGCAGATCCGGCACTAACCTCATTAGTGCTCGTCACAACCAGTTTATCAGCAGCGGCTGGTGGTATATCAGCTTTTATCAGTTCAACCTTATGGTTTAAAAATTATGATGTTACAATGTTTATGAACGGTGTTTTAGGCGGTCTGGTAGGCATTACGGCTGGCGCTGACTTGATGTCGCCTTTAGAATCGATAATTATTGGAATGACCTCAGGGATAATTGTGGTAATAGCAGTCAACCTTATTGATCGCTGGAAATTAGACGATCCGGTCGGGGCTATTGCGGTGCACCTATTCTGTGGTGTTTGGGGTACTTTAGTGATAGGCATCTTTGGCAGTCGTGCCGGTATTGATCAGTTTCTTATTCAACTTATAGGTATATTGATTATCGCTTTGTTCTGCTCTGTCTCCGCCTTTTTGATTTTAGGGGTTATCAAAAAAACATTAGGATTACGCGTGTCTAACAAAGAAGAAATGGAAGGTCTCGATTTACATGAACATGGGATGGATGCTTATGCTGATTTTGGGTTAAATGATCATTGATTTATTCGTAAAACTGAACTCGATTACCCCAGTGATCAACTAAATCGGCAAATTTTATATCTATTGCCGGATCTTGCTGTTCTAACACATCATGTCTAAAAGCACGCTGAAGTATATCTTCAATAATAAAATCGGTTTCTTCCTTTTTAGGTTGATATTTTTCTTTGAGTGATATCTCAAATAATTTAGCTGTTGTTTGCCACCAGAACGCATTCCATCCGGTTCTTAATTTTTTTATCAGTTCATAAGTAGTGATTCCCGTTTGACGGTGCATCAATTTTACAAGTATTTGCCCTTCAGTATGGGTTAATTTTTTGAGTTCAGCCTTAAATTCATCTTCTATATAGCTTTGGATGATTTTTGTATAACGCCGCTTTTTTCGTTTAGATTTTATTGTTTTAAGTCTATTACTTAAACTATCCAATCTTTGTGAAGCTAAAACAGCATAAGGCCATACCTTTCTGGTCTTTCGTTGTAATATCAAATACTTCCGGTAGTCTTTTTTGTTTTTAAAATCTAACTGCGGTAATATCATGACCTCATCTAACTCTATAGCACTGTTTACGACCGTATCATTCCCAAAGATCACAATTTGCTTAACCGGTTGATCTTGAATAGTATCTATATACTTTTGCTTGGTTTGCGAAAAACCTGAATAGCCTACCCAACACAAGCCAATAATCAATATGTAATAAAAACCTGACTTCATAATAAATCTATGTGCTAAAATCATTCCAAAATTAAACAATAGGTAAACGTCTACTGCTAATTTCTTAGTAATTTAGCGTTTCAATAAACAATATATTTTATATGGATAAACAATCATTAGAATTTCTAGAAAAATACTTGAACAATGCAGCGCCAACCGGTTATGAATCCGCCGGTCAAAAACTGTGGATGGCATATCTAAAGCCTTATGTAGATGACTTTATTACAGACACTTACGGTACAGCTGTAGGTGTGATTAATCCAGATGCTAAATACAAAGTAGTGCTGGAAGGTCACGCTGATGAGATTTCGTGGTACGTAAATTATATTACAGATGAAGGTTTGATTTATGTGATAAGAAATGGCGGGAGTGACCACCAAATCGCGACTTCAAAACGCGTAAACATTCATACAAAAAATGGAACTGTAGAAGGTGTTTTTGGCTGGCCGGCTATTCATACCAGAGATAGGGTGAATGAAAAATCACCTAAACCGGATAACATTTTTGTTGATATTGGCTGTTCATCAAAAGAAGAAGTTGAAAAAAAAGGCGTACATGTAGGCTGTGTCATTACCTATCCTGATGAGTTTTTTAAACTCAATGAAGATAAATTTGTTTGCCGCGCCATTGATAACCGGGTAGGTGGATTTATGATTGCTCAGGTCGCTAAACAGCTTAAAGAAAACAATGACAATCTTGATTTTGGCTTATATATAACCAATTCAGTTCAGGAAGAAGTTGGCCTTCGCGGTGCTGAAATGATTACCAATCGTATCCAGCCGGATGTTGCCATTGTAACAGATGTTTGTCATGACACAACAACACCCATGATTAATAAAAAGAAAGAAGGCTTAACTAAAATGGGCGACGGCCCTGTCATTAGTTACGCGCCGGCTGTTCAAAACAAATTACGCGATCTTATCGTGGAAACAGCTGAAATTCAAAAGATTCCATTTCAAAGGTTAGCAGCCAGCAGATTTACGGGGACAGATACTGATGCTTTTGCTTATAGTAACGGCGGTGTGGCCTCGGCATTGATTTCATTACCTTTAAGATATATGCATACAACCGTAGAAATGGTTGCTGAAAAAGATATTGAAAACACAATTCAACTGATGTATGAAACCGTCAAGGCTATGAAAGCAGGCGATACTTTTAGCTATTTTGATTAGCTGTTGATATCAGATCATCGTACTGAATAACCCATAAACAAAGATTAATAGCTTGTTTGAACATGCTGCTCAATAATAAGCCTACCACAAAGGGTAGGCTTTTAATTTTGAAACGGCTAAATAAATTAAGCTAACTTCCCTTTGTATTCATAGCCAATAGACTCTACATGTTTTTTAACGGTATCATCATCAACAGCTCCGCTAACTATGGCCTGACCTTTTTCTAAATTCACATCTACTCCAGTAACAGCTGACAAACTGTTAAGCTCTTTTTCAACATTATTTACGCAGTGATTGCAGGACATTCCAGCTATGGAGTAGGTCTTTTGATCTTTTATATTATCCATTGTTTTTGTTTTTTGAGGTATAAATTTACTGATTTCTGCTCTGGCGATAAGCGCTAACAGAATAACGCCACTACCCATCATTAACCAATGAGGTAGTATATGACCGCTGGTTTCATTAAAATTAGACAGTGTAAAATAAGATAACCAGGTTTGTGGAAAAGCGTAATCTAATAAAAGCCCAAAGCCCATAGCACCTATAACAATAGAAAATAGATAGGTAAGCGTTGTTCTTTTACCAAGGCTTCTCCAGAGTACGGTAAGTGTAGCCATATTAGTTGCCGGCCCGGCCATTAAAAATACAATAGCCGCGCCGGGAGAAATGCCTTTCATCAACAATGCAGCGGCTATAGGGACGCTTGAAGTAGCACAGATATAAAGCGGTATACTGGCCACTAATACCAATAGCATATTTAACCAGGGTTCATTAAGGTAATTGGTAAATAATGAATCGGGCACAAAAAGCGTTATAAATGTCGCCAGAACAATTCCTAATATCAACCAGCGAGAGATGTCTTTTAAAAATGTGCCAAATGCATAAACAAATATCTTTTGAAACCAGGATTTATTTTCATCTGATTCTGTTTCGCAATCATCACCACAATTATCAGTTGAGCAACTATCCTGTTTATTTGAATAAGATTGATCAATTTGTTGTTTATCAATAACCAATCCGCCAAAAATACCGGTGACTAAAGCTATAATAGGTCTAAAAATAGCAAAAGCCCAACCCATAAGCGAGTAGGTGATGAGTATGCTGTCTATTCCCGTCTGTGGTGTAGAAATTAAAAAAGAAACCGTAGCACCTTTTGATGCGCCACGTTGATTTATAGAAACACCAGTTGGAATAACACCGCAAGAGCACAACGGAAGCGGAATGCCAAACATAGCGGCTTTAAGCGTGCTTTTCCAACCAGGCTTACCTACATGTTTTTGAACCCATTCTTTATTAAAAAAACCATTAAGAAGTCCGGCAATAAGAAAGCCTAATAATAGGTAAGGCGCCATCTCCATGGTTAGATTCCAGAATGCTATAAAAAATTGCTCTATCATACTACAAAAATAAGCTCTTATTTAATAACATTCTAAATAATAATGATAAAATCCTGTTATAAGGTATTATATTAGTTTATCAATCGATTGTTCAACCTTGCTGTAGATGCGATTTTCAATATCGTTTTGAGGTGCTTTTTCAAAAGTTTTCCCGGTTACTTTTTCATAAAGTTCAATATACCGTTCAGATATCCGTTGAGTAATTTCCTGGGTAAATTCCGGCACTTTTTGATTTTCTTTACCCTGGAATCCGTTTTCCATTAGCCATTCTCTTACAAATTCTTTAGATAATTGTTTCTGAGGCTCATCTTTTTGCAAACGTTGTTGATATTCATCAGCATAGAAAAAGCGAGAAGAATCCGGTGTATGAACTTCATCGATTAATATGATTTTCCCATCGCTTGTTTTTCCAAATTCATATTTTGTATCCACTAATATCAAACCACGCTCAGCAGCTAATTGACTACCTCTGGCAAAAAGTCTTTGAGCGTAATCTTCTAATTGCTCATAATCATTTTTAGAAACCAAACCCTTATCAATAATGCTGTTTTTGCTAATATCCTCATCATGATCACCTTGTTGGGCTTTTGTGGTAGGCGTGATAATAGGTTGATCAAACTTTTGATTTTGCTTTAAGTTATCAGGTAAATCAACGCCACATATTTCTCTTTTACCGGAATTGTATTCGCGATAAGCGTGACCGGCTAAATAGCCGCGCACCACCATTTCTACCGGAAATGGGTTTGCTTTATGGCCAATGCTGGCATTAGGGTCAGGCGTATCTAATAACCAGTTAGGAACAATATCTTTAGTTTGTTCCAACATTTCAGCAGAAAGCTGATTTAATATTTGACCTTTATAAGGAATACCTTTGGGCATCACCACATCAAATGCGCTGATACGGTCTGAAGCGATCATTACTAAATATTGATCAGCTATAAAATAAACCTCTCTCACTTTACCCTGATAGTAATGGGTTTGATGAGAAAATGTGAATTGTGTATTGGTAAGTGGCATTAGTCCTGATTTTCTATTGATTTATAGGCTGATATTATTTTTTTAACGATTTTATGGCGAATGACATCTTTATCATCTAAATGTAAAACAGCCACCCCTTTAACGTCTTTTAACACTAAAATGGCTTCCTTTAAACCTGAGATGGTTCGTCTGGGTAAGTCAACTTGTCCGGGGTCGCCTGTAATCATAAATTTAGCGTGTTTTCCCATACGGGTTAAAAACATTTTCATCTGTTCATGAGATGTATTTTGGGCTTCATCTAATATGACAAATGCATCATCAAGAGTTCGCCCACGCATAAAAGCCATAGGTGCTATTTGAATTACCCCTTTTTCTATATAAGCATCTAATTTCTCAAAAGGAATCATATCTCTTAGTGCATCATAAAGTGGCTGCATATAAGGGTCGAGTTTTTCTCGTAAGTCACCTGGTAAAAAACCTAAATTTTCGCCTGCCTCAACGGCCGGTCGCGTTAAAATAATACGTCTAACCTGTTTTTCTTTTAGCGCTTTTACAGCTAAAGCTACACCGGTATAAGTTTTGCCAGTTCCTGCAGGCCCTACAGCAAATACCATGTCGTGCTTTTTCATTAAATCTACTAACTTCCGCTGGTTGACCGTTTGCGCTTTAATCTTTTTACCGCCTACACCATGCACTAAGACATCATCAGATGTCTGAGGCGTATCATAATCCTTTTTAGAATCACTGAGCATGATACGTTCTATGCTGTTTTCGTTTAATTTGTTGAATTTACCAAAGTGCTCAGTGAGCATGTTAAACCTTGATTCAAATTCATCTAATCTTGTTTTTTCACCATAAGCTTTAACTACATTACCTCGAGCCACAATTTTCACTTGTGGAAAGTAAGTTTTAATATGTTTTAAATTGCTGTCTTGCTGGCCAAAAAACTCCTGAGGATTGATTTCGGTGAGTTTGATAATAAGTTCATTCAAAGGTTACACTTTAATGGATTATAATTAAATTCGCAACACAAATTTAAGAATATTTTTAAGCCTTGACCTTAAGGCTGCAAATTTTGATGTTAACTTATGAGTATAATCACCTTAACGACAGATTTTGGTTTAAAAGATCACTCTGTTGCCACTGTAAAAGGAGCCATACTCAATATCTTAAATAATCCTACGATAGTTGATATCAGCCATTTAATTACACCATTTAATATCATAGAAGCCGCATATATCATAAGAAACGCTTATAAAAGCTTTCCTAAAGGCAGTATTCACATTATAGGTGTTGATGCTGAGCATACGCCTGAAAACAAACATTTAGCTATGGAGCTGGATGATCATTTTTTTATTTGCGCAGATAATGGCATCATGTCACTCGTAGCCAGTCAGATAAAACCTGCTGAGATTGTTGAAATAGATATTCATAACTCTATTCAAACTAGCTTTACGCTTTTAGATGTTTTTGTATACGTGGCAACACATCTGGCTAAAGGAGGTAAGTTAGATGTGATAGGAAGACCTGTAGACAACTTGAAACACCTCAAATATATTCAGCCACAAATTAGCGATCAGGAAGATCAAATAATAGGTCATGTGGTCTATATTGATAACTTTGGAAATCTTATAACTAACGTGACTAAACATTTATTTGAAAAATATCAAAATGGCAGAAAATTTACAATAACTGCTAGAAATATTAAGTTTAATAAATTGTACAAAAGCTATAGCGATGCCATAGATTTTTCCCAAACGGCGGCAAACCGCCAGAGTAGCGGCAAAAAAATAGCCCTGTTTAACTCGGCTAATTTTATAGAATTATCTTTGTACAAAAGCAATCCGCAAAAAAGCGGCGGTGCATCCAGCTTATTTGGTATTGAACTTATGGATACGATTAATATTAACTTTTACGAATGATTACAAGAATTGTAAAAATGAAATTTCAGCAGGAAAAGGTTCAGGACTTTAAAACCCTGTTTAAAGCGCAACATCTTAAAATAAAATCGTTTCCGGGTTGTCAGAAAGTAGTCTTATATCAAGATCTTCACGAACGGGAAATATTCTTTACTTATAGCCATTGGGATAGCGAAAGAGCATTAAATGATTACAGAAGTTCTGAACTTTTTAAGTCTATATGGAAGTCTACAAAAGCACTTTTTAGTGAACCGGCAAACGCCTGGAGTTTAGACGAAATAAAAGTTGATTGATATGATGAATGCATTAATAAAAAAAGAATTCAATGCATTTCTAAGCCAACCGGTGGGTTATTTATTAATCGCTTCCTTTTTGTTGATACTGGGTCTGTTTTTATGGATATTCCCAAATCCATTCAACATTTTTGAGGCTGAATATGCTAATCTTGAGCCTTTTTTTAATTTAACAGCATGGGTGCTTACTTTTTTAATTCCTGCCATTAGCATGCGTAGTTTTGCCGACGAAAAAAAACAAGGGACTTTAGAATTGCTTTTAACGCAGCCCATCTCGACGCTTCAATTGGTTTTAAGTAAATTTATAGGCCTCTTTATGGTCAGTATAGTAGCGGTGCTTCCTACTGCTTTGTATCTGATAAGTCTTTATCAATTAAGTGCTACTTCTGCTAATATAGACATAGGAGCCATTCTGGCTTCCTATTTAGGTATGCTGCTTTTAATAAGTGTAAACATAAGTATATGTCTTTTAGCGTCTGCTTTTTCCAGAAATCAGTTAGTTGCTTTCATAACTGGTGCAGCCGGTTGTTTACTTTTTTATTATGGGTTTAACGGATTAATGACCTTAGTGTCAGCTGATTTTTTAGTCAATCTATTTAGTTTTCTCAGCGTAAAAGCGCATTTTGAAAGTATTAGCCGGGGTGTGATAGATACCAGAGACATCATTTTCTTTTTAAGCTTAAATATTTTATTTCTTCAGTTAGCTGCCTTAAAAATTAGCCGAAATGAATAAAAATCTAAAAAAAACTGGCGTTTTACTCCTATTGTTAATCATTATTAACGTTATAAGTGCGCATGTTTTTTATAGGATAGATTTTACAAAAGATCAGCGCTACAGTATTGCTGATGTGTCTAAAGACATTATCAATAAGGTAGACAGGCCTCTTCAAATAGAAATCTATCTAACCGGAAATCTTCCACCTTCATTCCAGCGATTAAAAAAAGAAACCAGATTTTTGCTGGAAGAGTTTGCAGCTTATAACACTGCGCTAAAAATCAATTTTATCAATCCTGTTGCAGGAGAAAAAGAAAGCAATAAGGTTGCTGAAGAATTTTTTCAGCAGGGTATGATTCCGGAGCGATTAAATATCCGCAATAACAATCAGGTAACAGAGAAAATAATATTTCCCTGGGCTAAAGTTAAATACAAAAATCAGGTAAGAAAAGTCCATCTTTTAACCAAAAAACTCAACGCCGGCGACAAGGAAATGGTAGACCAGTCTATTGAAAATTTAGAGTATGCCTTTGCTGATGCGATTAAGCAGGTTTCTACTAAACGTAGTAAAAAAATAGCCATTATGCGCGGTAAAGGTGAGCTTGCAGATAGGTATATGGCTGATTTTCTTAAAGCTATCAGAGATTATTACTACATCGCTCCTTTTGATATTAAAAAAGCAAATAACGCGCCTCAAAAAACACTCCAGCAACTCTCTGATTTTGATTTGATAATTGAAGCAAAACCTACACAACAGTTCACGGAAAACGAAAAGTACATATTAGACCAATATATCATGCAGGGCGGTAAAAGCCTATGGATGAACGAGATGGTACAGGCGGAAAAAGACAGCTTGCTGTCACAACAAACGGCATTTGCCGTTCCTAATGATCTTAATCTTACCGATTTGTTTTTCGCTTACGGCCTAAGAATAAACCCTGAAATTGTAAAAACTCTCTATTCTTCACCTATTCTGCTCGCTCAGGGAAGTGGTAAAAATATCAGTTTTAATCCGTTTCCCTGGTTTTACGAGCCTTTGAATAAAGCCGCAGAAGCACATCCTATCAATCAAAATTTAAATGACGTTAGGATGATTTTTGCCAATCCTATTGATACTTTAGCCAATGGAATTGATAAAACAGTACTTTTAGAAAGTTCACCTAATAGTAAATCTGTAGGGGTGCCGTTTAAAATCAGCTTACAGGAAGTCAATGAAGAACCACAGGTTGCAAGCTTTAACGAAGGTAGTCAACATCTGGCTGTACTCTTAGAAGGTTCTTTTAGTTCTATGTACAAAAACAGAATAAAACCAATTGATCTTGGGGCTCATCTTAATCAGGGCAAGTCCACGCAACAAATAATCATTAGCGATGGTGATGTTGTAAAAAATCAATTAAGAAAAGGTGAGCCACTTAGCCTGGGCTTTGACAAATACAGTGGTAAAAATTATGGCAATAAAGATTTTCTACTCAACAGCGTTAACTATTTATTAGGCGACCAAAAGCTGGTAGCCTTAAGAACAAAAAATATTGAATTAGCAGTGTTTAATCAAAACTCCTTAACAGCTCATGCAGGCTTCTGGAAAGGTTTTAATTTAATCGCCGGCGTTTTGATGATTGGCTTTTTTGGGCTGACATACAGCTACTTAAGAAAACGAAAATTTGTTAGGTAGTTAATTTAATCTGAATGAATGTAAAGCCTTATTTTTGTTTTTTAATTCTATTTACATGATTACATTTTTCCCTGTCCCGTCTGGTATCATTGCTGTTCAAACATCAGAACCTATCATTAAAATCAATATTGATAAACTCTGCTGGCTGTTTCAAGCCGAGCAGGTATCAGATCAATCTGAAATTCATCAACACTTGTTAGGGCCCAGAAAAGAAATGATAACGCCCTGGAGTACAAATGCCGTAGAAATTACCAAAAATATGGGCATTGATGGGATAGGTAGAATAGAGCAATTTACGCCATTTAATGCCAATTATGATCGTATGATCACTCAGGAATATCATCAACTTGATCAGGAAATATTCACTTTAGATATTCAACCTGAAGTAGATCAGCTGATAAATGATATTGCAGCTTATAATAAATCAGAAGGACTTGCTTTAAGCTATGAGGAAGTAGATTATTTAAATCAGCTTTCAGAAAAAATAGGTAGAAGATTAACTGATTCTGAAGTGTTTGGATTTTCTCAAGTCAACTCAGAACACTGTCGTCATAAAATATTTAACGGTGAATTTATCATAGATGGCAAGGCTAAAGAGAAATCTCTTTTTCAGTTGATAAAGGAAACTTCCCGTGTAAATCCTAACCAAATCGTATCGGCCTACAAAGACAATGTCGCTTTTATTGAAGGCCCTAAAATCGATCAATTTGCACCTGAAAATGCAGATCAGGCATCCTATTATCAAAATAAAAGTATAGACAGCATTATTTCGCTTAAGGCAGAAACGCATAATTTTCCTACAACAGTTGAGCCTTTTAATGGCGCTGCTACCGGCAGCGGTGGTGAAATCCGCGATCGCATGGCTGGCGGTATCGGCTCTATTCCACTTGCCGGATCTGCGGTATATATGACTAGCTACCCCAGATTTAAGCCCCATCATCAATGGGAAAACGCTATTCCAAAAAGAGATTATCTTTACCAGTCACCGCTTGATATATTGATCAAAGCTTCAAATGGAGCTTCAGATTTTGGGAATAAATTTGGACAGCCACTTATCAATGGTTCGCTTTATACATTTGAACATCAGGAACATAATAAGGTTAAAGCATTTGATAAAACCATAATGCTCGCAGGAGGCATAGGTTATGCTAAAAAAGAAGACGCCCAGAAAAAGCTGCCGCAAAAAGGTGATAAAATAGTTATTTTAGGTGGTGATAATTACCGTATAGGTATGGGCGGTGCTGCTGTTTCTTCCGCAGACACGGGCGATAACAAAGATGAGGTAGAGCTTAACGCTGTTCAACGTTCCAATCCTGAGATGCAAAAGCGGGTAGCAAATACCATTCGCGCTATGAGTGAAGCCGATGTTAACTTGATCACATCAATACACGACCATGGCGCCGGCGGTCATTTAAATTGTCTGAGTGAGCTTGTAGAAGAAACCGGCGGTAAAATTGATATAGACCGCTTGCCGATTGGTGATCAAACGCTATCTAATAAAGAGATTATAGGGAATGAGTCTCAAGAAAGAATGGGCTTGATTATCGATAAAACGCATTTTGACCTTTTAGAAAAAATCGCTCATAGGGAAAGATCTCCTATTTATGAGGTTGGTGAAATAACAGATGACAACAGATTTGTGTTTTTTAGAACCTCAAATAAAGATCAACCTATTGATTTAGATTTGGACGCTTTATTTGGAAGTTCGCCAAAAACCATCATGAAAGATAAAACAGCTAACACAAAGTATGATGAGCCTGTTTTTTCAGCTGATCTTATTACAGAACAGGTAAAAGAGGTGCTCCGCTTAGAAGCTGTAGCTTGTAAAGATTGGTTAACCAATAAAGTAGACCGATGCGTAGGTGGAAGATCAGCGCTTCAGCAGTGTGTAGGCGAACTGCAACTGCCCTTAAGCAATTGTGGCGTGATAGCACTGGATTATAAAGGTAAAAATGGTATTGCGACCTCTATAGGTCATGCACCGGCAGCCGGACTTATAGACGCTAAAGCCGGCGCAATCAACAGTATAGCAGAAGCATTAACCAATATTGTTTGGGCGCCTATGAAGCACGGTATAAAAGATGTCAGCTTATCAGCTAATTGGATGTGGCCTTGCAATAATCCCGGTGAAGATGCCAGGCTTTATGAGGCTGTAGAAGCAGCATCTCAATTTGCTATTGCCTGTGGCATTAATATTCCTACCGGTAAAGATTCGCTTTCTATGAAGCAAAAATACCCGGAGCAGGATGTTTTAGCGCCAGGCACTGTTGTTATTTCTGCTTCAGCGGCTTGTAATGATATTCAAAACCTGATTGAGCCCGTACTTCAGCCATCTGGTCCTATTTATTATATCAATTGGTCATCAAGCCCGTTTGAGTTGGGCGGCTCTGCTTTTTATCAAACTTATCACAAGGTAGGAAGAACAACACCCTATGCGCAAAATCCTGACCTGGTGGTCAGGACATTTAATGCCATACAAAAATTGATCAGCGAACAAAAAATAAAAGCCGGACACGATGTGTCTTCCGGTGGATTGATAACAACATTATTGGAAATGTGCTTTCCGAGTCAAGCTGTAGCGGCTGATATCGACTTGAAAAACCTGTCCGAAACAGATATACATAAACTGCTTTTTGCAGAGAATGCCGGCGTTGTTATTCAAACTGATCAAAAAATTGATGAGCAACTAAGTGAAGCGGGTTTAGATTTTCATTTGATTGGTCAAGCCAATGATGGAAGTCATTTAAATGTGAACACTACTCAACATCAATTATCATTTGATATTGATGAATATCGAAAAATCTGGTTTGAAAAATCTTATCTTTTTGATCAACACCAAACTAAACCCCATTTAGCTAAGGAACGTTTTTCGCATTTTGATCAACATCCATTGCAGTTTAAATTTCCTAAAAACTTTAATGGTCAGTTACCTCAAAACAAAGGAGAACTTAAGGCAGCTATTATTCGAGAAAAAGGCTCCAATAGTGAAAGAGAAATGGCTAATGCACTTCACCTAAGTGGGTTTAAGGTAAAAGATATTCATATGACAGACCTCATGTCTGGTAAAGAAGACCTTACGGATGTTCAGTTTATTGCTGCTGTTGGTGGTTTTTCAAATTCAGATGTGCTGGGAAGTGCAAAAGGCTGGGCGGGAAGTTTTAAATACAATGAAAAAGCTAAAACAGCATTGTACAATTTCTTTAATCGTGAAGACACGCTTTCACTTGGGGTTTGCAACGGTTGCCAATTGTTTGTAGAGTTGGGTCTAATCACCTCTGACATAACTGATAAGCCACAACTTATCCATAATGATTCAGGTAAATTTGAATGTATTTTTAGCGATGTGATCATACAGGAAAACAATTCTGTTATGTTGAGTAACTTAGCCGGTAGCAGGCTGGGCATTTGGTCTGCTCATGCTGAAGGGAAATTTTCATTTTCAAATGCTGAAAATCAATATCATATAGTGGGGAAGTATGCAAACCACAATTATCCACATAACCCTAATGCTTCTGATTTTGATACTTGCATGCTTGCAGATCAAAGCGGTAGACATCTGGTAATGATGCCACATTTAGAAAGATCAATATTTCCATGGAATTGGCCTTTTTATCCTAAGAACAGAAAGGATGAGATATCACCATGGATTTTAGCTTTTCAAAATGCTTATAATTGGTTTCAGGATTAAAAGTATTATCAAATTAGTAAATTTATAGCTTAAACTTAAATAAATCATTATCTTTATTTACTAATTTACATAAATCACCAATTGAACAAGCATGGACAAAATCACAAGATTATTTGAAGTACCTTATTATCAACAAGAACACTTTCCTTTAAATGATGCCTTAGTCACAAAATATGATGGCAAATGGGAATCACTATCAACTCAAGAATATATAAATCAGGCTAATCAAATCAGCCGCGGCTTATTGGAACTCGGGGTAAAACCCAATGATAAAATAGCGATTATCTCTACTAATAATAGGACAGAGTGGAATATAGTTGATATTGGCGTTTTACAAATAGGAGCACAAGATGTACCTATCTATCCTACGATATCATCTGACGAGTATGCTTATGTGCTTAATCACAGCGAATCTCAGATTTGCTTTGTATCCGACCAGGAAGTGGCAGATAAAGTTCTAAAAATCAAAGATCAGGTACCTAGTTTGAAAAAAGTTTATGCTTTTAATGATTTAGATAATGTAGACTCCTGGAAAGAAGTTTTAAAATTAGGTAAAGAGGATGCGCATCAGGAAAAAGTTGAGTCCTTAAAATCTGAAATAAAAGAAGATGATTTAGCTACTTTAATATATACTTCCGGCACTACCGGTAAGCCAAAAGGGGTTATGCTATCGCATAAAAATATATTGAGTAATGCGGTTAACAGCTCCACGAGATTACCCTTAGATAAAGGAGAAGCCAAAGCGCTTAGTTTTTTGCCGGTTTGTCATATTTATGAGCGTATGCTTTTGTATATGTATCAATTTGCAGGAGTAAGCATTTATTTTGCTGAGTCTATTGATGCTATAAGTGATAACTTAAAGGAAGTCAAACCAGAGGTGATGAGTGCTGTTCCCAGATTACTTGAAAAGGTTTATGATAAAATAATCGCCAAAGGTGCTGAACAAAAAGGCATTAAAAAAGCGCTTTTCTTCTGGGCGGTAGAATTAGGTCTTAAATACGAGCCTTACGGTCAGAATGGTGGTTTTTATGAATTTAAATTAAGTATAGCTCGTAAGCTGATTTTTAGTAAATGGCAAGAAGCTTTAGGTGGTAATCTTAAGGTAATTGCATCCGGTTCTGCTGCACTTCAACCCAGATTAGCCCGTGTGTTTAACGCCGCAGATGTTAAAGTGATGGAAGGCTATGGGCTAACTGAAACATCTCCTGTTGTGTCGGTTAATGATGAACGCAATAAAGGCTTTAAAATCGGTACTGTGGGAAGACCAATACCTGAAACTGAAGTTAAAATTGCAGATGATGGTGAGATTTTAGTCAAAGGGCCACAAGTCATGAAAGGCTATTACAAAAACCAGGAACAAACCGATGAAGTTTTAAAAAATGGCTTTTTCCATACGGGTGATATAGGAGAAATAGATAGTGAAGGCTTTTTGAAAATAACTGATAGAAAAAAAGAAATATTTAAAACCTCCGGAGGTAAATATATCGCCCCTCAGGTTATAGAAAATAAATTTAAGCAATCCCGATTTATAGAACAACTCATGGTTATTGGGGAAGGTGAAAAAATGCCGGCTGCTCTTATTCAGCCTAATTTTGAATTTATTGCTAATTGGGCTAATAACAAAGAATATGATTTACCTGAAAGTCATAAAGATATCGCTCAAGATCAAAAAGTAATAGACCGTATCCAGGAAGAAGTTGATCATTACAATCAACATTTTGGCAAATGGGAGCAGATTAAGAGATTTAGATTAACCCCAGAAGAATGGACTATTGACGAAGGGCATCTAACGCCAACTATGAAAACCAAAAGGAAAAATATCACCAGCAGATATCAAAATTTATACGATCAAATCTATAGAGACTAATCATTTGATCACATAAAAAAGCCACAAAATAATTTATGGCTTTTTTTTATGCTTCATATTTTCTTTTCTTACCGCTTTAAAGTAAAGTTATCTTTCAAAGTTCTTTTTGTGGTAG
>JAVLBJ010000049.1:0-17039 GCA_031581455.1 Psychroflexus sp. | reverse complement strand
TATGGATCAGGAAAAGAAGAACGCAGCAGATAAGGCACTTGTATATCACCAATATCCCCAACCCGGGAAGATCGAGGTGGTGCCCACCAAGAAGCATGCTACCCAGCGCGACCTGGGATTGGCCTATTCTCCCGGTGTGGCAGAACCCTGTAATGCCATTGCGCGAGACCCGCACAAGGTTTATGACTATACCAATAAACAAAATTTAGTAGCGGTTATCTCTAATGGTACAGCTGTTTTAGGTTTAGGCGATATAGGAGCGGATGCCTCCAAACCGGTGATGGAAGGAAAGGCATTGCTCTTCAAAATCTTTGCTGGTGTAGATGTTTTTGATATTGAAGTAGATCAAAACGACCCTGAGAAGTTCATTGAAACGGTTAAAAATATCGCACCAACCTTTGGTGGGATCAACTTAGAAGATATCAAAGCACCGGAAGCCTTCGAGATAGAATCCAGACTCAAGGAAGAATTAGATATACCCGTGATGCACGATGATCAGCACGGTACGGCCATCATTTCTGCCGCCGCTCTGCTGAATGCATTAGAATTAGCTGACAAAGCTATAGAAGAAGTGAAGATCGTGGTCTCGGGCGCGGGGTCGGCCGCCATTTCCTGTACAAAGCTCTACTGCTTGTTAGGGGCAAAAGCGGAGAATATCATCATGCTCAACAGTAAAGGACCGCTCAAAAAAGGCCAGGAAAAGTTGACCCAACAGCAAGCCCCATTTGCCACTGACAGGGAGGTCAACTCATTAGCGGATGCCATGCAAGATGCGGATGTTTTTGTAGGCTTATCCGTGGGCAACCTGGTATCAGCTGAAATGCTAAAGCGCATGGCTGACAGCCCAATTGTATTCGCCATGGCTAATCCGGAACCGGAAATAGATTATGACCTGGCGATGAAAACCCGCGATGATGTCATCATGGCCACCGGAAGATCAGATTTTCCTAATCAGGTCAATAATGTTTTAGGATTTCCCTTTATTTTTAGAGGTGCGTTAGATGTCCGCGCATCGCAAATCAATGAGGAAATGAAGATGGCCGCTGTCAAAGCGCTGGCCGAACTCGCCAAAAAACCCGTCCCTGAGCAGGTTAATATCGCCTATGGTTTAACCAAATTGAGCTTTGGTAAAAATTACATCATCCCTAAGCCATTTGATCCGCGATTGATAGAAGAAGTCCCGCCGGCTGTAGCTAAAGCCGCTATGGATTCCGGGGTGGCACGTAAACATATTAGTGATTGGGACGCTTATAAAACAGAACTACTCGATAGAATAGGCAATGAAGACAAGATTACCAGGCTGCTGTCTCGTAGAGCAAAATCTGATCCTAAAAGAGTGGTTTATGCAGAAGCAGACCACTTAGATGTTTTAAAAGCGGCGCAAGTAGCCTGTGAAGAAAAAATGGCCGCCCCTATCCTTTTAGGAAGAAAAGAAGTGATTTTAGAATTGATGCAAACGCTTGATTTTGATCCGGAGGGCATTCCTATAATAGACCCAAAACACGATGAGCAGCAAGATCAATTAAAAAAATATGCGAAAAGGCTTTGGAATAGAAGACAACGTAAAGGCATTACGCTTTACGATGCTGAAAAACTCATGCGCGAAAGAAATTACTACGCGGCTATGATGGTAGTAGCCGGCGATGCTGATGCGATGTTATCTGGCTACTCACGTGCTTATCCAGCTGTTTTAAAACCCTTATTAGAAATTATAGGTAAAGAACCCAAGGCAAAAATTGTAGCGGCTACTAATTTGATGAATACTAAAAAAGGGCCGATTTTTATCAGCGATACTTCTATTAACGTAGATCCAGATGCCACACAGCTGGCGCAAATCGCTCAAATGACATCTTTTGCAGTAAAAATGTTTGGGCTAAACCCTAATGTCGCTATGGTTTCTTATACAAACTTTGGCGCTTCTAAAAACCTGTCGGCTAAAAAAGTTAAAGATGCCGTAAGTTTATTACATGAACATTATCCTGATATTTGTGTAGATGGCGAACTGCAAGTAGATTTTGCCTTAAATAAAAAAATGCGGCATGCCAAGTTTCCTTTTTCTAAATTAGAAGATAAAAGCGTCAACACATTGATTTATCCTAATTTAGATGCGGCCAATTCTACTTACAAATTGCTCAAAGAGCTAAACTCAGCAGATTCTATCGGTCCTATCTTATTGGGCTTAGATTTGCCAGCTCATGTTTTTCAATTAGGCGCTAGTGTAGATGAAATGGTAAATATGACCGCTGTGGCTGTAATTGATGCTCAACAAAAAGCTCACCGCAAAAATTAAAACTATGGAAAATGCTCAACCTCGTATTGGCGTCATTGGAAGTGGTAGCTGGGCGACAGCGCTTATAAAACTACTGTCTGAAAACCAATCTCATATCAACTGGTATATCAGAAATGAAGAAACAGCTCATGCCGTTATAGAAAACAAACACAATCCCAGATATTTAACCGATGTTGAATTTGATATTGATCACATTCATATCAATAGTGACATCAACGCTGTGGTCAGTAATTCTGATTATCTCATTCTGGTGACGCCCTCAGCCTTTTTAGATTCTGAACTGCAAAAAATACAACATCCATTATCTGATAAGGTGATATTTAGTGCTATTAAAGGGATTATCCCGGAAAGCTACCTTATAGTTGGTGAACATTTAATGAAGCATTATGATGTCGCTATCGATAATTTTGGCGTGATTTCCGGGCCATGCCATGCCGAAGAAGTGGCGCTGGAACGTTTGTCTTTTTTAACCATTTCTAGCGCAACACCGGTCTATGCCAGTGTCATGGCAGAGCAACTACGTACTAAATATATAGTATGTAATGAAAGTGAAGATGTGATAGGGACTGAATATGCATCTGTATTAAAAAATATTTATGCCATAGCAGCCGGAATAGCTCATGGTTTAGGCTATGGGGATAATTACCAGAGCGTGTTGATGAGTAATGCGATTAAAGAAATGAAGCGTTTTATTAAAAAACGCTATAAAATGAAACGTAATATTAATGATTCTGCTTATTTGGGCGATCTATTAGTCACCGGTTATTCTTTATTTAGTAGAAATAGAACTTTTGGAAATATGATAGGAAAAGGCTATACCGTAAATAGCGCCAAGTCTGAACTTAACATGATTGCAGAAGGCTATTATGCTGTGAAAAGCGCTTATACCATCAATGCTAAAGAGTCTAAAAAACAAGTGAAAACCCCTATCATTAATGCGGTTTATAAAATTCTTTACGAAGGCAAAAACCCTAAAAAGACATTCCTCAAACTCAGCGGTAAACTCAAGTAAATGAACCAATTAGTGAAAGGAAGCTTACTGGTCGCACTGGCAGCTTCGTGCTATGGCACATTAACTTCTTTTGTGAAGCTATCTTACAAGGCCGGCTTTACTACAGTAGAAATCACTTTTAGCCAACTTCTTATAGGCTATCTGGGTTTTTTAGTGATCAATTTCTTTTATAATAAACGCTCTAAGATTGCCTTGAACAGGATGCAGCTTAATAAAAAAAGACTCTGGCTTGTACTGGCGGGCTTTTCCATAGGGGCGACCAGTATATTCTATTATACGGCCGTTAGGTATATAACGGTCTCCTTAGGGATTGTTCTGTTGATGCAAAGCGTATGGATCAGTGCACTGGTTGACCTCCTTATCAATAAAGTAAAGCTTACCCGGCGGAAATCCATCGCCATCCTCGTGGTCCTCATCGGTACCATTCTGGCTTCTGATGTCTGGCAACAAGACCAGGAGTTCGATCTGCGCGGTATTGGTTATGGACTATTGGCCGCACTTTCTTTTACGGTAACACTCTTCACCTCTAATAATGTCGCCCTGAACTTTACGGCCGTTACGCGTTCCAAGTGGATGCTCTTAGGCGGATTGATGGTGGTCAGCACTTATGCCTCACGAGAACTTGTTACAGATTTCAATTACGAGGTCTTTCTGCTCTGGGGTCCGGTCCTGGCCTTGTTCGGAACCATACTGCCGCCTTTGTTCTTTACTACCGGTATGCCCAAGGTAAGTGTAGGTCTGGGAGCTATCGTCTCTTCCTTAGAACTTCCCGTAGCTGTTTTCATGGGCTATCTGATATTAGGGGAAGAACAGAACCTCATCAAATGGATAGGCATCACCTTTATCCTGTCTGCCATCTTCATCATGAACTATAAGAAAGCTAAGGTGCGTTAGGGCAATTGCTGAAAATCATCCTTAGTTTTAAATGTAACGAAATCGCTCTTTTAATATATGATAGCGTTATAGCTAAGATTATGTTATTTCCATTGTTATAAAAGTAGGTGTCGCTCCTCTCCCCACCTTTCTTGAGGTGAACGGGATGAAGCAAATTAGGGAGATTTACATCTACAAGATATTTATAAAAAAACCCTCTCAAAGATATGAGAGGGAAAAGGTGGTAGAATCAGCGTTTATTTGTTGTTGCCTAGTATAAAAGGGCCGCTCTCCATTGTTTGATATCTTGATCGGAAAAGCCTAATCCATCTTTAAAGTAGTTTTCCACGCTACCGTATTCTGACCTTATTTGACTAAAGGCAGCATCTAAATATGAGGTCCTCACCCCCATAAAGGGCCTTAAAACCTTATGATCAATGCCGTATATAGAAGCCTTTTCAAGCATTTCTTCATTCATTTGATATCTGTAGTAATTAGACATCAGGTAATCATTATAAATATCTTTTTTACTAACTCCAAGCAGGTGCAACAATAAGGCAGTGGCTACGCCGGTTCTGTCTTTTCCTGCTGTGCAGTGATATACAAAAGGCACTTGATCATTGCTTATTTGCGCATATAACTTCTTGTAACTTTCCTTGAACTCTGTGGCAAAATCAGCGGATGCTTTGACCATGAACGCTTCACTCTCTTCCGGGCTGAACTGCTTTATCTTTTTGATCATTTCCTTTTCGCTACCGCCCATCAGGCTGTCGTTACCTACGGGTATGTTCTCATAGAGAATATCTCCTTTTTGACCGATCACGTCTGGCTCCTCTTTAACTTCCGTTCTTGTTCTGAGGTCACTGACCTTTTTGATGCCAAGAGATCTTAATATTTCCTTATCTGATGAGGTGAGTTCCGACAATTTATCAGACCTATAGAGTTTGCCCATTTTCAATCGTTTACCATTCTTTGTGGTTAAACCTCCAATGTCCCTAAAATTAACGGCACCTTCAAGCTTTATGAACTTGTTGCTTAAAATAAGCGTATCATCCTCATCACTTATCAGGCCGAAATACTTTCTTTCATCGTAAGCATCTTCAGTAATGTAGCTGTTCTCGGTTTTTTTTATGATGATCACCTCAGACCAGTCCATATCATTTTCCGTTGCTGCAATGGTCATTTTCCATCGTTTATCATCCTTGAAATTAATAGCGTAATGACCATCTTTCCGATGGATGACCTCAATGTCCAATTGAAGTGTTTTAGCGGGTCTTTCCGCTTTTTCGTATTCTGCACAAGCTGTTACTATAAATAGCAGCAATAAAAGTGACAATCTATTTTTCATTTGATTTATTTTTAAAATAGTTTATAAGACAGCCCTAATTGGCCTCTGATGGAATAATACTCTACTTGTTCGGGCCTGTTCTGGTTTCCGTGATAATAACGTAAGGGTTCGTTAGACAAGTTATTCAGTTCCAAAAACACCCTCATTTTTTTGTTGATGGCATAAGCACCGGAAAAGTCAATCGTTAGGTTCTTATCGTACCAGCGGTTGTGCTGAGGGCCGAACTCAGAAAAACCAACAACATTTTTCCCTTTATAATTGGCAGCTATTCTGGCAAGGATCCCGTGCTTTTCGTAAAAAATAGAAAAATTATACAAATGTTCCGCCTGATTGGGTAAGGGTTGTTTTATAATATCCCTTTCTACTTCACCCGCTTCATTGACGTTAAAGACCGGCACATCAACTTCTGAGTCAGTAAAAGTATAGTTCGCTTCTACACCCAGACCACTTAGTAAACCAGGTAAGAACTCAAATCTTTTGGAAAGTCCAAGCTCAAGACCAAATAAATAGCCGTCTTCTGAATTTCTGGGTTCTGACACATTATATACGATGCCATCAATGTTCTGCTGGCTGGTACTATTAAAAATATCATCCGTTATCTGCTTGTAGAATATTCCCCCAGATAAGAAGCCTACATTATCAAAAAAGTATTCTCCCATTAAGTCAAAGTTGTCAGAAAAAGTTGGTTTAAGGTCTGGATTTCCTCTACTAATTACCCTAAGTGCATCATTTCTAGTAGTTCCCGGGTTAAAACTCCCAAAGCTAGGTCTTGCAAAGGTTCTGGTGTAGGCTGCTCTCAGGTTTGTATTGTCATTTGGAGAATACTTTATATGTGCCATAGGCAAAAAAGCGTTTCTAGTGTTCCCCCCTTTCGTTTCTACTATTTGAGGGTCCTGATCATCTTCTATGATGACCTGATTCCCGGTGTATTCTACCTCTGTCAGCTCATTCCTAACACCACCTATAAAGGTAAACTTTTTATTGATGTCATAAGTAAGCATAACGTAAGTAGCCAGTACATCCTCCGTGCCCTCATAAAAACTAGCGGCCGATGCAGGATTGTTCTCATCTTGACGAATATCTACTGAGTTTATACTATTCAGAAATTCAGGTTGGTAAAGGTCTAAAAGCTGTGACTGTGTTACCTGGCCGACCAACTGGTCGTTGTAATTCTCACCCACTTCTGTTAAATAACCACCATTAGAAGGAAAAGCTTCTGTATCTAAGGTGTTTAAAAAGGTTAATGGAGAGTCTGGAATACCTACTATAGCTCCTGGAAGGAGTACTGTTAAGGGTGATGCTTCTTCTCGTGTCTTGTTTCTATACTTAGCTCCTGCTTTCCATTTTAATTTATCAGAGCTTTCATACTCCAAATCAACCTGACCTATAAAATCCTCTTCTATGCTTGATTGCTCAAATATGAGCAGTTGCTCTAAGAAAAGTTGTTCCTGTGAAAGTGGATTTGCTGGATTGGGTTGTATGTTGTTCGGTGCATCGCCATTAACTCCAGCAGGTGCATCCGCATCCAAATATTTGAAACCATCGGGTGAAAGTCCCTGAAAGCCCATTTGCTGTTGCCTAAAGATGCCTAATGATAAGCCTCCATTCTCATTAGGATTCCGTTGAGGGGTGTTGTCTAGATTAGCTTCTGTTTTGTAGGTTGCTCCTTTCCAATTCAACTTAAGTTTTTTACTTAACTGATGCTCACCACCTAGCTCTCCACCGGTTAAATAAGTACCCCAAACAGCTTTTCGTTCTCTGGTTTGTGCCGCATCTTCGTTGAAGAGGAAAATATATTCCCTTGACCTTTCATCATCTTCAAAGCTCGTAGCAATACCTCTAAAGAAGATTTGGTGATCATCATCAAAATTATATTCGGCACCAAAGTTCAAACCAAAAGTAGATCTTTTCCCTAAATAGTCTCTTAGCTCGAATTGAGCTATTGAGAATTGTTGATCTGGGTCATCCAGGCTTGCATTATATGAAGCTTCAAAATTATCAGTTCCCCAGTTCCTTTCCCAGGCAGCCGCAGAAACCATTACTCCCAGCTTATCATCAAAAAATCTATCTCCATAAAGCAAGGATGCATTATAGCCTCCATCTTGTGCCTGATTGTTATACCCGCCGGCTAGGTTTACATTGAGTGTAGTTTCATAAGGGGCGGTTTTTGTGATGAAGTTAACTGATCCGCCAATAGCATCACCCTCCATATCGGGAGTTATGGCCTTAGATAGTTTTACGTATTTTATAAGTTCAGATGGAAAGATATCGAGTGGTACAGAACGATCTGAACCAGTACCAATCCCATCGGATGTGCCTACCGCAGCGGGCAATCTGTTCCCGTTGATCAAGTTTGAATTCCATTTTATAGGAGCTCCTCTTACGCTCACATATCTTCCTTCACCGTGATCTCTTTCTATAGATACGCCCTGTATACGTTGTACCGCTTCTGCCGCATTCCTATCAGGTAACTTCCCTATGGCATCGGATGCTAATACGTTCATGATCGCAGGTGATCTTTTTTGTAAGGTCAAGGCCCTTGCTTGTGATGGTCTATAGGTCTGTTTTATCACCACTTCGTCCAGTTTATCACTGGCTTGCGATAGCTCTATTTCGCCCAGGTCCTTGACCTCGCCGGAAGCTAAACTTAATTCCACTACCTCTTTTTCATATCCTATGAAGGATATTATCAACTCATTATCGCCCGATTTAACTCCTTTTAGCTGGAATTTACCGTCAATATTAGTGGCGGTACCCTTATCAGTGTCTTTTAAATAGACTTCAGCTCCGGGTAAAGCACCATAATCGTCAATGACAACTCCTTTTATACTTGCATTTTGGCTTTGTGCCTTTGAGCTTAAAGAAACTAAAGCTAAAAATGCAACGAACAATACCAGGTGTATGTGCAATATATTTTTCATTAAATAGATACCTTTGCTTTTCATTTTTCTGTAAGTTTTAATTTTAGTAGCAATATTGTTAGATGTTGTTCAGAATAAAGAAACACCCGTTTGTTTGACACCTATTTTTAGATCTCCCAGTTAATTGAGACGTTTATATAGTATAAACAATTGATATTTAATTACATACACTATATTATTAAAATATCATCTATATGTAAGGAATTCTTTAATATGTAAAGCATTACTTTTTAAATTCGATTTTTATTTGATTTCTCATCTCATTTAATGAGGTTATTAAGATGAATAAACAGGCTTTAAATCAAATCAAAAGAAGTTTATGAACTGAAAAGGGCCTTGAAATAAATTTAGAAGGCTTGGTTATTTATTAAGTATTTCCTTTCTAGGCTTTCTAAAGCTTGATGGTGTTGTGTTCGTGTAAGTTTTAAAATACCTATTAAAAGAAGACTTTGAACTAAATCCGCAATCATAAGCAATATCTAAAAGAGATCTTTTATTATGCCAATCGCTTATCATCTTCTTAGCCTTTTCTACCCTAAATTCATTTACGTACTGGTAAAAGGTCTTATGAAAATAATTGTTGCAAACTTGCGTAATATGGTGTTTAGATAAGCCTGTCACTTTTGATAATGTATCTAAAGAAAGTTGATCGTTAAGCCATGGTTTATCAAATTGCATACATTTATTTAATATTTTTGCCATATTTTCCAGATCATCCGGACTGATAGAAGAATTATAATATTTCCCTTTTGATCTGTTCTTACGGGCAATCCATTCTCCCTTTTTGTTTAGAGCATATAAGTGCTGAATCAAAAGTATGGAGATGATGGTAAGCGAACTATATATGTATATCCTACCTGAGGTTTCTGCTATTGTGATGCCTAATAGGCTCATTATTATAAGTATTAAAGAAGGTAAACCAAGAAGTATGCTCACGGCAAACAATCTCTTCCACTCAAACCCTCTATATCTATGTTTGTTCTGGTAAACCATGATACTTGTAAACAAGCCATAAAGCAATACTGAAATAGAAAAAACTACGACCATTATTTTTTTATAAAGATCTATTATCTCTCTATGATCATAAATATCAAAAAATAAGACAGCAACAATCAGAAACACATATATAATAGAAGCTATTAATAAGGGTGTCCAATGTATTCTTAAGTCTACACTTGTCCTTAATTTATAATAGTTCACCACATAACTAAATAGGGTAGGACCATATCCTAGCACAAAGCAAGTAATCAGATTATTAAACAAGAAACTGTCTGGAATCAAATGGAATACTAATTTGAGTATAAAGTGCATCAATGCAAAAACAAAGAACAACGCCAAAAACTTTTCGTTGTTCTTTAGCTTTCCAAATGTAAACATCAACATCAGTGCCACAGATACTTGAAACAATCCTATAGCTAGTACGAATATCATATGTAAATTTAATAGTAGAAAATGAATAAAGGATTAATTCAACTTTAATTTGTCATTATTTTTTTATACACAGATAACTGAATTTTTTCATAAGAAAAAGTATCGATAAGCATTCTTAAAAACATCATCAGATCAGAAGTCAACCTTTGTATTTCTTTGATGTTAGGAAATTAGCTATGAAAAAATTATATTTGAAAAAAAAATATGAAAACTTATCGTTTTTTTAATCTTTTCATCCTGATTATTTCATTGCTAATAACAAGTTGTTCGGATGATGATACCGGACAGGAAGTAAAACAATCTGATAATTTAGAACAACACAACGTGCTGGGTGAATGGCAACTGGAGGTCCGTACAATAAACGGGATAACAGATGCTGCCGTGGAATGCTGTGACTTTATCACATTTTCTACAGATGATATCAAAAACGACTTAAGCGGTAATTTTTCAGCTAATGGAACAGGTTATGAGACAAACGGTACATTTGACCTTAACCCAACTGAGAGTATTATTCAATTCAACTTTGATAATGAGGTTTTAATTTATAATTATGAAATTAATGGAAATGCGTTATCCTTTACTTATGAAGAAGATGGCGATGCTATTGAGGAACTTTGGCGAAAGCAGTGAAGATTAGCTAAATTATAATATATTACATATAAGTCAAACCAAATAGATTAAACATAAGTTAACCATTTTATTTTTACAGGTTAATGTTTAATTTTTTAATCAAATATGGTTTAAAATTTTATAAATTTAGACATTAAATATAAAATTATGTCAATAGCACCACCATTTAATTTACAGCAATGGATTGAAGAAAATCGCGATCTTCTCAAACCACCGGTTGGTAACAAAAATCTTTATAAAGATGCAGGCGACTATATTGTTATGATTGTAGGTGGCCCAAATGCAAGGAAAGATTATCATTATAACGAAACAGAAGAGTTGTTTTACCAGATAGAAGGTCATATAGAAGTTCATATACAGGAAAACGGGGAAAAGAAAACCATGAAACTCAACCCCGGCGATATGTACTTACATCCGGCTAAAGTGCCACATTCGCCGGTAAGAAAAGAAGGCTCTATTGGGCTTGTTGTAGAGCGCAAACGTAAAGACCTGCCTATTCAAGACGGCTTACTCTGGTACTGCGATAACTGTAATCACAAACTTCACGAGGTTTATTTCCCTTTAAATGATATTGAGAAAGATTTCCTAAAACATTTTAAAGATTTTTACAGCGATGAAGCATTAAGAACTTGTGATCAATGTGGAACAGTTATGCCCGTTGATGAAAGATTTACCGCTGATTAAACTGTTGTTTGTCTAAAAGCGGGAAAATCAGTTGGAATTTGTTTTCCAGCTGATTTTTTTTGCCTTTCATCAAATCATTCTGCTTACAAGAAATTAATAGATGATCAACGTCATAGTTATTGGCAAGGCTTTATTCAAATTTTAATACATTCGCATTTCTATATCATTTATTTATAAAAACAATAAAATATTATGGCTCAAATTCAAGAAAAATACGGAGTTAATAAAGCGCTTAAGGCGCTTCAAGTAGATCAAAATACGCATGGTACTTCATTTGGTGGGGAATTATTTGGTGAAGGACCAAAAATAGATTCCTTCTCACCGGTAGATGGTGAAAAGTTAGGAACAGTAGCTTCAACAGACCCGGCAGATTATGAAAAAGTGATTTCATCAGCCGATGCTGGCTTTAAAGCATGGCGCAAATGGCCGGCACCACAACGCGGGGAGGTTGTAAGACAATTTAATGATGAATTAAGAAGATTAAAAGCTGACTTAGGCAAACTGGTTTCTTATGAAATGGGAAAATCTTATCAGGAAGGTTTGGGAGAAGTTCAGGAAATGATAGACATCTGCGATTTTGCCGTAGGTCTCTCCCGTCAATTACACGGATTGACCATGCACAGCGAACGTCCCGGACACCGCATGTATGAGCAATGGCATCCCTTAGGCGTGGTGGGTGTTATATCTGCTTTTAATTTCCCGGTAGCTGTTTGGTCATGGAATACAGCCATCGCCTGGGTTTGTGGGAATGCTTGTATCTGGAAAGGATCGGAAAAAACTCCTCTGACATCCATAGCTTGTCAAAAAATAGCAACGCGTGTTTTTGAGAAAAACGGCGTGCCTCGAGGTGTGAGCAGCCTGATCACCGGCGATGCCAAAGTTGGTGAACTGATGACCACCGATCAGCGTGTCAAATTAGTATCCGCTACAGGTTCAATAAAAATGGGTAAAATTGTCGCTCAAACCGTAGCTAAGCGTTTAGGAAAATCATTATTAGAACTCGGCGGAAATAATGCGATTATTATCACCCCAAATGCTGATATTAAAAACACAGTCATCGGCGCTGTTTTTGGTGCGGTAGGCACATGTGGTCAGCGTTGTACGTCTACCAGAAGGTTGATCATCCACGAAGATGTTTATGATCAGGTAAGAGATGCCTTAGTTGATGCTTATAAACAACTAAAAATCGGAAATCCATTAGATGAAAACAATCATGTAGGCCCGTTAATTGATAAAGATTCTGTTGATAACTATCTTAAAGCCTTAGAAAAAGTAAAAGCTGAAGGCGGGAATGTGTTAGTTGAAGGCGGCGTGTTATCAGGCGATGGATATGAAAGCGGTTGCTATGTAAAACCGGCGATTGCTGAAGCAGAAAATCACTTTGATATCGTACAGGAAGAAACCTTTGGCCCTATTCTCTATCTGATAAAATATTCAGGAGACATTGAGAACGCCATTGAAAAACAGAATGGTGTTGTCCAGGGATTATCTTCAGCCTTAATGTCTACTGATCTAAGAGAGGCAGAAAGATTTTTATCAGCTGAAGGTTCTGATTGTGGTATTGCCAATGTCAATATTGGAACGAGCGGCGCTGAAATAGGTGGAGCATTTGGTGGTGAAAAAGAAACCGGTGGCGGTAGAGAATCCGGCTCAGATGCCTGGAAAGCTTATATGAGAAGGCAGACCACAACCATTAATTATACTAAAGAAATACCATTAGCTCAGGGTATTAAGTTTGATTTGTAAAATTAGGGTAACCCTATTAATGAACCTTTGAAGTGTTAAATTTTAATATAATAGCACTAATTGCTTGAAGCGAGTTTGATTAGCTAAAAAAAACAATTTACTTTGCAATGTTAAAAAAGTTTAACATAAGGCTAATTTATCAATTAGTTGATTAATATATTTGGATGAAATCAATAACAGCAGCTATTTCCGCTGTAGGTGCCTACGTCCCTGATCATGTATTGTCTAACCATGATTTAGAAAAAATGGTAGAGACAAATGACGAGTGGATTACCAGCAGAACCGGAATCAAGGAAAGGCGCATATTAAAAGATGAAGATAAAGGCTCATCCTATTTAGGCATTAAGGCCAGCGAAGATTTAATTAAAAAATCAGGACTTGACCCCAAAAGCATAGATATGGTGATTTTCGCTACAGCTACGCCGGACATGCCTGTTGCTGCATCAGCCTCCTACTTAGCCACTAAGATTGGGGCTACTAATGCTTTTTCTTATGATTTAATGGCGGCCTGCTCCAGTTTTCTATACGGCATGTCTACGGCCGCAGCTTATATAGAATCAGGAAGATATAAAAAAGTATTGCTGGTAGGTGCTGATAAAATGTCATCTATTATAGACTACAAAGACCGAGCGACCTGTATCATTTTTGGCGATGGCGGCGGTGCTGCATTATTTGAACCTAATGAAGAAGGCCTGGGTTTACAAGACGAAATCTTAAAAACTGATGGCAAAGGACGTGACTTCTTAAAAATTGACGCCGGGGGCTCTATTATGCCGGCAACCTATGATACGGTTGAGGCAAGAAAACACTATGTGTTTCAAGACGGCAGAACTGTGTTTAAATTTGCAGTATCTAATATGGCCGGGGTATCTGAGCAAATCATGAATCGCAATCATTTATCAGCAAAAGATGTAGATTGGCTGGTAGCGCATCAGGCTAATAAACGGATAGTAGGCGCAACAGCTGCTAGAATGAATCTGGATCCTGATAAAGTGTTGATGAACATTCAGCGCTACGGTAATACAACCTCAGCCACCTTACCTTTACTCTTAAGCGATTATGAAAAAAACCTTAAAAAAGGAGATAATATCATATTTGCTACTTTTGGAGGTGGATTTACCTGGGGATCAATATATTTAAAATGGGCTTATAATAGCAATTAAAATCATAGATAATGGAAATAAAACAAATACAAAACCTGATCAAGTTTGTGGCTAAGTCTGGCGCAAGCGAAGTCAAATTAGAGATGGATGATGTAAAAATTACCATCAAAACAGGAAGTGAGGAAAAAACAATAGTCCAGCAGATGCCTATGGGCAATATGCCACAACAGCCTATGCCTCAACAGCCACAGCAACAACCTCAGCAAGAAGCACCACAGCCATCTTCTAACGAGCAGAAGAAAGAAGAAGACAGCTCTTCTGCTAATTATGTAGAGGTAAAATCTCCTATTATAGGAACTTTTTACAGAAAACCAGGTCCAGACAAACCGGCTTTTGTTGAAGTAGGGTCTAAGGTTAAAGAAGGTGATGTATTATGTACCATTGAAGCGATGAAGCTTTTTAACGATATAGAAAGTGAAGTGTCCGGTAAAGTTGTCAAGGTTTTAGCAGATGATGCTACGCCGGTAGAATTTGATCAACCTTTATTTCTTGTTGATCCCTCTTAATTAATTAATCACTTAATTTCCGGTTATGTTTAAAAAAATATTGATTGCCAATCGTGGTGAGATTGCTTTACGAGTCATTAGAACTTGTAAAGAAATGGGAATTAGCACGGTTGCTGTTTACTCAACAGCAGATAAAGAAAGTCTGCATGTTAGATTTGCTGATGAAGCCGTTTGTATAGGGCCGCCTTCCAGTTCAGAATCCTATCTTAAAATTCCTAATATCATAGCGGCCGCAGAAATCACTAATGCAGATGCCATACATCCGGGCTATGGATTTCTATCAGAAAACGCCCTGTTTTCTAAGATCTGTAAAGAAAACAATATCAAGTTTATAGGGGCATCGCCGGAAATGATAGATCGTATGGGCGACAAATCTCGTGCTAAAGCTACCATGAAAGAAGCCGGCGTTCCTTGTGTTCCGGGTTCAGATGGTCTTTTAAAAGATCTGGCCACTTGTAAGAAAACAGCTAAAAAAGTAGGTTATCCGGTTATGCTTAAAGCCAGTGCCGGCGGCGGTGGTAAAGGTATGCGCGCTGTATGGAAAGAAGAAGATTTAGAAAAATCCTGGGAAAGCGCCCGTAAAGAAGCTAAAGCAGGCTTTGGTAATGACGATATGTATATGGAAAAACTTATCGAAGAGCCGCGCCATATAGAAATACAAATTGTAGGCGATCAGACCGGTAAAGCCTGTCATTTATCAGAAAGAGATTGTTCTATTCAGCGAAGACATCAAAAGCTTACAGAAGAAACGCCTTCGCCTTTTATGACTAAAGCGCTTAGGAAGAAAATGGGTGAGGCAGCGATTAAAGCCGCAGAATATATTAAATACGAAGGTGCCGGTACTATTGAATTCCTGGTAGACAAACACCGCAATTTCTTCTTTATGGAGATGAATACCCGTATCCAGGTAGAGCACCCGATCACCGATGAGGTCGTTGATCACGATCTGGTAAGAGAGCAAATTAAAGTCGCCGCAGGCATACCTATATCCGGGAAAAACTACGAGCCTAAACTCCACAGTATTGAATGTAGAATTAATGCAGAAGATCCTTTAAACAATTTTAGGCCATCCCCCGGTATGATTACTAATGTGCATATCCCGGGCGGTCACGGCGTTAGGGTAGATACGCATGTGTATACCGGTTACGCTATTCCTCCATTCTATGATTCTATGATTGCTAAACTCATCACCACAGCGCAAACGCGGAAAGAAGCTATTAGTAAGATGAAAAGGGCGCTCGATGAGTTCGTTATTGAAGGAGTGAAAACCACCGTAGATTTCCACCGACAATTAATGATGAATAAAGATTATGTTGAAGGCAATTATACCACAAAATTTATGGAAGATTTTGTGATAGAAGATATCTCTGAAGACGACGAAGATGAAGATTAATTGAATTTGATAATTTGATCAGCTTATGGCAGGACATAGTAAATGGGCAAATATCAAGCACCGAAAAGGGGCACAAGACAAGAAAAAAGCTAAAGAATTTACACGTGCGCTAAAAGATATCAGCGTAGCGGTAAAAGAAGGTGGCGGTCCTGATCCGGAAACCAACCCAACGCTGAGAAACGCTATCGCTAATGCAAAAGGCATCAACATGCCTAAAGATAACATTCAGCGGGCTATAAAGAAAGCCTCAGGCGATGATGCAGAAGATTACCAAACCGTAACATTCGAAGGTTATGGCCCTCATGGTATCGCTATCTTTGTAGAATGTACAACCGATAACACCAACAGAACCGTTGCTTCGGTTAGATCTATGTTTACTAAAAATGGCGGCAGTCTGGGTAAGAACGGCTCTATTGAGTATCTTTTTGAGAAAAAAGGGGTGTTTGTGATTGATAAAACCAATATTGAACAAGACCTGGAAGTACTGGAACTCGAACTGATTGAAGGCGGTGCCTCAGAAATCGAGTTTGAGGGTGATCAAATCTATGTGTATACAGAGTTTACAGATTTTGGCGCCATGTCCTCAAAATTAGAAGAACTCAACATCGAAACTAAAAACGCAGCTATCCATCAATTCCCTTTAAATACCATCGAGCTGGAACAACAAGATGCCCTAAAAATATTAGACCTTATAGACAAGTTTGAGGACGATGACGACGTTAAAAACGTCTATCACAATATGGAAGTCAGCGAGGAGCTCATGCAAGCCTATCAGGGGCAGGAATAACTTATTTAAGCGAGTCAAACCCGCTACCGAATTACTCTGGTAAACTCAGCACAAGTGCATCGTGTGGTAAAGGTTTTAAATCCAAAACGGTCAACGTTATTTAGGGAAATTCAAGAATCTTATATCTTACATCTAGAATCTTAGTCGGGCACGACTAATAGATGATCAAAGATCTATCCTTTGCAAATAGTTTCTAAACACCTAAGGCAATCCTCTTTTTAGACAGGCTTTATCATTTGAAGGAAATGATGATCT
>JAVLBJ010000122.1:0-2104 GCA_031581455.1 Psychroflexus sp. | reverse complement strand
CTTCCCGACTTAAAAGTCGGCAAACTCGAACTGACCCCGTATTGATAACGTGGGCAGGCATGGTTCTAAAACTATTGCTGCTCCATAGGTTGATCAATGGGTATAGTTAGCTTGATAAGTGTTCCTTTTCCCATTTGTGAATCGATGCATAATGTAGCTTTTATCTTCTTCGCCCGATCTTTCATATTCTTTAGACCTATTCCTTTTGACCGGTTATCCCTATCAAAACCTTTTCCATCATCTTGTATTTTCATAACTAATTGGTTGTTTTCTCTACTCATCTCAACGCTAAAGGAACGAGCCTGTGCATATTTCGTTGTGTTAGTAACTGCTTCTTGCAAGATTCTAAACAATTCCAATTTAACCGTATTAGGTGTATCAGACCATGAAAATGAGTTTGTATAATTGATCTCTGTTTTTATACCTGAATCCTGAAGCGGTTGAACTACACCTTTTATCGCCAGGTTAAAATCTGCCTGATCGAATTTTCGGTCATTGTTCAAGTCGTGTGAGATCTCTCTGACTCGTTCCTGCAACTTTTTAAGATCTTTCATAAAAGCTTGATATTCCGGTTGTGATCCCTGTAATTTTTTCCTATGAAAAATATGCATTTGCAGATGAAGGCTTGATAAATTACCGGATACATCATCGTGTAGGTCCTTAGCGATCCTGTTTTGTTCCTGATGTTTAACCTGAGCTAATTCTTGCTGTTGATCAAGGATCAGGTCCATGATCTCTTCTTTGGTTTTTTGTTCGCTTTGTCTTGCTACTAATACTTTTTCCCTCGCTTTTTTTCTGTAGTTCATATATACAAAACCAATGATCAAAACAAGGATCGTGGAACCTGCTGCAATTTGAATATTTTCCCGTACTAATTTCTCGTTTTCTAATTGCGTAAGCGCATTTTGTTTCTCTACTTCCTGGGTTTCGTATTCGATCCGTGCAAATTTGTTGCGGGTTGTGCGTTCCTGAGCGATCAGGCTGTCTTTGATATGAATGTATTCTTCAAAATAATCAGTCTGTTTCTTAGGATCACTCTTAGCCAGCCATTCTAAAGCCTGGAGTTCTTCATTGATAATAGTATGCTCCTTAGCATCTTCATAAGCTTGCTGCGCATACTGCATGCTTTTTTCTAATTGTTTCTGTTTGAAATGCCATTCTGCAAGCCGTAAACGAGTTTGAATAGCAATGGCCGGTTCTTCCAGGGAATCCTTGAGGAACAAAGCCCTTTCTAAGTCTTGTTTTACCTTAATGGTATCGCCGCTTTTATAACGTGCATAGGTTAGATTATCGAGCAAAGCGGCGTGTAAACTCGGGAAGATGGTTTTAATGTTGGGCACTTCAAGCCCTTGTTGATATAGGTCCAGGGCTTCCGTATAGTTTTCCGTTTTTAAGTAAACCGACCCCATAAAATTATGAGCCTGGGCTTTATAGGAAAAGTAGTAGGCATCAAATTCTTCTTGATAATCTTCTAAAACTTTTATTGCTTTTTGATAATATTCAAGGGCTTTTTTTTCATTCTTTAGTTTTCCCAGGGTTCTAATTATACCTTGATAAGCTAAAAATATAGAATGTCCATTATTCGTCTTTTGAGCTTGGCCTAAGGCTTTAAAGTTATACTCCAGCGCTTTATTATAATCATTGATATGCGTATAGATTTTAGCTTTGGATGCATAACAAAAACTCAAATAAATGGAATCTTGTTCCTGAATAAAAAGCTTTTCAGACCTATTTATATAGAATAAAGCTGAGTCTAAGACGAAATTTTTAAGGAAGTAATCTCCTAAGTAGTTGTTAGATTTGGCTAAATTATATCGATCATTAATCTGAAGTGCCTCTTTTTTTATTTTATCAATGTAGTGTTTTTCTAAACTTTCCGCATTAAGACTTACAAACCTGTTGATTATTTTGAATTTATTGCGTAAACGCGTCGAATCATTTTGGATTATATCCAAACGACAAAAGTATTTCTCTAAAGAATCAAACTTAGCACGTTTAGAAACTTCTTTTATATAAACTAAATCTAAAGTTTTGTCTAAACGGCTAAGAATGAATAGATCATCTTTCGTTTGAGAATAACACTTTGTAATTAAAATAAATAAAA
>JAVLBJ010000048.1:0-17573 GCA_031581455.1 Psychroflexus sp. | reverse complement strand
TACTGTTGTAAATTATAGGATTACCATTTTCATAAACCGGTATTTCTTTTTGACCTAATCGCCAAAACGCACTTGCTCTTAGACCATAGTTGATGTTCAGTTTTTCGGTAATTTCATGAGATACTCCTAAATATGCGGCGTTATCTAATGCATATTTTTTGGGTAATTGATCTTCTGTAATGCCAGATGTAGCTGAGGTAGGCTTAATGTAACCCGGGTTAAAGGTATGATGAATCGTCTCGAGCCCATATCGTAATTGAATATTATCTGAAATGTAGTGATTAAAATCATATCTTAGATTAAAGTCAGAGATACCATTTTCAAATTCAAATCCTACAAATTCTAAATTCAATCTATAAAAATAATCCGTATAATTAAGCGATAAATTACTCACTACATTGTCGTTAAACCTATGTTTCCATCTGGTATTAAAAAACGTATTACCATAAGTGTTTTCAAAACTTTCAGCTAATGAAAACACATCTCTTCCTATGTAGCCGGAGAAGTAAAGTTGATTGTTTTTATTGTAGATGTGTTTCATCTTGGCATTCATATCATAAAAATACGCAGTGTTAGAATTATCTGTTAATTTTAAAAATAAATGCGCATAAGAGCTTCTGCCACCTACGTAAAATGATGTTTTATTTTTTTTAATAGGTCCTTGCAAGTTTAATTTGCTGCTTACTACACCAATGTTAGCGTCAGCTTTAAAATCATTTAGATCGCCTGATTTTAAATTTACATCTAATACTGATGACAACCTACCACCATATCTAGGTGGGATGCCACCTTTGTAAAGGCTTAGGCTTTCTACTGCATTAGGATTGAAAACAGAAAACAAACCAAATAAATGAGAGGAGTTATAAATTGTAGCATCATCCATCAATACCAAATTTTGATCAGCGGCACCACCACGAACATTAAAGCCTGATGAACCTTCGCCGGCATTTGTAATACCGGGTAGTCTGATTAGACTCCTAATAACATCAGCTTCACCTAATACAACGGGTATTTTTTTAATAGTTGCTGAGCTTAAACGATTTACACTCATCTGAGGGTCGCTAATATCTATTTTTTCAATATTTTCTTCAATGACCACTTCTTCTAATGATTCTGTCTTTGGCTGAAGATAAATATTGATTGTTTTGTCGGAGTTTAAAGTTATATTTTGAGTGTAATTTTCATAGCCTAAATAATTGATATTTATCGAATAGCTTCCAGATTCAAGATTTACACTGAATAAACCCTTTTCATCAGATTTAATCGCTTTATTTACAGGGGTAATGTATAGGTAGGCATTTGAAATCGGCTCATTAGTACTTTGGTCTATAACTTTACCGGATAATTCTATCTGTGAATAACTATTCCAGGTTATGCAACAAATCAAAACTAGTAAATAAAATTTCAAATTTTTTAAGCAAAAATAAACTACCATATTAGATTTAGGATAATAGATAGTTTAATAATTCCTTAAAGTTTATAAAAAAAGCTGCTTTATATCATTTGACATAAAGCAGCTTTGTTTTAAATTAATCGATTAAATAAACAAATTAACGCTTATTTCACTTCTTCAAAGTCTATGCTTCGACAGGCTCAGCACAGGCTACTTGACTTCTTCAAAGTCTACGTCTTCAACATCATCATTTTGATCTTTGTTAGATGATTGACTTTGACTGGCATCTTGTTGATCGGCACTTTGCTGTTGACCTTGTTGGCCTTGCGCATTGTACATATCTTCAGATGCTTTTTTCCATGCTTCATTTAGTTTATCTAAAGCCGGCTGAATCTTATCTAAATCTTCAGATTTGTGAACTTCTTTTAACTCAGATAAAGCATCTTCAACAGGTTTTTTCTTGTCATCGCTCAATTTATCGCCATGTTCTTTAAGTTGACTTTCAGTTTGGAAAATCATAGCATCAGCTTCATTGAGTTTATCAACTTTTTCTTTCTGTTTTTTATCAGCTTCTGCGTTTGCTTCAGCATCTTTTTTCATTTTCTCTATCTCTTCTTCTGTAAGGCCAGAAGTGGCTTCAATTCTGATATCTTGCGACTTATTAGTTTCTTTATCAGTGGCACTTACTTTGATAATTCCGTTAGCATCAATATCAAATTTTACCTCAATTTGCGGTTTGCCTCTTGGCGCCGGCGGAATACCATCTAAATGAAATCTACCTATGGTTTTATTATCTTTCGCCATTGGTCTTTCACCTTGTAAAACATGAATTTCTACACTAGGTTGATTATCTTGTGCGGTTGAGAAAGTCTGCGATTTGTTAGTTGGAATAGTTGTATTTGCTTCTATTAATTTTGTAAATACACCACCCATTGTTTCAATTCCAAGTGATAATGGCGTTACATCTAATAACAATACATCTTTTACATCGCCGGTAAGCACACCACCTTGAATGGCCGCACCTATGGCTACTACTTCGTCAGGATTTACCCCTTTACTTGGTTCTTTACCAAAGAAATCTTTTACAGCTTTCTGTACAGCTGGTATCCTTGTAGAACCGCCTACCAGTATAACCTGATCTATATCACTAGCGGAAATATCAGCATCTTTTAAGGCTTTTTTACAAGGTTCAATTGTTCTTTTGATTAAGCTGTCAATTAATTGCTCAAATTTACTTTTGCTTAAAGATTTTACTAAGTGCTTAGGACCACTTTGCGTAGCCGTAATATAGGGCAGATTAATTTCAGTTGATGAAGAAGAAGATAATTCAATTTTTGCTTTTTCAGCAGCCTCTTTAAGTCTCTGAAGAGCCATTTTATCTTTTTTCAAATCAATATCTTCATCTTTTTTGAATTCTTCTGCAAGCCAGTCTATGATAGCCTGATCAACATCATCACCACCTAAATGCGTATCGCCGTCTGTTGATAGTACTTCAAATACACCATCACCTAATTCCAGGATAGATACATCATGCGTACCACCACCAAAGTCGAATACAACTATTTTTTGATCAGTATCTTTTTTATCTAAACCATAGGCTAATGATGCAGCCGTTGGCTCATTAATGATACGTTTTACTTCTAGGCCCGCAATTTCACCTGCTTCTTTAGTTGCTTGTCTTTGCGAGTCATTAAAATAAGCAGGTACGGTAATTACCGCTTCTGTTATTTCTTGTCCGGTGTAATCTTCAGCTGTTTTCTTCATTTTTTGAAGAATCATAGCTGATAATTCTTGAGGTGTATATTTACGCCCATCTATATCAACTCTAGCGGTATCATTATCACCTTGTATCACATTATATGATACTCTTTCAGCTTCTTTAGAAGATTCTGAATATTTATTACCCATAAAGCGTTTAATAGAACTTATGGTTTTTTCAGGATTAGTTACTGCTTGTCTTTTAGCAGGATCGCCCACCTTAATTTCTCCATCTTCTACAAATGCAATGACTGAGGGTGTAGTTCTTTTCCCTTCAGAATTAGGAATAACCGTTGGTTCATTTCCTTCCATTACTGAAACGCATGAGTTTGTTGTTCCTAAATCAATTCCTATTATTTTACCCATAATTTATTATTTTCAATTTATAAGTAGGTTTCAATCTTTATGCCAGTAAGATGAGTATGACAAGCTGTCATATTCAAAAGCTTTTGATCATTTAAATATTTTATTTTATGAGTTAGTTGTAATTTTGTTTAAAATTAAACGTAATGAGTAAACTTGCGATAGGTAAGCTTAAACACACTAATCAGAATAGGTTTTTTTTGTTAGCCGGACCATGTGCTATAGAAGGCGAAGAAATGGCATTTAATATAGCTGATCAACTTTTCCAATTATCAAATACTCATAAAATCCCGCTTATTTTTAAGGGCTCTTATAAAAAAGCTAATAGAAGCCGAATTGATAGTTTTACAGGCATAGGTGATGAAAAAGCATTAAACATATTAAAGGATATCAGTTCTTATTACAACATTCCTGTAATCACAGATATCCATGAAAAAGATGAAGCAGCTATGGCAGCAAAATATGTTGATATTCTTCAAATCCCGGCTTTTTTAGTGAGGCAAACAGAATTAGTAACAGCTGCAGCTAAAACCGGTAAATGGGTCAACTTAAAAAAGGGGCAGTTTATGAGTCCAGAAAGTATGCAATATGCTGTCCAAAAAGTAAAAGATTCTGGCTCAGAAAAAGTTATGCTCACAGAAAGAGGCAACATGTTTGGATATCAGGATTTAGTGGTAGATTTTAGAGGAATTCCTTTACTAAAAAGCTATGCACCAACTATATTAGATGTCACCCATTCACTTCAACAGCCTAATCAGTCTAACGGCGTGACAGGCGGAAAACCTGAACTTATTGAAAATATCGCCAGAGCCGGTATTGTTAATCAGGTAGATGGGTTATTTATAGAGACACATACTAATCCAGGAATTGCTAAAAGCGATGGTGCTAATATGCTGCCGCTCGATCAATTAGAAGGCTTGGTTAAAAGACTAATTGCTATAGATGATGCAGTAAAACAATTTGAACTATAAATGTTTAAAGTTTATTTATCAGCCATTTAATGTCAAAATTATAGAAGTAATTATCGATTATAATAACCCCTATAATAGAAATATTTTTGATTTACTCCATTTTAATCAACTTGATTCTAAATTTTTTATGATTTATTCATGAAATGAAAAGCGTCTTTAATAAGCGACTCATCAACAACTTGACCTTCTTTAGCTTTTCCTATCTCAGATAGGAATACAAACTGAACCTGCCCATTATGATTTTTCTTATCATGTTTTAACAAGTCTATCACTTCTTTTTGATCTGCATCTGTGAAAGCTCTGATTTCAAAATACTTGAAAATCATTTCTTTAAGATTTAAAAGCTCCTTTTCTTTAAAACCTATTGTCTTATAAGATAAGTAAGCTTCTAATAGCATGCCATGAGCTATAGCTTCACCGTGTAAAATCTTTTGATCAGTGTTATCATAAAAAAAAGATTCTATAGCATGACCTAAAGTATGTCCAAAATTTAAGTGTTTTCTAATGTTTTGCTCAGCAGGATCAAGTTCTACGATTTTTGATTTTATAGCAACTGAAACCTTTATCATTTCTTCCTGATCATCTAAAATATCAACAAACGTAAGTAATTTATTCCAATAGGCTTTATTAGCTATTAAACCATGTTTAATAACCTCTGCAAAACCACTCCTTAATTCTTTTTTTGATAGCGTTTGCAAAAAATCAAAATCATAAATTACTAAACGGGCAGGCGATAAGGTGCCAATTTGATTTTTTAAATGATTTAAATTGACCCCGGTTTTATTTCCTATTGAAGCATCAACCATGGCTAATAGTGTAGTGGGAATATTCACAAAATCAATACCTCTCTTGTAAGTAGACGCTACAAATCCCCCTAAATCTGTGATCATACCACCGCCTAAATTGATAAGTAAAGATTGTCTGTCAGCTCCTTTTTCTGCTAATTTTTCCCATAAAAACTCGCTATTCTCAATAGATTTTGATTGCTCCCCACTCCTAATGCTTATAATATCAGCAATGTTAATAGCTGATGTATTATGCAGGAATATAGGTGAGCAATACTTCTCTGTCATGTCATCAACTAAGAGGAATACCTTAGAGTAATTATTATTCATTACCAAATCCGTTAGTTTTTGATAGGGATTATCAAAAATATAATGCTTTGGTATTGAGTTTATTAGATTATTCATGAAAATATGTTTTCAAGTTATCAAAAATAACTGTTATAGGTGAAGCTATTGTTGAAATTCGTTTAATATATTTGAGGAATTTAAATATATATATAAATGGTTGACACTAAAATATTTAATAACACTAAAGATGCTTTTGTTTTAAAAACAAAGAAAGATTTAAAACGATCATTATTCATGTTTAGGATGATGAATATACCATTTCTTGTTCCTATTGGCATTTTTTTTACAAAATTAGCCCTTCGTTTAAGATTTCCGGTGGAAGGTCTTATCAAAAAAACGATTTTTGATCAATTTTGTGGTGGCGAAACCTTAGATGATTGTATGCCAATTATTAAACAAATGTATGAGAAAAATGTACGATCTGTGTTAGATTATTCTGTAGAAGGCAAGAAAACAGAAGAAGAATTTGATAAAACGGTAAACACTAAAATAAATATTATTCAAAATGCTTCAGATCATATTGAAATTCCCTTTGCTGTAGCTAAGCCAACTGCATTGGGAAGGTTTGAAATCTGGGAAAAAGTAAGTCAGGGCGAAGCGCTTACTGAAGAAGAAACCAATGAGTGGAATAGAGTAAAAGAAAGGTTTGAAAGAATTTGCAAGGCCGCCCATGAATGTGATACGGATTTACTTTTTGACGCAGAAGAATCATGGATGCAAGATGCTGCTGATGGTCTTTGCGAAGAAATGATGGCTAAGTTTAATGAAGAAAGAGCTATTGTTTACAATACCCTACAGTGTTATCGTTGGGATAGATTAACCTATGTAAAAGAAATGCACGAACGCGCTCAAAAAGGCGGTTATAAATTAGGTTTCAAAGTCGTTCGCGGCGCCTATATGGAAAAAGAAAATAGAAGAGCAGCGAGAAAAGGCTACCAAACGCCAATATGTGAAGATAAAGAAGCCACAGATGTTAATTTTAATGCCGTTATGTGTTACTGCATTGACAATATTGATGATATGGCTGTTTTTATAGGAACACATAATGAAGTCAGCACTTATATGGCCTTGCAACTTATGAATCAAAAAGGAATTGACTTAGACGATTCTAGAATTTGGTTTGGGCAACTTTACGGCATGAGTGATCATATCAGCTTTAACATTGGTAAAGAATGCTCCAATGCCATCAAGCTTTTACCATTTGGTCCAATAAGAGATGTAGTTCCTTATTTGATTAGAAGAGCACAGGAAAATTCATCTGTGCAGGGTCAAACAGGAAGGGAGTTAGCACTTTTAATCGAAGAACAACACCGTCGTAAAGGTCAGTATGTAAAAAGAGTTGAGTAAATAAAGCATTAAATTAAATATTTTCAGCAATCAAAATATTTAAAAAATTTATATATTTGCAAACTTCAAATTAACCACTGGCGAAAATCGTGTATGTTGATTTGTTTTAACTTTTTTAAATTTTTATTCCATGGATTTGGTTAAGCACGTAGAAGATAACTTTGTAGAAATAAAAGATTTTCCTGATTTTTCAGCTGGAGACACCATTACAGTTTATTATAGCATAAAAGAGGGACAAAAGACAAGAACCCAGTTCTTTAGAGGAACAGTTATTCAGGTAAAAGGAAGTGGTGCAACCCGCACCTTTACCATCCGTAAGATGAGTGGCACAGTAGGTGTTGAAAGAATTTTCCCGATTAACATGCCTGCACTTCAAAAAATTGAAATTAATAAACGTGGTAAAGTAAGAAGAGCCAGAATTAATTACTTAAGAAACCTTACCGGTAAGAAAGCAAGAATTAAAGAAAAGCGACAAGCTTAATTCAAAAATATATTTAAAACCTCTTTTAATCAAAAGAGGTTTTTTATTTTAAATAGGTTTTGTAGCTTATTAATATATTTGACAAATCGAAATCCACGTATTCTTGATTATACTTCAGGATATCATAAAATTAAATAGATAAATATGGACAAAGAAATTATTTATACAAAAACCGATGAAGCACCTGCTTTAGCCACTTATTCATGGTTACCTATCGTAAGAAATTATCTAAAAAAAGCTGATGTTAGTATAACCTCTAAAGATATTTCATTAGCTGGTCGAATTTTATCGCTTTTTCCTGATTATCTTAAATATGATCAAAAAGTAGATGATGACTTATCAGCCTTAGGAAATATGACCGCTAATGAAAAAGCAAATATCATTAAATTACCAAATATTAGCGCATCAGTACCTCAACTTACTGCGGCCATTGATGAGCTACAAAATAAAGGTTTTAATATTCCGGATTACCCATTTGAACCTAAAACAGATAAAGATCAAGATATTCTTAAACGCTATAAAAAAGTCTTAGGTAGTGCCGTTAATCCAGTTTTACGTCAGGGTAATTCTGATAGAAGAGTAGCTGAGCCTGTAAAGAATTTTGCCAGAAATAATCCGCACAGCATGGGCGAGTGGAGCTCAGATTCTAAATCACATGTGGCTCACATGACTCATGGTGATTTTTATGCATCAGAGCAATCTAAAGCCATGCCTGAATCCGATGTGTTATCTATAGTTTTAGAAACAGAAAATGGCGAAAGTATTTTATTAAAAGATCATCTTGAAGTTCAGGATAAAGAGGTTTTAGATGCGTCTTTTATGAGTAAAAAAGCCTTGAGAGATTATATTAAGCAAGAGATCAAAGACGCCAAAGATAAAGACGTGCTTTTTTCAGTTCATCTTAAAGCCACGATGATGAAGGTATCTGATCCTGTTATTTTCGGTCATGTTGTCGAGGTTTATTATGAAGAAATATTAGATAAATACAAAGCCGATTTAGATAAAATCAATTTTAACTCTAATAATGGGATTGGTGATTTGTACGATAAATTAGATCAATTAGATGATAAAACCGCCAGTGATATTAAAAAAGATATTGATGGTTTATACGAGCATCAACCTGATTTAGCTATGGTAGATTCTCATAACGGTATCACAAATCTTCATGTACCCAGCAACGTGATTATAGATGCTTCTATGCCGGCTGCGGTAAGAAGTTCCGGTAAAATGTGGAATAAAAATGACCAATTACAAGATATGAAAGCGCTTATACCTGATAGAAGCTATGCTAGCATTTATCAGGAGGTCATAGATTTTTGTAAAGAGAACGGTGCCTTTGACCCTAAAAGTATGGGCAATGTAAGCAACGTAGGACTCATGGCGCAAAAAGCTGAAGAGTATGGCTCTCATGATAAGACATTTATCATAGCTGATAACGGAACAGTAAAAGTAAAGAACCAAAAAGGAGAGACTCATTTTTCTCACAAAGTTGAGCAAGGTGATATCTGGAGAATGTGTCAAACAAAAGACTTACCAATTAAAGATTGGGTAAGATTAGCTGTAAAGAGAGGTAAAGAAACCGGATCACCAGTTATATTTTGGTTAGACGAGAATCGTGCACACGATCAGGTGTTAAAACAAAAGGTGAACAATTACCTTAAATTACTCGATCTTAATGGAGTTGAAGTACATATTCTTAACCCTAAAGAGGCTATGCATAAAAGTTGTGAGCTTGTTAAACAGGGAAAAGATTGTATTTCTGTGACTGGCAATGTGCTTCGTGATTATTTAACCGATTTATTCCCAATTTTAGAGTTAGGAACAAGTGCAAAAATGTTATCTATAGTGCCATTATTAGCCGGAGGTGGTTTGTTTGAAACAGGTGCTGGTGGTTCTGCACCTAAGCATGTACAGCAATTTCTTAAAGAAGGTCATTTGAGATGGGATTCATTAGGTGAGTTTTTAGCCTTAGCGGTATCGCTTGAAGAGTTTGCAGATACTTACAATAATGATAGAGCAAAAGTTATGGCTAAAGCTTTAAACGAAGCCAATGATAATTACTTAAAGAACAATAACTCGCCGTCTAGAAATGTCAATGAAATTGATAATAGAGGCAGCCAGTTTTATCTAGCTTATTATTGGGCAAAAGCCCTAAGTGCACAGAACGACGATCAAGCGCTAAAAGAAGATTTTAAAAATGTCTATCAGCAATTAAGCGATGAAAAAGATAACATAGAAAAAGAGCTTTTAGATGCGCAGGGTAAGCCGGTTGATATCAAAGGCTATTATTATCCGAAAGATCAATTAATATTTGATCAGATGCGCCCTAGTAAGACTTTTAATGCCATTGTTGAAAGTATAAAGTAAATTTCTGTTTCAAAAAAAGCAAAAAAAATCAGCTACTAAGCTGATTTTTTTGTTTAATTAGGTAAGTGTTTTTCAGGTTTGTAAAACACCCATGTTGAATTTTTCCATATCGATTTGATGGTCAGCGACATTAATACCTGTACTTATCCATTTTCTTGTATCAATAGGATCGATTATGGCATCTGTCCAAAGTCTGGCAGCCGCATAATAGGGGCTGGTTTGGGCATCGTAATTATTTTTTACCTTTTCGAAAAGCTCTTTTTCTTTCTTCTCAGTGATTTTTTCACCTTTTGCTTTCAATTTAGATTTTTCTATCTGCAATAAAACTTTTGCTGCAGAATTCCCACTCATCACAGCCAGTTCAGCGCTTGGCCAGGCAACGATCAATCTGGGATCATAAGCTTTACCGCACATGGCATAATTACCGGCACCATAAGAATTGCCTATAATTACCGTAAATTTTGGCACCACTGAATTACTTACAGCATTTACCATTTTTGCACCATCTTTAATAATACCACCATGTTCACTTTTACTGCCTACCATAAAACCGGTGACATCCTGAAGAAAAACAAGCGGTATTTTCTTTTGATTACAGTTAGCGATAAAACGCGTAGCTTTATCAGCTGAATCGCTGTAAATCACACCTCCAAACTGCATTTCTCCTTTTTTGGTTTTAACCACCTTACGCTGGTTTGCTACTATACCAACAGCCCAGCCATCTATCCTGGCATAAGCGGTGATAATACTTTGACCATAGCCCTCTTTGTATTCATCATATTTCGATTGATCAACTAATCGGTTGATTATTTCGCGCATATCGTATTGATCGGTGCGTTTTTCAGGAATAAAACCATAAATTTCACTTGCTTTTGCCTTGGGTTTAACTGGTTTTTTGCGGTTAAATCCTTGCCTATCAGGTTCGCCCATCTTATCAAAAATACGCTGAATTTGTTCTAAGGCATCTTTATCGCTTTCTGCTTTATAATCTGTAACGCCGCTTATTTCACAATGCGTTGTCGCACCGCCCAGGGTTTCATTATCAATATCTTCACCTATAGCCGCTTTTACCAGGTAGCTCCCAGCTAAAAAGATACTTCCGGTTTTATTGACGATTAAAGCTTCATCGCTCATGATTGGTAAATAAGCACCACCGGCCACACAGCTTCCCATGACAGCAGCTATTTGGGTGATTCCTTTGCTGCTCATAATGGCATTATTTCTAAAAATACGTCCAAAATTTTCTTTATCTGGGAAAATCTCATCTTGCATAGGCAAATAGACTCCTGCGCTGTCAACTAAATAAATGATAGGCAATTGATTGTCTATGGCAATTTCTTGAGCGCGCAAGTTTTTCTTGCCGGTTATAGGAAACCAGGCGCCTGCTTTAACAGTTGCATCATTAGCGACAACAATGACCTGATGGCCTTTTACCTGACCTATTTTTACAACAACGCCACCGCTGGGACAACCGCCTTCATCTTTATACATTTCATAGCCGGCTAATGCCCCTATTTCCAGGCACTCATCAGGTTTATCTACCAGAAAATCTATGCGTTCTCTGGCGGTTAATTTATTTTTACTATGTTGTTTTTCTATTTTTTTATCTCCGCCGCCTTTATAAACTTTCTGCAAGCGGTCTTTAAGTTCTGAAACCTTTAATTTATTATAGTCTTCGTTCTTATTAAACTTTAAATCCATGTAGTAATTTTAAACGTCGACTAAAATACAAAGATTGTGAAAATATCAATCGATTTCGAGCTGCTTTATTTTTTCAGATGTACCAATATACCAGTAAAATAATGTTTTAGTATTTTTGCAGACTATATAAAAAAAATCAAGCATGGCAATGATGAATAAAAATACAGTATTAGGGTGGGCAACCTTTATAATGATTATTGTAGGCTTAGGTTTAATCGCTTTAGGAGCCTTTAGATACAATGAGGTTGCCGGCTGGGGGTTTGCCAGTGTAGGTATAGGCTTTTTTGCTATAGCCTGGGTTTTTAATTCATTAAAAGGTAGAATATAAATGAGAGATCAGTTAAAAAAAACAGCATTAAATCAGGTTCATCATGAGCTTGGTGCTAAAATGGTAGCCTTTGCCGGTTTTGAGATGCCGGTGTCTTATAAAGGAGTCAACGAAGAGCATATCAATGTAAGAAAACACCTTGGGGTTTTTGATGTGTCTCATATGGGTGAATTCTTTATTACAGGGAAGCAAGCTGAACAACTATTGCAAAAAGTCACCACTAATGACGTAGCTAAATTATATAATGGTAAAGCTCAATATACATGTATGCCTAATAATCATGGAGGAATTATTGATGATTTTATATTATATCGATTTCATTCAGAAAAATTCATGGTAGTCGCTAATGCTTCAAATATTAAAAAAGATTATGACTGGATTGTAAAACATAATGAATTTGAGGCAAAGGTTGATGATCAATCAGGTGATTATTCCCTTTTAGCTATACAGGGGCCAAAAGCGGTAGAAGCTATGCAGTCTCTGTATTCTGGTGATCTTTATGATATTAAATTTTATCATTTTGTAGTTGATCAATTTGCCGGTTGCGATAATGTAATTATTTCAGGAACCGGTTACACCGGTAGTGGTGGTTTAGAGATATACTTTAAGAATGCAGATGCGAAAGAAATTTGGAATAAGGTTTTAGACGCTGGAAAAGGTTTTGGTATTATGCCGGTAGGGCTTGCCGCTCGCGATACTTTACGTCTTGAAATGGGACTATGCTTATACGGTAATGACATAGATGATACCACATCTCCAATAGAAGCTAAATTAGGATGGATAACAAAGTTTACAAAAGATTTTATCAATGCTGATGAGTTAAAAAAGCAAAAAGAAGAGGGCGTTTCCCGAAAACTATCTGCCTTTATCGTTGAAGGTAAAGCTATCCCGAGACATGGCTTTAACATATTAAACGAGCAGGACGAGATCTTAGGTTATGTGACCTCAGGAACACGATCACCTATGCTAAAGCAACCTATTGGTTTAGGTTATATAAAAGTTGGTAATCACCGTGTGGGAGATCAAGTCTATATCCAGATAAGAAAGAGGAAAGTACCGGCAAAAGTCGTTAAACTTCCATTTTATAAGCCTGAATCCTGATAGGTTTATTATCTTTAATAAAACATCATAAATGAGTAATCGCTCCAAAAAAATATTAATCTTAGGAGGTAGCGGATTTTTAGGTCATGCGCTCTATAAAGAGCTCAATGCCTTTTACGATGTGTATTGTACCTATATATCAAACAACAAAAAGTTTAATAAGAATGATAGGTTTTATAAATGGGATTTAGAGGTTGAACTGCCTACGCGTTTATTAGATGAAATTCAGCCTGATTTTATCATCTCTGCTGTAAGAGGCGACTTTTACGCCCAACTAGAAATCCATATCGTATTGATTGATTATTTAATCAGAAACAAGGCTCGCTTAATATACTTATCATCAGCTAATGTATTTGATGCCTTTACTAACTTTCCATCCTATGAGTATGATAAGACTTTTAGTTATAGTAAATATGGTCACTTTAAAATAAAAATCGAAAACGCGCTCTTGAGATTACCAAATGACTTATATACTATTATAAGATTGCCTATGATATTTGGTAAAAATGCGCCCAGGCTTAAGGAAATTAAATCTTTATATGAACTTAATGAACCCATAGAGGTGTTTCCTAATGTAGTGCTTAATGCCACAAGTATTCAAAAATTTACTCAGCAAGTTCATTATATTATCAATAGAGAATTAAACGGAGTTTTTCATTTAGGGAGTAATGATTTGATCCATCATAATGAACTTGTAGAAAAATTCTGTAAACGGCTTAGGTTTACAAAACCTCTTTATAAGCAGGTCTATAATTCCAATGATGATCGATTTATCGCAGTCGTCCCTAAAGACAACAAGCTGCCTAAAAATTATCAAACCACAATTAATGAAGTTGTCGAGAATTCGATACTTTTGTGATAATAGAAAAATAAGCAATTATGGAAAAGTTAAATGTCGACAAGATTAATGCACAGCTAAAGGAGATTAATAATTGGCATCAAGATGGTGACCACATCAAACGTAAAATGCAATTTGATGATTTTAAAAGCACCTTTGCCATTATGACAAGAATTGCTTTTGAGGCTGAAAGCCATGGGCATCATCCTGAACTTTTTAATGTTTATAATAATTTAGAGGTTAGTTTATCAACCCATGATGCCGGTGGAATAACCCAGAAAGATTTTGAACTGGCAAAAGCTATCGACCAGATTGTAAGCACTTTTTAATGAGACATTTACTCGTTTATTAACGAAAGTTTATTAAAATCTAATATTGCTTAAACATCGCATTTTCTAAATTACAGCTATTTTCGCTCAAAATTTAGATATGGATATGGTTGAAGCATTACAATGGCGATATGCGACGAAAGAGTTTGATGCTCAAAAAGTTGTACCGGCAGAAAAAGTAGAAAAAATAAAGCAGGCGTTTAATTTAACGCCTACTTCTTATGGTTTACAACCTTTACATTTAGCCATCATTCATAATAATGATTTAAAGCAAAAATTATTAGCTCATTCATACGGTCAAAAACAAGTAATTACAGCTTCTCATATATTGGTGATATGTATTGAAACTCAAATAGACAGCCATTTTATCGAGAAAAACTTTGAGCTACAAAAACAAGTTAGGGTAGTAGAAGACAATGTAATAGCATCATTTAGAGATTTTCTTATCAAAGATTTTACTAACAGAACAGATCAGGAGATTTACCAATGGGCCATGAATCAGGCTTATTTAGCTTTAGGAAATCTTTTAACGGTATGTGCGGCAGAGAAAATAGACGCTTGCCCTATGGAAGGTTTTGAAGCCGGCAAGTATGACGAGATTTTAAAACTGAATGAAAAGGGCTTAAAAACAGCTGTGGTACTACCTGTAGGTTACAGATCAGAACATGATAAATTTGCAGGTATGAAAAAAGTAAGGCGACCTCTTGAAGAAACTGTTTTTGAGGTTACTGTCTAATTTACTTATTTTTCGCTATCTTTAATTTCAAAATTTTTATGTTTTGAAAATTCTTACAAGTCAGCAGCTAAGTCAGGTCGATCAGCAAACCATTAAAGAACAACATATCAGCTCATGGGAGCTTATGGAGCGTGCTTCTCTCGCGGCTACGCAACATTTGTTGAAATATATCTCTAAAGCTCAACACCAAATTGTAATTCTAGCCGGCAATAGAAACAACGGTGGCGATGGTTTAGCCATAGCTTATCATTTAAACAATAGTGGCTTTAATGTAAAGGTATTTGTATTTAATTATGCATCTCAAGCCAGCGACGACTTTCAAAAAAATAGAAATAGGCTTAAAAGTCATTTGATTACTGATGTGACTAAGGCAACAAATTTCCCGGAATTAACTCAAAATCATATCATCATAGATGCCATATTTGGTGTTGGACTTAATAGGCGTTTACCTGTAATTGTAGACAATTGGATTGATTTTATCAATTCCTCAGTCGCTCAGGTTTTGGCAATTGATGTTCCCTCAGGTATGTATTTGGATAGATTGCCAGCCGAAGACGAAAAGCTTATTCAAGCTGATAAAACATTTACTTTTCAATTACCAAAATTACCGATGCTATTTTCTACAACCGGAATTGCTTGCGGTGATATTGAAATAGTTGATATCGGATTAACTGAGAATGCAATTGATAAAACAGATGCTAAAATCCATTACTCAGAGCGCGAGATGATAAGAAAGCTGATTTCTCACCGGCATCGATTTTCTCACAAAGGAACTTTCGGACACGCATTACTGGTAGGTGGCAGTTACGGCATGAATGGTAGCATCAGTTTATCAGCTGAAGCTTGTATGCGTTCCGGCGTTGGCAAAACAACTTGTAAAGTCCCAAAATCTGCTGTTAATATTCTACAGCAAAATGTGCCGGAGGTGATGTGTCAATCGTCTAAAAGCAAAAAAATTATTGATTTTGAAGCTGATTTAGATGCTTTTCAAGCTATAGGAATAGGTGTGGGCATAGGCACAAAATCTAAAGTAAAAACCGCCTTTGCCCAATATGTGAGACAAGCTAAACAACCTTTAGTCATCGATGCAGATGGTATCAACTGTTTAGCAAAAAGCAAAGACCTGTTGCATCAAATCCCGGGAAATAGCATTTTAACACCGCATCCGGGCGAAATGAGTCGCTTAATCCAATTATCAAAAGATCCTTTTGAAAGTAAAAAAGCCATTATGGCCTTTGCTGCTAAATATCAGATAATCATTGTCTATAAAAATGCTTATACATTAATTACAGATGGTAAATCAGCTTACTTTAACTCAACCGGTAACGCCGGTATGGCTACCGCAGGCAGCGGCGATGTGTTAACAGGTTTAATCACAGGACTACTTGCGCAAAGTTATCAGCCCTTAAATGCGGCCTTAGTTGGTGTTTATCTTCATGGATTAGCCGGCGATTTGGCCAAATCTCATCAAGGCGAACATGCATTGCTCAGTCGTGATATCATCAAACATTTAGGTCAGGCTTTTTTAGAATTAGACTTATAAAAAAAAGCCTAATAAGAAGCCATTTATTTTCTGGCGGTTAATTCTAAGAATCTTTCTTCTAAATTTTGATTAATCTTTTGCAGGTTTAAAATTTTTAAGCCATTATCATAAGCAAAATCAAAAACATCACTCCGCTTATCGCTTGATGTTGAGAACTCTAATTGATAGATAAAGCCTTTTGTATTGATGACTTTTTTTACTTGATTAATGCCTTCAAGCGCTACTTCTTCCACTCGGTAGTTAAACTCTACTTCAATAATTTGTTTGTTGTCGGTTTGTGTCTGGCTTAAAGAACGATCATCAACAAGTTTACCCTGATGTATAATAACAGCGCGTTCGCACATAGCTTCTACTTCCTGCATAATATGAGTAGATAATAGAATGGTAGTAGACTGGCCTGTTTCCCTAATTAGATGTCTAATACTACTTAGCTGATGTGGGTCTAAGCCAGTGGTAGGCTCATCTAAGATTAATACTTTAGGTTGATGTAACAGGCATCCGGCTAAACCTACTCGCTGCCTGTAACCTTTAGATAATTGATTGATCTTTTTGTCATATTCAGGCTTTAAACCGGTTTTATGGATAATGGCATCTACCTGTGGTTTTTTAATACCACGCAACTGTGCCATGAAATTTAAAAATTCTTTGATGTACATCTCAGCATATAGCGGATTATTTTCAGGTAAATAGCCAATTTTTGACTTTGCAGCCATTGGCTCTTTGGCAACATCTATACCGTCCACAATCACTTGGCCTTTATCAGCTTTAATATAGCCACAAATTATTTTCATTAAAGTAGATTTGCCGGCACCATTAGGTCCTAAAAATCCTACAACCTGATTGTCTCCAACTTCAAAATTCACAGCATCTAAGGCTGTTTGATTTGAATATGATTTGCTGACATTTTTGATTTTTATGGACATCTTCAATATTCTTGATGAGCGATCAAAACTACAAAACCAGATGCTGAAATAGAAATAATTCAGAACGGTATTTCGCTTTATGTCGCAAATTCTTTCTAAGGTTCATTAGGGGCAAGCGCAATACCTTAGAATTATTTGGGCGAATTTTTGGTTTAGGCATTTAAAAATCTATTTTAATCATTTGTGTTCGGTTAAAATTTAAAGATATCCAGAAATGACACCTACAATAGAAATTGAGTCCTTCTTAAAGTTTTAAAACCT
>JAVLBJ010000001.1:66817-72557 GCA_031581455.1 Psychroflexus sp. | reverse complement strand
TATCAAATGAGATAAAAAGAAATTGAATTATAATTGTCTTAATCAAGGCAAAAAAATAAAGCATAGCCAAAGCTACTTTTCATTTTTTTAACGAAGAGAAAGGCAATTAGAAACTATTTATTTGTCTTATTTTATGGGAGATTTGGTATTATTATCAATCTTATCACTTTAGCCTGATAAAATGAAATGATATATTTTTAAAATGTACACCTACCAACAGACCTAATGTAACTAACTGATATAAAAAAATCCTCAACTTTAATAGATTGAGGATTTTAAAGTTTAAGATGATTATATTTTAATCATCATTAGCATTCTCATCAACATCCGTTTTCTCTTTAGTATATACATTATTATCTAAATTGATATCGGCCATTTTACCACTGGGATCGATCTCTACTTTTTCCACGGCATAATTGGCAACCGGTACGGTGAGGTCATAAGTGGGGAAAGCCCATGCCCAATCATCTTCTACATTATCCATGCCCGGTTTTTCCCAGCGCATAATCCGTAAAGGCATGTAGTACACTTTTTTTGAGCCATCTTCAAGTGTTACTTCTACTTCTATAGGCATCGGCATGAGGCCTATTCTTTCTAAGGTGATGATGGTTTGTCTCCCTTCTGTATCTACCTGTACATCTTTTACAGCATAATCAACTGTATTTGTCGTCTTGGTCCATTCATCAAGGTACCAGCTCAGCTCTGCTCCCGATACTTTTTCTGCTACGCGGATAAAGTCGTTAGGGGTTGGATGTTTAAATTTCCATTCCTCATAATATCTTTTTAAGGTCTGGCTAAGATATTCTTCTCCAATGATATAACCCAATTGAGCAAGGAAAACCGCTCCTTTGGAATAGGCAGACGCTCCATAAGCAAAATTGAAGCGGTACCGGTCAGCATGTGTCGTTTGGGGTTGTTCTGCGCCAGATTTTGCTAATTGCCTATAAACCGAGTAAGCTCTTTCTAAAGGAAAGTCTTTGTTCTGTTCCAGCACTTGATCTTCAGCTAATACAGAGATGTAGGTCGTAAAACCTTCATCCATCCATTCATGTTTGGTTTCATTTGTCGCTAAAAGATGCTGGAACCAGGAATGTGCCGCTTCATGAGCCGTAACACCTACAAGGCTTTCAAAACTACGCTCGCCGGTGATAAGCGTACACATCGGATATTCCATACCGCCGTCACCGCCTTGAATTACCGAATACTGATCGTACGGGTATTGGCCGATGTTTTCATTGAAATATTCAAAAAGCTCTTTTGTTTTGGGTTGCAATTTTTCCCAATTATCATTGATTGGCGTGCCTTTATTCTCTTTGTTATTGATTTTATCTTGGTAAAAGAAATGCAAGGTGGTTCCGTTGTCCATTTCTAATTTATCATGTGTATAGTCCGCATCAGCACCCCAGGCAAAATCTAAAACATTTGGCGCTTTAAAGTGCCAGGTCAATTTTTCTCCCCTAGTTCTCACTTTTTCATCGGTATAGCCGTGGCCTATTTCTTCAGGGTTCTGTAAATAACCGGTGGCTCCGATGGTATAATCCTTGTCCATGCGAATCTTTACGTCAAAACTGCCCCAAACGCTATGGAATTCTCTGGCAATGTAAGGATCAGCATGCCATCCCTGAAAATCGTATTCTGCGATTTTAGGATACCATTGTGTCATGGAAAATTCAACACCTTCTTCATTATCTCTTCCAGATCTTCTTATCTGTAACGGCACCTGCGCATTGAACTTCATCTCAAAAGTAGCTGTTTCGCCGGGATAGATTGGTTCTTTGAGATTTACTTCCAGAACCGTACCTTCTACTTCATAATCAACTGGTTTAGTGTTTTGAAGAAGTTCATTAACTTTAATAAATCCTATTTCATCTTCTGATAACTTACTTATCCTATCACCTACGCGTTCATCCGCATCTTTTATGGTTCTTGAACGAACGTCCATTTGGCTTCCCGGCTGAAAGGCATTGAAATATAGATGATAAAACACTCTGCTTAGCGTATCGGGTGAATTATTAGTATAGCTTAGGTTCTGTTCTCCTTGATATTGATGCTTTTCTGCATTTACATCAATCTTCATTTCATAGGCAACTTCCTGTTGCCAGTAGTCTGTGTTGTTCTGTGCATAAACAACAGCACCTATGAATATCAGTGCCGTTGTTATCATCATTTTATTTGTTCTTATCATTGGTTATTCATTTTATGTGCTTCGATTAATGCGTTATATAAATTAGCAAATCTGCCGGTAACCCCTATTGCTGTAAATGGTTCTCTGTTTTGCGGATTGCCACCTACAACTACTTCTTCTTCATATTTGATACCACTTTTCATAATGACTTGTTTAACTTGAGCTGCGGTAAGCTCAGGATAGTAAGAACGTATCATTGCAGCAATACCTGAAACGGCTGGTGCGGCCATAGAAGTTCCCTGTAGAAATTCATATTCATCGTTAGGAACCGTAGAATAGATACTTGCCCCGGGGGCAAAAATATCTACATTAGCCTTGCCATAGTTAGAAAACCCAGCGACGAGCGATTCTCCTATCTGTGGGCCAATAGCACCTACGTTGATAAAATTATTTGCTACTTCCGTTGGCTCATCTGGTGTTTGATCATTAGGATAAACGCGTTTTTCATCAAGGTTGATACCTTCATTCCCTGCAGCATTTACGATAAGCACGTCGTTTTCAGCGGCATATTGAATGGCCTCAATCACCCAATCTGGATGAGTTGAATAGTATTTCCCAAAACTAGTGTTGATGACTTTTGCGCCATTATCAACCGCATATCTAATAGCATGGGCAATATCTTTATCATATTCATCACCATCAGGAACTGCTCTAATCGCCATAATCTTAGTGTTTGATGCAACACCATTCATACCAATACCATTATTGCGTTTTGCTGCGATTATCCCGGCAACGTGTGTTCCGTGTTTTACTACATTTTCTTTGGGTTGAGGTCCATCTACATCATTATTCCCGTAGTTTTCTATGTCATCAAAATCATCTGGGTCATCACCCCTATCAGCGGTTGCGTTAAGCTCTATTCCATAATGATATTTAATTCGGTCATTAAAGTAAGTTATTCCATCTTGTAGCTGTTCTTGAGCAGCCGTAAGATCCTCACCTACATTACTCATTACTCGCGTTAAGAAATTCTTTTGCTCCTTTAATTCTTCAGAATTTGCTTCTAAATTCTTTACATCAGCAAGCGTAAAGTCTTCTTTTCCTATGCTGTCTGCAACTGCTTGCCTTGCAGATTTGAGTTGCTGTGCTATGTTTTGATAGTAGTTTTTTTGACTTTTGGCTTTTTGAAGTTTCTGTAAGTACTCCTCCTTAGCTTCTTTGTAAAGTTCAAATGTTTCTAACTGATTATCAGCTATATCATCTTTAGATTTATTTTTAAATTGACCTTCATAATCTCTAATGATACGCGTCATTTCTAAATTCTCATGATTGATATCACCTAAGAAATTCCAGCCATAAACATCATCAATATAACCATTTTCATCATCATCTATATTATTGTCTGGAATTTCATCTTTATTTTGCCAGATTTTATCTGCTAAATCTTCATGGGCAATATCTACACCACTATCTACAACAGCAACAATCACAGTGTCTCCTTCTTGCTGGCGGATCAGCTTATCATAAGCGCGTTTAACACTCATTCCGGGAATGGTATCATTATTAATATCAGCGTGGTACCAGCTTTGAAGTTGATCGTCAGATAGTTTTTCCTTTTTTTCAAGATCATTTACAGATTGTTGAATTTCATCGGCTTCAAAAACCAATCCTGATGGACCACAGCTTATGAAGCTTAAAATGATGAATGAAAATAATAAGGTGATTTTACTTGTATTTGCTTTCATTTGTTTATTCTATTTATAATGATTAAATTAAGACTTAAAAAGTTCGTTGAAATTAAAAGTTTGATTATACCTAGGGCCTTTTTCTGTTTGTTTTAGATTGATCACTTCATTATGCGGATCGTGTTCTAAAAATAACAGATAATTGTTTTCAGTTGCTTCGTTTAGAAAAGCTTTCTTTTCTTTTAAAGTAAGTAATGGTCTGGTATCAAAGCCCATAACAAATGGTAAAGGAACATGTCCAGCCGTAGGTAAAAGATCGGCAGCAAAGACAAGTTTTTCACCTTTGTAATCTATGATGGGAATCATTTGCTTGTCTGTATGTCCATCAACATAAAGCACTTCAAAACCTAACTCCTGGACAAATTGCCTATTCCCTTTACGCTCAAGAAAATGAAGCTGACCTGATTCTTGCATAGGCAGTAGATTTTCTTTTAAGAAAGACGCTTTTTCGCGGTCGTTAGGCTGTATGGCCCATTCCCAATGTTCTTTATTTGTCCAGAACCTGGCATTCTTAAAAGCAGGTATCAGTTGTGTACGGTCTTTATTGTATTTAATACTGCCGCCGCAATGATCAAAATGGAGATGGGTCATAAAAACATCGGTAATATCATCCGAATGGAAACCATGTTGCTTTAGAGATTTTTCTAATGAAAAATCGCCCCATAAATGATAATGACTAAAAAACTTATCACTTTGTTTATCGCCTAAACCGGTATCGATTAATATGAGACGGTCGCCATTTTCTATCAACATGGATGTAGCTGACATGTCGATCATATTATTAATGTCAGCGGGATTTGTTCTTGTCCACAGAACTTTTGGAACAACGCCAAACATAGCTCCACCGTCTAGTTTGAAATTGCCGGTTTCTATTTTATGTATATTCATTTTTTGAACTTGCAAATTAGCAAAACTATCGTAAATTGCAAACTTGCTTTTATAATTTAATTCCTTTTTAAAGTGCAATTATGGTTGAGTTATCGGGTATAATCATATTAGGTATATTAGCGCAATGGGTAGCTTGGCGATTTAAAATTCCGGCTATTTTGCCTTTGATTTTGATAGGCTTGCTTGCTGGTCCTATTTCTACTTTATATACAGATGACGGCTCAAAATTATTAGAACCTATCTGGAACGGAGAAAGCGGTCTTTTCCCTGGGGAAAGTTTATTTTACTTTGTCTCACTAGCCATCAGCATTATTTTATTTGAAGGCGGATTAACCCTGAGACGAAATGAGGTGCTGAATATCAGCTCTGTGATTATCAATCTTATTACCGTAGGTGTTTTAGTCACGTTTATAGGTGGATGCGTTGCCGCTCATTTTGTGTTAGGCGTAAGCTGGAAAATATCAGCCTTGTTTGCCGCGCTTATAATTGTCACCGGACCAACAGTGATTACGCCTATCTTAAGGAATATTCCGCTCAAGCAGAATGTATCTGCTGTTTTAAAATGGGAAGGTATTCTTATCGACCCTATTGGTGCTTTGTTTGCCGTTTTAGTTTTCGAATTTATATCAGCTGAAAAAGCAGAAGAATATACTATAGAAGCGGTTAAAGAGTTTGGTAAAATTGTGCTTTTTGGATTTAGCTTTGGTTTTACATTTGCTAAGGCATTAGAGCTGATGATCAAAAATAAGGTCATCCCTAATTACTTACTCAATGTGTTTACACTAGCTACTGTTTTAGGGGTATTTGTTTTAGCTGATTATTTTGCTAAAGAATCAGGTTTATTAGCGGTTGTGGTCATGGGTATAATATTAGGTAATTCTAACCTTCCTAACCTTAAAGATTTACTCTACTTTAAAGAATCTTTGAGTGTACTCTTGATATCGATATTATTTATACTTCTGGCCGCAAATATCAATTTAGA
>JAVLBJ010000001.1:0-66717 GCA_031581455.1 Psychroflexus sp. | reverse complement strand
TAGGAACCGTTTTGCTTAACGCAACTACAGCCAGACCTTTTGCCAAATTGATAGGTGTTTATCTTACAGATTCTAAAGGTGTTTTAATTGTTGGGTCATCTTCGTTTTCCAGATTAATCGCTAAATATCTTAAGGATAATAACAGACATGTGGTCATCGTAGATAATAACAAAAATAATATTGAAGAAGCTAAAAATATGGGGTTAGAAGCATTTACAGCAAATGTTTATTCTGATGATTTGATGAATAATATCGAGCTGAATGATATAGGATACCTTATGGCTTTAACAGGAAATACGGCGGTTAACAAAAAAGCCATAGAAAACTTCCAGAAACAGTTAGGTGAGAAAGGAACTTATAGAGTTATATCATCTGATGAGATGAAAAATCCAGAAAATAATCCTAAAGAAGGCCTTTTTTCTCATACTGATGACTATATCAAGTTGGTTAACCTTACCAGGCGATATCCTAATATTCATGAAATTGATTTAAATTCTATTGATCATTACAGCGGCTTGATTGAAATCAGTAAAACCGACCCTGAGATTATTCCTATATTTGTTAAAAGATCAGAAACTGGCGAGCTGGATATCATACCATCAGACAGCAACAATATAGATGTAGAGAAAGATGACAAGTTGATTTATATAGGTAAAGAGATGAAAAAAGAGGCTTCTGTTAAAGTTGCTGAAGAGGATATTAAAGATGAAGACCATACCTAATCATTCATTAAGTTTTATCTCAGATGACTTCAAACCAAAATGAAATTTTATATGCCTTAGCCTTAACTAAAGCTAAGCATATAGGTGATATATACGCACGAAAACTCATCGCAAAGCTGGGCTCTGCTGAAGCTGTTTTTAAAGAAAAACCCAAAAATTTATCGCTGATAGATGGTATAGGTGAAAATCTGGTTAAGGAAATATCTAAAACCAACTTAATTGCTGAGGCTGAGACCGAAATGCAGTACATCGATAAGGAAGACATCAATCTTTGGTATTTTAAAGATGAAAATTATCCTAAACGATTAAATCAATGTCAGGATGCACCTATATTAGTTTTTAATCGCGGGAATTTTAATATAAGAAACAAACCTATTATCAGCATAGTAGGAACTCGGAGAATAACCGCACAAGGCGTAGATTTTTGCAACCGGCTAGTAGAGGATTTGGCGCCATTAAATCCGGTAATTGTTTCTGGCTTTGCTTTTGGCACAGATATTACTGCTCATAAAGCCGCCATTGAGCATAACCTGCAAAATATTGCCGTATTAGGTCATGGATTAAATAAATTGTATCCAGCGGTACATGCTAAATATATCAAATCTATAGAACAAAATGGCGGCTTTATAACAGATTTTACCTCTGAAGCTAATTTTGACAGAAAGAATTTTGTGAAGAGAAATCGAATTATTGCCGGCATGACAGAAGCTACTATTGTTGTAGAAAGTGCAGAAAAAGGAGGTTCATTAATTACTGCAGATTTTGCTAATCAATACAACCGGGAGGTATTTGCTGTACCTGGGAGGCCAAGCGACCGTTTTAGCTTAGGTTGCAATAATTTAATTAAAAAACAACAGGCGCATTTGATTACCTGTGCTGCAGATATCGTTTACCTGCTTAACTGGGATATTGAAAAAGAAAAAGCCGGAAAGCAGCAATCTTTATTTGTAAACTTAAATGAAGAAGAAAAAAAGGTGGTTGCTGTCATAGCAGATAAAGGTAAGGAAGAGTTAGATAATTTAGTTATAAAAACCAATATTCCCGGGCATCAATTAGCGTCAATATTACTAAATTTGGAACTGAAAGGAAAGATAAGACCACTTCCCGGAAAACAATATGAAACCATTTAAATATCAAATGATTATGAAATTAAGAAAACTACTAAAGTATGGATCTGTTAGTCTGATAATAGCATTAATTATAACAGGTTGTCAGGATAAAGCCCCTAAGGAAGTTAAAATGTTTGACGAAAAGATGGAGAAAACCATCGCCATACATGATAGCGTCATGCCTAAAATGGGTGAAGTAAGCAACTTGATGAAAAAGTTAGAGCAAAAGAAAGATAGCTTGAGCGAAACAAAAGAGGTTCAAGCCGCTAAACAAGATCTGGAGCAATCCCATGACCAAATGATGACCTGGATGAAAGACCTCAGTAACACATTTACCGCTGAGCAGATCAATCAGGGTATCAAAACCAGAGATGTAGATTCTCTTAAAAAGGCACTTAAAGAACTGGATAAGTTAAAAAATGAGGCTGAAAGCATGCAAAGAAAAATCAACTCTTCTATTGAACAAGCTGAGGAACTATTGTCTACAGAAAATAAGTGACCTTTAAAAAATAAATAGCTAAAGAAGTCTTTTTATTTTTTTATTATTAAATTTGTCATATCTCAAAAGGGGTGCCCTGATAATTATCTGGGCTGAGATTATACCCGTTGAACCTGGGCAAATAATGTTGCCAAGGGAAACATATCAACTTTTTTTAAAAGTTGATATTAGGTAGCACTCCTGATGTAAAAAATACATCAGGTTTTTTTTGTTTAATAGCGAATGTTTACCCCTTTCGTTCGAATAAAATCTAATCGAATGAAAGTAATTATTTTTTCCATTTTTATCTTATTAACCGCCTTTTCGCAAGCTCAAGAATTTACGATAAGTGGTGAAGTGACGAGCGGCCAAAAACCCATAGAAAATGCGCTTATTTATACTAAAGGCGAACCTTACAACACAAAATCAACTGAAAATGGGAACTACAAAATAACTTTGCCCAAAGGTGAATATGTTTTAGTTTTTGCTTTTGGGAACAAGAAAGAAATCAATATCAATCTTGATCAAGATCAGGAATTAAATGTTGACCTGGCTGATGCTCAGGAAACGCTAGATGAAGTCTTAGTGCAGTCTGTCAGAGTTGATGCTGATTCACCGATCACCCATTCCAATCTGGAAAGCGAGGAGATCAAAAAGCGGAACCTGGGACAAGACATACCTATTCTGATGAGCTATGAGCCGGCGGTTGTTTCTACTTCTGATGCCGGAAATGGCGTAGGTTACACCAGTATTCGGGTAAGAGGTAGCGATGCGACGCGCGTCAATGTGACGCTTAACGGAATTCCCTACAACGACCAGGAAAGCCAGGGTACATTTTGGGTAAATCTGCAGGATTTTAGCTCATCCGTTGATAAGATACAGCTTCAGCGCGGTGTAGGAACCTCTACGAATGGTTCAGGCGCTTTTGGTGCCAGTATGAACATTTCTACACGAGCTGTTCAGGACAGCGCTCAGGCCAGAATTAGCAATAGTTATGGCTCGTTTAATACGAGAAGGCAAAATGTACAATTCAGCACAGGATTATTGAACGAGCATTTTGAGGTTGCGGGCAGATTATCTAATATCCAATCAGATGGTTATGTAGACCGCGCTTCATCAGATCTGAAATCCTATTTCTTACATGGTGCTTACAAAGATGAAAATACGTTGATCAAGGCGGTACTTTTTGGCGGCAAAGAAATCACTTACCAATCATGGAACGGTATCGATCGGGAGACCTTACGAGACGACCGGACCTTTAATCCGGTCGGACAGTATGAAGATGAAAACGGTAATATTCGTTTTTATGATAATCAAGTAGATAATTACAATCAAGATCATTATCAACTCCACTGGAATCAGCAGTATGACAAAAATTGGTCGAGTTCATTTAGCTTGAACTACACTTATGGCCGTGGTTACTTTGAGCAATATGTAGAAGATGCCGATTTGGGTTTCCATGAAATCGGTCCTGTTGATGTGGGTGACCAGAGCATTGATAATGCCAATCTGATCAGAAGACGCTGGCTTGATAATGATTATTATGTGATTAAGGGCGATGTCAATTATCAAAATGACCAGATAGATGTCAAAGCAGGTGTGTTTTTCAGCCGATATGATGGTGATCATTTTGGTGAAGTGATCTGGTCGCAATTTGCCGGTAACAGCGAGATCAGAGACCGCTACTATGATGGTAAAGGTGTGAAAGATGAATTTACGACCTACCTAAAGGCTACCTGGCGAATAGATGATCAGTGGAGTGTTTACGGCGATCTACAGGAAAGATATGTCAGCTATGAATCAACCGGACTTAGCGACCAGAAGCTACCCTTTAATGTAGATGAAAGCTATGCCTTCTTCAACCCTAAAGCAGGATTGACCTTTCAGGCATCAGCTAATCATCAATTATATTTTTCCTACGGTAGGGCGAATCGTGAACCAAGGCGACAAGATTTTCAGATAGGCATCACCTCTGCTGAAAAGTTAGATGACTTTGAACTGGGTTGGCGTTATCAATCCGAAGCTTCAGTGATCAATGCGAATTTGTATTATATGAAGTATCAGGATCAGCTAGTTTTGACCGGTGCGTTAGATGATGTAGGGAATCCTATCAGGGAAACCAGCGGTAAGAGCTATCGTTTAGGCTTAGAGATAGAGGGAAGTTTTCAGATCTCAGATTGGCTGAACATATCGCCGAATTTGGCACTCAGTCGAAATAAGAATAGGGATTTTGTAGCATCTATAGATGGCGAACTTAGGGAATTAGGAGAGACCAACGTTTCATTCTCACCGGAGATCATTGCGGGAAATCAATTGAACTTTTTGCTTACTGATGAGTTTCAGATCAACTTGCTCTCCAAATATGTAGGTGAGCAATACATGAGCAATATAGATAGTGAAGCCTCCTTACTTGACGATTTTTTCTATACCGATATCAATCTGGTGTATCAAATAAAAGATATCCTTTTTTTTGATACGCTTAGATTCAACGCGTTGATCAACAATGTGTTTGATGCAAAGTATGCTTCAAACGGATATTTTTTCACGTTCGATACGCAAGAAAATGGCATGACTCAAACCGTGGAGAATGCCAGGTTCTATCCTCAGGCTGGCATCAATTTCTTAGGTGGTGTGACGCTGGAATTCTAATCTACAAATTCTACAGAACGCAAAATAGACTCAATTTCAAACATATTATTGCGCTTTTGGGCAGATGGTTTAAAGACAAAGCCTTCAACGATCAAGTATCTACTGCGGGCTTTGTCTTTTATGATTAACATCTGAAATGGGCCAGCCATAAATGAGCCTTCCACATCCCAAACACCTTTTACCTCATAAGCAAATTTATTACCTACTTTTGTTTGAAAAAGATAGGGCGCATAAGCATCGTCAGTAGTAAGATAGCTGCCTTCTGTAGGTCCGGGAACGTATTTTTTCCCAATAGAATCTCTTATTTTAATAATATCGCTAATGGTATTTTGGCTCTCATTTAGCGCATTTAATGGCACCTGATAAGCTAATAATTCCATACTCCCATTTTGAATATCTTTTCTCATCCACACAAAATTATCGCCTGCTTTTGCATAGCGGTAGGCCGTGGGGAATAAAAGTTTAATGCCTAATTTTTCTTCGAGTTTGGTCGTTTTTTTAGGAGATTTATTAATTCTTCTTTGTTTTTCCTTTATTTCAGTCTTATTAATTATACTGATGGCTTTTTCCTTATTTTTCTTAATGATCTCAGCAATAGATTGATGGTTAGGTCCTTTAAATAATAGCACGTTTTGTGGCCTGGCAAAAGTATCTTTAATCCATTTAAAATCAGCTTTAGGGGCTTTTTCTATCATAATAACATTTCTGTTTTTACGAGCAAAGCCGTTAAAAACTTTTGGTGGTAACTGACTTAGTGAATACATAGGTTCTTGCTGTGGCAAACCTTTAGCATTAGCGGCAAATACAGAGCGTATACTTTCACCTAATGTATCCTGCCAGACTTTGTTATCTATAACAACATTTAGGTTATTGATCCTTCCTGAGGACTTAGGTGGTATGTTTTTATTATTTGAATTGACGCAAGACATCAATATAAATAGAAAATTTATGGCAATAAATTTTTTCATACGATTATTCGTTTAAACTTTAACTGCTAAAATTGTTCCAAAGTATATTGAGAAAAAGAAAATCTAGTTTTTTCTATGATTTCCAAAATTTAAATTTTGATTTCTTTTTATCTGTTGAGTAACCGTACCCATAACCATAATTGTAAGAATAATCTCCTTTAGAAGAGAGACCGTTGATTGCAAAAACAATATTGTCAAGATTATTCATCTTTTTAAATTTATTGATGTGTTCAGTTAGCTTATATTCAGCATAATTGGCTCTTATAATATATAATAAAATGTCAGAATAATGAGAAATTAATAGTGTGTCAGATACGTGAATGGTAGGGGAAGTATCTAAAATTATAAAGTCATATCTATTTTTAACTTCTTTTACAAAAGTGCTAAAGCGCTCACTATCTAATAATTCGGAAGGATTAGGAGGAATCGTTCCAGATAGCACGAGATCTATACCGCTTTGATTTACATTATAGTTTATAATGTCATCTACATTAACAGAAGCATCTGATAAGTATTTTGTTAAGCCATTATCATCTCTACTTAAACCAAATGAGTTATGCAATTGTGGGTTTCTTAAATCAGTACCTACTAACAATATTTTTTTATTATTTGCTGCGTAAACAGATGCTAAGTTTGCAGAGATAAATGTTTTACCTTCTCCTTTTGTAGAAGAAGTGATAAAAATCATTTGACCCTCTCCCTTTTTATTTACTTTACCAGGTTTTAAAAAACTCATGTTAGTTCTCATAATTCTAAAAGCTTCAGCAATAGCAGTATTGTCATACATGCTAATTTGCCTTTCTTCTTTAGATTTTACGAAAGGTATTTCTGCGATAATCAGTGCATCTTTTATGGCTCTTTCAACTTGAGATTTAGAATATATTTTTGTATATAAAAGTAATTTTATATAAATAATACTAAATGGAATAGCCAGGCCTAACAATAAGCTAGCAGCTAAAATTATTGTTTTTTTGGGACTCACTGGTGAAGGATTTGTGTAAGCGTAATCTACGACCTTAACTTTTGGTGCAGCCACGGCGTAGGACAACCCTGCTTCTAACTCTTTTTCTAATAGAAACAAATAAAGTTCTTCTTTTATTTCCTGTTCTCTTTCTATTTTCCTGATACTTATTTCCTGCTTGGGTAAAGCTGAGGTTTTGCGCTCAAATTTATTGATTCTATCGTCTATTTCGCTAAGTTCTTTTTTTAAAGATGAAATATAGTTTTCAACTGAAGATAAAATATTTGATTTTAAATCTTGAATTAATAAATTAATTTCTCTAACCTGAGGATTTTTTGGAGTGGACGATACTAGAAGTTTCTGTCTTTCAAGTATTTGTTCATTGTATTCGTCTGTAAGCGAATTTATATTACTGTTTTCTATCCCTATATTAACCGGTAAGAGTTTAAATATTGATGTGTTCTGGAGTTCATTATTAAATAACTGAGTGATAGATAATTGCTTAAATTTATTAAAATAGTTTAACTCTGTTTGAGTGCTTTTTTGAAGAAGGCTTTGAGCATTACTATTAATATCAGTTATTTCATTTACTTGCTTATACTGAACTAAACTCTGCTCTACAGAATCTAGCTCTTTTACTAAATATTTTAATCTATCTTGAACAAAATTTTTAGTACGCTTAGCAATTTTACGGTTATCTCTTACACCATCCTGCATGAACTCTTCAATAACTTTGTTAATTATAGCCTCGCTTCTTTTTTTGTTTTGACCCTCTAAAGAAATTTGAAGGATATCACTTCTCTCTCCCACCGGCTCTACGCGAATAATCTGACTTAATTTGCTTATTAATGCATTTAAATTCAAGTATTGAAAGCTGTATTCTTTAATAAAAACTTTTTCAGAAATATTCTCTTTTAATTGAATGCTGAAACTGTAACCACTTACGTTAACTGTATCTCCAAACTTATGATTTTCTTGAATATCATTTTTATCAAGCTTAATTTTATAAGTAGATGGGTCTAATAAGTTTAAAAATATAACGGGAGAATTTCCTAAACTTTCATCCTTTGAATGATGCCATTTGATATTTACTGGTATTTCATTATTGTATAAAGTGGATGATTTAAATTGACCTTCATTTTTAACCTTAGTCTGCAAGTTAGAATTCTTGATAACTCTTGAAATCAATTTTCTAGACGTGATAATCTCCCTCTCATTTTCCAAGTTTACTGCACTGAAGTCAAATAATGTTGAACTTCCACCTTGAGAAAAATCTAAAGATTGATTATCTTCTAATATTTTAATTTTAGCACTAGAATCGTAAATGTTATTTTCATACCTCAAAAAAATAAAAGCTGTTAACATAGCGATTATTACAGACATTAAAAAATATGGCCAATATCTTAAATAATTGAATAAAGTTTCTTTTATATTTATAGATTCTTGATCCTGAGTGGCTTGGTTAGTATTTTGTTGATCCATCATCTAAAAATAATAATGGTTAGTGATAGGATAGTTGAAAAAACTGATAGTGCTGTTCCTACATTAGTAATAAAGCCGGCTCTTTTAACTTTAGGATTGTTAGGCTCAACATAAATTTGGTCATTCTGTTTAATAAAATAAAAGCGTGTATTCATCCAGTCAGAGCTTGTTAAGTCAATACGTTTAGTAATGCGTTCGCCATTTTCATGCCTGATTAATAATATATTTTTTCTCTTTCCATTTATGGTTAAACCTCCTGCACGACCTAAAGCCTGAAGTAGGGTGTAATTTTCTTCTAATATTTCATAAGTCCCTGGACTTTTAACTTCACCTAAGATAGTAAATTTGTAATTAACTACTCTTACGTTAACTATTGGATTTTTTAAATAAGGTTTTAATTTATACTTAAGTAAATTTTGAACTTCTTGAGTGGTTTTCCCTTTTACTTTCACTTTCCCGAGCTCAGGATATTCTATTGTTCCATCTTTTTTAACAAGATATCCGTTTATTTTAATCATGCCTAAACCCCTCATCTGACTATCCTTTTGTTCACCAAAAGGTATAGCAGATTCAGGATTTAAGGTTTTAACTTTAATATCTAAAATATCATTTGCTTTTATTTCAAGTTGCTCACTATGTTTTTCAACATCATCCAGTTGATTTTGATCTATATCTTGAAAATAAACTATCTTTTTTTTGCTAGTACAACCCAAAATTAAGGCAGTTAATATAAGGATTAGAATGGTATTTTTCATAAATTGCAAATGTATATGATTTTGAGCAAGGAAGAGTAATTAAACAGCAATAATTTTAAAACATTTTTAATATCTTTGTTCACAAACTTAAATATTTTGTTAAAGTTAAAATCTGTTATTCTTAAATCGTCCAAGTGTTTAGTTAAAAATTATGTACCTAGAGAAATTATATTCCTTATAGATACTATTATTGTTTTCTTTGCTGCCCAAGCTTCCTTTCTCTTAGTAAACACAATTAATTCTAAAGCTTATAATATTATCACATTAAGTTATGAATTTTTCCTTTTTCTGGGTATACAGTTGGTATGTTTTATTTTGTTAAAATCTTATTCAGGCATAATTAGATATACCGGCTTTAAAGACGCCTTTAGGCAAATTCAAACCACCGGCTTAACTGTTATAACGGTATTGGTGATAAATCAAATAAGCTATCATTACAATAATGATAAAATAATATACGATGGCGGTGCTATGATATATGGCTTTATTGCTTTTTCATTACTGTATTTCTTTAGAATCGTGGTTAAAAGAATATATCAAGTAATAAATGCAAACCGTTCCTCTATTTATGCTTATGTGCTTGGTACAGATTTGACGGATGTTGCTATTGCAGAAAGTTTAATTTCAGACACTTTAAAAAAGTTTACTATAATAGGTTTTCTATCAGATAAATCTAGCCTGAAAAGGAGTAAAATATTTACATTACCGGTTAAAACCATACAGCAGCTAAGCTATGTAGAGTCTAGCAATAAAGCTGTTGTTATATCAGAAAAAAGATTGAAGAAGATCATTTCAAATGATAAAAATTTGATTGACAAGCTTCTAAAATTAAATTTTAAAATATATAAGATTCCTGAGATCGAAAATTGGAATAATGAAAGTATAAGCACAGAGGCGAAACAAATTAACTTAGAGGATCTTTTACCTAGAACTCCAATAAAATTAAATGATGAACAATTAAAAAAGAAATATGCCAATCGAGTGATTATGGTAACCGGTGCAGCTGGTTCTATAGGAAGTGATATCATAAGGCAACTTATAAGGTATAACCCTAAAAAGTTACTCCTTGTTGATCAGGCAGAGACTGCATTACATGAAGTATGCCTCCAACTTAAATTTAATCATCCAGAACTTAATTATGAATTGATAATTGCTGATGTTACCTACCTTAAGAGAATGGAGAAAATTTTTGAAAAATATTTACCGCATGTCGTTTTTCATGGTGCTGCCTATAAACATGTTCCTGCAATGGAAGACAATCCTAGTGAGGCATTTAATGTAAATATATGCGGCACGAGAAACGTTGCTTTGCTGGCAACTCAATATAAAGTAGAGCGGTTTGTGTTTATTTCTACTGATAAGGCCGTTAACCCTACAAGTATTATGGGAGCTTCTAAGCGAGCAGCAGAGCTTTATATTAAATCATTATCTCATAAACAAAACATAGAAACCACCTTTATCACTACACGCTTTGGGAATGTTTTAGGTTCTAATGGCTCAGTTATTCCTCATTTTAAAAAACAAATTAAGCAAGGTGGCCCCTTAACAGTAACCCATAAAGATATCACCCGCTATTTTATGACTATAAATGAGGCCTGTCAGCTTGTGCTAGAAGCTGGTGTTATGGGAAATGGTGGCGAGATTTATGTTTTTGATATGGGTGAACAGGTAAAAATTTTAGACCTTGCTCGTAAATTAATTAGGTTATCAGGATTTATACCTGATCAAGATATAAAAATAGAGTTTACGGGGCTTAGACCTGGCGAAAAGTTATATGAAGAGCTTCTTGCAGATAAAGAAAACACACTTCCTACACATCATAAAAAAATATTGATTGCAAAAAGTTCTTATCAATATGATAACAGCAAACGTATTCTACTTAATAACCTGTTTGAACAAATAGAAGATTTAGATGAGAAAAAATCTATTAAAACACTTAAAGAACTAATTCCCGAGTACAGAAAAGAGCGATTAAAGCTCTCTAAAATAAAAGCTTCTACGGCTTAGTTTTTTGCTTTTTTTTATTTAATTGAATATCTTTAGAGTAGTTCTTTGATTTATCAATGCTGTCTAAATAAGTTTGCATACTGTCTATTTTAGTATTTTTAGTTTTTAACTTTTCCTCTACTTTTTCGTAGATTTCAAGGTTTTGATTGAACTTAAAATTGTAATATTCTAAATTTTTAGCTAATGTTAAGCTATCAATACCATATTTTGTTTTTATATACTGAAAAGGCTTATCGATGTGTTTATTTAGCCTGTTTTTGTTAACGTCTGTTGCTGCCTTTAGAATAGCGATGTCTGTTAAAACATTAACCATTTGCTCTTTGTTTAAAAGATTTTCAGGCTTTTCAACTTTTTCAACAGACTGACAGGCTATCATCATTACTACTAATACAACTAAACTATATCTCATCTGTCAAAATTTAGCTTTTCTCCGGCTTTAAAACCTTTAAACTGAAAATTGTGATAAGCTAATCTACCATTAACAAAAGTTGATAAAACCCTTGAATTAAAAGTTTTCCCCATCATAGGAGACCAGCCACATTTATAAAATAAATTATCTTTAGTGACGGTGAATGGTAAAGCTGGGTCAACTATTACCAAATCAGCTTTATAGCCTTCTTTTATAAATCCTCTTTTTTCAATATCAAAAAGTATAGCGGGATTATGACATGCTTTTTGAACTACGTTTTCTAATGTGGTCTCTTTGTTCTTTGTCATTTGAAATAATGCTGGTAAAGCATGCTGAACCATAGGACCTCCACTAGGGCAAGTAGTATAAACCTGTGACTTTTCTTCTGGGGTGTGTGGTGCGTGGTCTGTTGCAAATATATCTATTATATTATTGTTAAAAGCCTGCAAGATAGCTTCTCGGTCAGAAGCTTTTTTTACCGCAGGATTCCATTTAATTTTACTTCCGTGTTCAGCATAATCTTTATCGCTAAACCATAAGTGGTGCAAACAAACTTCAGCTGTAATTTGCTTGTCTTTAAGCGGTATGTTGTTGTTAAATAATGTCAACTCTTTAGCCGTAGATATGTGAAATACATGTAGCCTTGCGTTAGTTTTTTTAGCTAATGCTACAGCTGATGAAGATGACAAATAACAAGCTTCTTCGCTTCTTATTTTAGGGTGTTTTTCAATGGGAATATCATCTCCATATTCGCTAACATATCGTTCTAAATTTTTTTTTATAGTTGATTCATCTTCACAGTGAGTAGATATGATTACGGGCGATTCTCTGAATATGCTTTCTAATACGCGTTCATCATCAACTAACATATTACCAGTAGATGAACCTAAGAATAATTTAAGTCCGGCTACTTCTTTCGGGTTAATTTGTTTAATGAGCTCTAAATTGTCGTTAGTGCCGCCAAACATAAATGAATAGTTAGCATAACTTTCTTTAGCTGCTATAGCAAATTTATTGTCTAATTCTTTAAAGTTTGTAGTTTGAGGTTTTGTATTAGGCATTTCAATAAAGCTGGTAATACCTCCAGCTATAGCGGCTTTTGAACCTGTTTTAATCGTTTCTTTATGAGTGAGTCCTGGTTCTCTAAAATGTACCTGATCATCAATAAAACCCGGGATAAGATAGTTGCCTTCTGCATCAATGATCTGGGTATCATTAGATTTTAAACTTATCGATGAGTTGATTTCTTCAATAATATCATGATTGATCAAGACATCACCGTGTTTAATTTTACCTTCGTTAACAATGCTTGCATTTTTGATTAAAGTTCTCATTTTTTAAATTTTAACTTGTTTAATCTTAGTTTTAAAACACCTAAAATACCTTCATTAATGATTTTAGCGCTCATTTTAGATTTCCCTTTTTCCCTATCGGTAAAAATAACAGGGACTTCCTTTATTTTAAAATTATGGAGGTAAATTTTATACTTCATTTCAATTTGAAAAGCATAGCCTACAAATTTAATCTTATCAATGTTTAAATCTTCAAGGACAGCTCTTTTGTAACAAATAAAACCAGCGGTAGCGTCATCTATTGGCATACCTGTTACAAGTTTTACGTATTTAGAGGCAAACCATGAAAGCAATACACGCTTCATAGGCCAGTTAACTACATTTACCCCTTTTACATATCTGGAACCTATTGCTACATCATAGTTAAATTTATGACAGGCTAAAAATAGTTTTTCAAGATCTTGAGGATTATGAGAGAAGTCAGCATCCATTTGAAATATATAGTCAAAATTCTTTTTTAAAGCCCATTTAAAACCGTCAACATAAGCTTTGCCTAATCCTTTCTTTCCCTTTCTTTTAAGCAGAAATAAGTCAGAAAAATCAGCAGTTAACCGCTCTACAGCTTTTTGTGTGCCATCAGTTGATTCGTCATCTACCACTAACACAGAGAAATCTAAATTTAGTGAAAATAATTCTTTAATGAGTTTTTCTATATTATCAACCTCATTTAATGTAGGAATAATTACTAATTTTGACAGCATTCAAAAATTTTTCAAATTTAATCTTTTCCTAATTGAAAAAGCATGTAAAATTAAACATCAAACATAAATATCCTGTATGGATTTAGCATTGCTTATACTTTTTACAAATCTTTTAATGTTACTCGTATTTGTTGTTATCAAACAGATTAATAACAGGTTATTGTTATCATTATTGCTACTTCCGGTAGCAAGATTGTACATTAAGGTTTACAAACAAAATGTATCTAACAGAAAAATAACATATTTACTTTTCTTTTTATCAGCAATTTTGAGTTTAGCTGTAGCTTCACTTTATTTTGATCTTGGGGCTATTAGAGAAAGAGTTTACACCCTATATCAAACTACAGGTTTACCCTATAAAGATTTATATATTTGGTTATCTGCTTGTCTTCTGTTTCTAATTATAAAGCCACTAATAGAGTACGCAACTTGTTATATTATTGATATTCATAAGTATGTGAAAAGCTACATTATATACAAATTTAATTTAACAAACTATTGTCTAATTTTACTTGGACCATTAATGCTCGTAAATGAATTTAATGATTTAAACATTTATTTAAACAAAACTTTAATTGTATTTATTTTAGGTATACTTTACCTTTTTGGTATACTTGGGTTTATGTTTAAATACACAAAAGTTATTTTAAATCATTTGCATTACTTTATTTTATATCTTTGCACCTTTGAATTTGGCATGTATCTTATCATTTACTTTTTAGTATATGATTAATTTTTTTGAAAAAATCACCTTATGAAAGTGAAAAGTATTCTTATTTCACAACCTGAACCAAAAGCTGAGAATTCCCCATATGCAGATTTGGAGCATAAATTTAACCTCAAAGTAGATTTTCAACCATTTATTCATGTAGAAGGGGTCGATGCTAAAGAAGTTAGGCAGCAAAAAATTGATTTAAATAAATTTTCTGCTGTTATCTTAACAAGCAGAAATGCCGTTGATCATTTTTTTAGATTAGCTGATGACATGCGATTTGAAATTACTCCTTCACTAAAATACTTTTGCCAGAGCGAAGCTGTAGCTTACTATCTTCAAAAATATGTTGTCTACAGAAAACGTAAAATTTATGTTGGTAAGAGAACTTTTCAAGACTTAATTAAGACTATCAAACGACACAAGGATGAACATTTTCTCCTACCATCATCTGATATGTTAAAACCTACCATTCCTCAACAATTAGATGACATAAAAGTAAAATGGAAAAGAGGTATTTTTTACAGAACGGTAGTGAGTGATTTATCCCATTTAAGAGATGTAAAATATGATATTGTCGTTTTCTTTAGTCCAAGTGGAATAAAGTCTTTGTTTGAAAATTTTCCTGATTTTGAACAAGAAGAGACTAAAATTGCCTGTTTTGGTAATACTACAATTAAAGCTGCAGAAGAAAAAGGAATTAAAGTAAATATAAAAGCTCCTACCCCCAATGCTCCGTCTATGACTATGGCTTTAGAAAATTACATTGTTGATAGCAATAAAAAATAGCTGATAAAATTTACCAGCTATATAATTCTTAATTTAATCAACTTTAGGATTATTTTACCTTAGGCGCACCCTCCATAATTTCGTTGTTGGCATAATCTTGAAATTTTTCAAAGTTTTCATGAAACGAATGAGCTAATTTATTAGCTTTTTGTACATAATCATCAGGATTAGCCCATGTTTGCTTAGGGTTAAGGATTTCATTTGGAACATTTGGGCAAGTTTTCGGGATGTACAACCCAAAATACTTTTCCTGATCAAAGTCATGATTATCAATGGTTTCTTCCAGGGCAGCTGTAATCATAGCCCTTGTATACTTAAGCTTTATTCTAGATCCTTCGCCATAAGGGCCTCCAGACCAGCCTGTATTAATCAACCAAACATTTACATTAGCTTCTTTCATTTTTTCACTTAGCATTTTTGCATAAGTTGTAGGATGCAAAGGCATAAACGGTGCACCAAAGCAAGCTGAAAAACTTGGCAATGGTTCATCAATTCCCGCTTCTGTTCCAGCAACTTTTGCTGTGTATCCACTTATAAAATGAAAAGCGGCCTGGCCAGGAGTTAACTTACTTATAGGGGGTAATACACCAAATGCATCAGCGGTGAGAAAGAAAATATTTTTAGGGTTGTGGCCTACAGAGGTTGGTTGAACATTATCTATAAATGAAAGCGGATAACTTACCCTTGTGTTTTGCGTAATACTAGCATCCTCAAAATCTACATTCTCATTATCATCTAATACAACATTTTCTAGGATAGCTCCTTTTTTGATAGCTCTGTAAATATCTGGCTCTTTTTCTTCTGTTAAATCTATTGCCTTAGCATAGCATCCTCCTTCAAAATTAAAAATAGTATTCTCATTAGTCCATCCATGTTCATCATCACCAATGAGAGCACGTTCAGGGTCTGCAGATAATGTAGTCTTGCCTGTTCCTGACAAACCAAAAAATATAGCTGTGTCACCCTCTTTACCTACATTTGCAGAGCAGTGCATAGGAAGTGTATCTTTAAAGACAGGTAATTCAAAATTTAAGGCTGAGAATATGCCTTTTTTAATTTCTCCTGTGTAACCAGTACCACCTACAATGGCAATTTTCTTAGTAAAGTTTAAAATGGCAAAATTAGGCGATAATACTCTATCTATATCAGGGTTTGCTTTAAAACCTGGCGCATTGATGACTGTCCATTCTGGCTGAAAATCAGTTAGTTCGTTTTCAGTTAAGCTTAAAAACATGTTATGACAAAACATATTACTCCAGGGCAATTCATTTATGTGTCTAATATTTACTCTGTAGTTTTTATCTGCGCAAGCATAGACATCCCTTACGTATATTTCTTTGTCTGATAGATAATCATTGATTTTTTTATAAAGCATATCAAACGTTTCAGGTTCTATGGGTTTGTTAATTTCACCCCACCAAACTTCGTCTTTAGTAATATCATCTTTTACAAGATATCTATCTTTAGGAGATCTTCCGGTAAATTTACCAGTATTAATCGCTAAAACACCACTAGCTGTTTCTTTGCCTAAACCTTTCTCAACCGTTATGGATTGTAGCTTTTCTGGACTTAAATTGTAATGAATTTGAGCATTATTTATACCGTGATTTTTTAAGTCTTGATCGATCTTTGAAATATGATTGTCAGCCATGATTTAAATTTTTGTAAAAATAGGAGTATTTATTAGATTAAAATTATGTAGATTAATTTAATTCGTTGTTTTTAGGCCAATAACTGATAAAAATCAGCAACCATGAAAATATGAGCAAACCACCACCTAATGGGGTTATTAGTGCTATTTTTGTAAAGTCAAAACCAGTAAGATCATTACAAGATAGCCCATAAATTGAGCCTGAAAAAAGCGTAATTCCTAATGTGATAAGCCAAAAGATAATTTTCTTACGTTGAGGTTTCAATCTATTCTCAACTCCCAGAAATAACAAAACTACTGCATGAGTGATATGGTAACGAATTCCGGTATCGTAAGTGCTCAGTTGGTCAGTTGTAAGTAAATTTTCTAAGGCATGTGCGCCAAAAGCCCCTAAAACAACCCCCGTAAAACCAAATACAGAAGCGACAAGAACAACAATTCTATTCATTTGTTTTTTATCTAATATTCAATTTACTTACATTCGCTCCTCACAAAATTAAATAAATTAAAAATAAAAGCTTCATTTTTTATGAAAAACGTAATAATTATTGGTGCAGGAAAATCATGTCCATGGCTGGTTAAATATTTAGATAAACAATCAGAGGTCTCTCTCAAAATCACAATAGCAGATAAATCATTAAATCAGGCAGAAAAGTTGATTAAAGATTATGACAATTGCAAGGCTGTATCGGTTGATATCTTTGATAAATCAGCCTTACAAAAATTATTAAAAGAAGCCTCTATTGTTATATCTATGGTGCCAGCCCGGTTTCATATAGAAGTAGCTAGAGTTTGTCTTGAGCTCAAAAAAAATATGGTAACAGCATCCTACGTATCAAATGCAATGGAAGCTCTTGATGATGAAGTTAAGGCAGCTGATTTAACTTTCCTAAACGAAATAGGCGTAGATCCAGGAATTGATCACATGAGCGCTATGGAAGTAATAGATGATATTAAAAATAAAGGAGGCAAAATGCTCATGTTTGAGTCGTTTACCGGTGGTTTAGTCGCTCCTGAAAGCGATGATAATTTATGGCATTATAAATTTACCTGGAACCCCAGAAATGTGGTTTTAGCCGGTCAGGGCGGAGCGGCTGAATTTATACAGGAAGGCAAATATAAATACATACCTTATCAGAGATTATTTAGAAGGACTGAGTTTCTTAAAGTTCCTGATTACGGAAGATTTGAAGGCTTAGCTAACAGAAACTCTCTGGCTTATAGAAGTATTTATGGTTTAGAGGGTATTCCTACTATTTACAGAGGAACTTTAAGACGCGTAGGTTTTAGTAAAGCTTGGAATGTATTTGTTCAGTTAGGGATGACTGATGACAGCTATAAGATTCAAGGTGCTGAAGATATGAGCTATAGAGCGTTTGTAAATCTTTTCCTTCCTTATGCTCCACATGATTCTGTTGAACTTAAATTAAGGCATTCCTTAAAAATAGACCAGGATGACCTTATCTGGGATAAGTTATTAGAACTTGATTTATTTAGCCGTGAAAAGAAAATAAACCTTAAAAATCCAACACCTGCTCAGGCCTTGCAAAAAATCTTAGAGGATAAATGGACGTTAAATAGTCATGATAAAGACATGATTGTTATGTATCATAAATTTGGGTTTGAAATCAGCGGGGAGAAAAAACAAATAGATTCCACTATGGTAAGTATAGGTGATGATCAAAAGTACACCGCTATGGCCAAAACCGTAGGCCTCCCGCTAGGCATTGCTACAGTTAAAATACTTAAAGGTGAAATAAAGCGTAAAGGCGTACTGAGACCAACAGTCAAAGAGATATATAAGCCCGTACTAAAAGAACTTAAAAAGTTTAATATTGATTTTACCGAAAGAGAAAAAGAGTATTTAGGCTATAATCCGGATAATTTAAGCTAGATAACAAAGCGCTTTAAAGCCATGCGGTTACTAACTTTTAAATGATAGGTTCTGTTGATATCTAAGCGCTGATTAGAAAGAAACATATAGCTTTTCTGGTGTTTATCTACCCCTCTGTTTAAAAAGTTATATCCCTGGTAATATATATTGGTTAGCTTAACATCAAATGTTTTATTTGAAGTTTGATTACTTACTTGGAGCTCATGCGGATAAACGGCTACAGCATTTGATTTGTCTTCTAATTGAATGATATTTACATCATCTAACAATTTAGCGATTATTTTGCGTTCCGGCTGTTCATATAGTTGCTGTGGTGACGTATTTTTCATGATTTTTTTATCGTTTAAAACGATAATTTGATCTGTAAAAGCAAGAAATTCCTGACTTTCGTGACTTACAAATACACATGTGATTTCATTTGATTTCAGATATTGAAAAAAACTACGCCGTAGGGGGTCTTTTATTTGATAGTCTATGAAATTAAATGGTTCATCAAGTAATAAAAGTTCCGGCTTATCTGCTAAAACCTGAGCAATAGCAACTCTTCTCTTTTGACCGCCGCTTAAGTTCTTTACTAATACATCTTTAAAATCTAAAAGATTTACTACTGCTAATAATTCATCACAGCGTTTTTGGTTTTCTTCAGGAAAAGCCCTTGATAATTTTTTTGATATATTAGAGAACACAGTGGTGTAAGGCATCAAATCTAACTCTTGTGAAAGGAAATTAATGCCCTTTTTGCCGGGTACCAGTACCTCTGAAGGCGGTTTTATTTTCTGGTTTTGCCAGTAGCATTCACCATTATCAGGCTCTAAGTAACCAAATATTAGAGATAGAAGCGTGGTTTTTCCTACACCACTTTTCCCGGTAATACTCACAATATCACCCTTAGAAACATTAAAACTAATCTGGTTTAATACTTTAATATCTCCATAGGAGAAACTCAAATTTATTACTCTTAGCATTATTGCACGATCAGTTTTTTTGTAAACGATCGATTTTGAACATTCATTTTTAAAATGTAAATGCCCTTAGCTAAGCTACCTATTTGAATCTTTGCCTCATCTATTTTATCTAGTTTATTTTGTAACATTAATCTACCATCTAAGCTGTAGATAGATATCTTTGCTTCTGAAACAGTAGAACCTGAAAATTGAATATTAACAATTTGATCAGCAGGATTAGGATGAATTTCAAAGTGCGAGGATTTAATATCATTTACGCCAAGGTTGCATTCTACAGGTAAGTCAAAAGCTTCCACCTGATCACTTCTGTCAAATGATGACCCCTGATTTGCACTAAAGCCAAGGCCACGTTTAGCAAAAACCTCCCAAATTAAACAGGCGTTTGCCCCGTTGTAAAGTATTTGATCAGCTTGTAAGATTGCGTCTCTACCATCTATAAATCCGGGGTTACAGGACTGTAATTTCATGCCATCTAAGACTAGCTGAATGGCTATATTATTACCACCGGTGCCATTATATAAGTCAGGATCAAAACCGTATTCATCTACTAAAGCCCAGGTTAAATCCCAAAGCATAGATGCCCAAACATAACCTATACCATGTGGTTGAGAAATTGTATTCTCATTATTAGTAATACCATAAGTAGCCGGATTAATAGACATGTCTGTAGAGTAGCGCGCCGGTCTAATACCATTACCATCAGTAGGCTGGCTTATTGCATAAGTACCATAACCTCTTGGATCTTCGGGTAAATCATCGGCTCTCATGGTAACTATCAGACCTAACCAATCACTCCAGCCCTCGCCCATTTGCTCATCGTTAAATAAACAATCTGACTGATCAGCTCCGCCGGTTAAACGATTTGATATTCCATGCCCATATTCATGCGCTATAATACCATTGTCAAAGTCGCCATCTATTCGATAGGGGCCGTTATTAACCAATGTAGCATTTAAAGTGGTTCCATTTTGTAATTCACTTATAATACTGCTTCCTTCTGTCAGAGATATCATAATTGATGGTATGGTAATCACATTAGAATCACCACCCATTGTTATCGGATCGCCGGGTACATTATTAATCATTATAACAGCGAGAGCACCGGCATTTTGAGCTTTTTCAATTTTAGAAACAAAGGTACATTCACCTCTTTCTATCACAGCTATTTTCCCATTTATTTCACTGGCATTCGTAATATTATCACATCCGTCTAAAGTATTGGTTGATGCTGAAGCGTTATCATCCTGCACTAAAGCTAAATCTGCGGTAATGGGCGTTACAGGAATAGAAGGACCAAAAGAAGCTGGAACACCCAAATATGATGCTGCTAATGATGCCGGTGAATTGATAAAAAAATTATCACTTGGACTTCCGGTAGGAGACCATAAATACATTTGCATTTGCGGATTAAAGCCATCTGGTGGGGTTCCAAAATTAGCATTATTAATACCACTTCCATCTTGTGCATCTGCTACTACAAAATCATTACCTGCACCTAAACCAGAATAATTAGTCTTCTGGAAATTACCCGCAGCTTCATTAAAACCATAATTAGCAAACACATCATGTATGATATTATTCCAATAAAAAAGATTAGTGATGGCAGCATCTTCGTAAAATTCTGGTGGCTGATTAAAATCTAATGGAAAATCAAATTGTAAATTAAGACCACCATCTGGTGAATAACCACCCGTATCATTAGCATCTCGATCTTCTCTAGCTAAAACATTGTTACCTCTTGTAATCGTGTGTTCTGGTCCATCAACTCCGTCTGTGTCATGCCAGCCAAAAGGTGATGCTGTAGCATCAGCTGGATTGACCTCTAAACTTCTGGACCCGTGATTAGGAGATTCTACCGGTGCAGGATAAACCCTATAACCTCCGTTCGTTGCGGAGGCATTGCTAAGAGGCAATTTCATGAAATATTGATCTTTTACTACTTGTATATCACTTGAGTCTTTGTTCTCAAAACGACATTCCTGTATCCAATTATGCTTTCTAATCAAGCTACCGTTTTGTGCATCAATAGCAACACTCCACCAATTGTCACCGCCCAGCGGATAAAAACTTATAGCCCAGGCTAAACGAATTTTTTTTCGATTATCAACAGGCTGATATGTCAACCGCGCTGTGATCTTATGATTAGATATGCCCTGGTTAGTCAACAAATAATCATTAGCACCAAGCGTTTGCGCAATACTAACTTGCTGATCTATATTTAAATTTAATTGATCAACCGCATAATAAAAAGCACTTATGGCGTCTATTGATACATTTGATGATGTTATTTTATCGGCTAAACCATCAATAAAAGAATGATTAAACACCTCAACATTACCGTTCTTAATGAAAACAGATCCTATGGCGTTAAAAATTTTTTCTCCTTGATAGGTCTGTTGTATATACACATGTTTGCCTTCTAAACTTTTTGAATCAAATGCTTTTGTTATTTCAAAGTTTTGAACATCCTCAAAATTAAGTTGATAACGTTGATGGTTATCATTTAGGAAATTTTGTATAGTTTGATATGATTCCTGAGAAAAAGCAGAAGTAATGCTTAACAACAAACATGCTAATATGAATCTATGCATATAATATTTTTTAGCTAAAAGTAGATAATTTTAATAATGGATTCATAACAAAATCTTTATTTTAATGAGATTTTATCATTTATCAATCGTCATTGAGCTTTAAAACTGCCATAAAAGCTTCCTGTGGTATTTCAACATTACCTACCTGGCGCATTTTCTTTTTACCCTTTTTTTGTTTTTCTAAAAGTTTACGCTTTCTGGAAATATCACCACCATAACATTTAGCGGTCACGTCTTTTCTAAGGGCTTTAATGGTTTCACGAGCGATAATTTTTGATCCTATTGCAGCCTGAATAGGTATATCGAACTGCTGTCTGGGGATAAGTTCCTTTAGTTTTAAGCACATTTTTTTTCCTATATCATACGCATTATCAACATGAAGTAATGCTGTAAGCGCATCTACGGTTTTACCATTAAGAAGCATATCAACTTTAACAAGCTTAGAGGTTCGCATTCCTATAGGTGAGTAATCAAAAGAGGCATAACCTTTTGATACGGTTTTTAATCTGTCATAAAAATCAAATACAATCTCTGCAAGTGGCATATCAAATGTTAACTCTACACGTTCTGTAGTTAAGTAAGATTGATTTGTAATTTCACCTCTTTTATCAATGCAAAGCGACATTACCGGACCTACAAAATCTGCTTTTGTGATAATACTGGCTCTAATAAATGGTTCTTCTACATGTTCAATCACAGATGGATCTGGTAAATCTGAAGGGGTGTTTATCGTTATAGGTTCTTCCGGATTTTTATTCGTATAAGCTACGTAAGATACGTTAGGAACTGTTGTTATCACATTCATATCAAACTCTCGTTCCAGTCTTTCCTGCAGAATTTCAAGATGCAGCATGCCTAAAAATCCGCATCTAAAACCAAAGCCTAATGCAGCTGAACTTTCAGGTGTAAAGACAAGTGAAGCGTCATTAAGCTGTAGCTTTTCCATAGAGGTTCGCAGGTTTTCATAATCATCTGTATCAACCGGATAAATTCCTGCAAAGACCATAGGTTTTACATCTTCAAAGCCGGAAACGGCCTTATCTGTAGGGTTTTCTTCAAGAGTGATTGTATCGCCAACTTTTACCTCTCGTGCGTCTTTGATACCGGTAATTAAATAACCTACATCACCGGTTTCTACTTTATTTTTAGGGAATTGCACTAATTTTAAAGTCCCTATTTCATCAGCATAATAAGACTTGCCAGTAGCTAAAAATCTGATTTTTTCTCCTTTGCTAAGGGCCCCATCAAAAATTCTAAAGTAAGTTTCTACACCTCGATAAGGGTTATAAATCGAATCGAAAACCAAAGCTTGAAGTGGCGCTTTAGGATTTCCCTCGGGCATAGGAACTTTATCAATGATGGTTTCTAATATTTTTTCTATGCCAATACCGTTTTTTGCACTGGCATGAATGACTTCTTCTTTATCGCAGCCTAATAAGTCAACAATATCATCAGTCACTTCTTCAACATTAGCACTTATCAAATCGACTTTATTTAATACAGGAATAATCTCAAGATCATTTTCTAATGCTAAATAAAGGTTAGATATGGTTTGTGCCTGAATACTCTGGGCAGCATCAACTACAAGCAAAGCGCCTTCACAAGCTGCTATAGAACGAGAGACCTCATAAGAAAAATCAACGTGTCCGGGTGTATCTATCAGATTTAAAATATATTCTTCGCCGTTTTGCTGATACACCATTTGGATAGCATGGCTTTTTATAGTAATACCACGCTCACGCTCTAAATCCATATTGTCTAAAAGCTGTTCTTGGCGCTCTCGTTTAGTTACTGATTTAGTCGAATCTAATAATCTATCAGCTAAAGTACTTTTACCGTGGTCAATATGCGCTATAATGCAAAAATTTCTGATATTCTTCATCTGCTATCCATCTTAAAATTGCAAATATAGGTAAATAAGCAGGTCTTGCTTCAAAAGTAAAAATCTTAGGATTTGTTAATCGAATAATGATTAAAAAAGATGAAGCTAGTGTTGAATTTTTAGCAATATTTAATCTATCCCACTGGAAGTTAGTATCTTTGCCGTTTTAATTTAAAAATCATGCAATTAACTGAACAGCAGAAAGTTAGAAGAGAAAAATTAGAACAGCTTAAAGCCCTTGGGATAGATGCCTATCCAGCTGATACTTATCATGTTAATGACCATTCTAAAAGTATAAAAGATGAGTTTACATCAGGTGAAAAAGTAAAAATAGCCGGCAGATTGATGTCTAAACGTATTCAGGGAAAAGCATCATTTGCTGAACTTCAGGATGCTGAAGGCAGAATTCAGTTATATTTTAATCGAGATGAAATATGTCCGGGCGAAGATAAAACGCTTTATAATACCGTTTATAAAAAATTATTAGATATTGGTGATTTTGTAGGTATAGAAGGTGACCTATTCAAAACAAAAGTAGGCGAGAAAACCGTAAATGTTACCGGCTTGAAAGTGTTGAGTAAAGCACTAAGGCCACTACCATTACCTAAAAAAGATAGCGAAGGCAATACCTACGATGAGTTTGTAGACCCTGAAACCAGATATAGACAACGATATGCAGATTTAGCTGTTAATCCTCAGGTAAAAAGCGTTTTTGAAAAGCGTAATAAGCTATTTACGGCTATGCGAGATTTTTTTAACAACCACGGCTACTTAGAAGTAGAAACGCCTATTTTACAAAGTATTCCCGGCGGTGCTGCGGCAAAACCTTTTGTTACGCATCATAATGCATTAAACATACCGCTTTACCTTCGTATAGCTAATGAATTGTACTTAAAGCGTTTAATTGTAGGCGGTTTTGATGGTGTTTATGAATTTTCTAAAAACTTTAGAAATGAAGGCATGGACAGAACCCATAATCCAGAATTTACCGCCATGGAAATTTATGTGGCTTATAAGGATTATAACTGGATGATGGACTTTACTGAAAAGCTACTTGAAAAATGTGCCTTAGCGGTAAATGGAACTACAGAAGCCACATTTAATGAACAAACTATAGATTTTAAAGCACCCTACCCAAGGGTAACTATGGCAGAGGCCATTAAAAAATATACAGGTATTGATATTTTAGATAAAGATGAAGCAGCATTAAGAGAAGCAGCTAAATCTTTAGATATCGAGGTTACAGATGATATGGGAAAAGGAAAAATCATAGACGAGATATTTGGTGAAAAATGTGAGGCCTACTTTGTACAGCCTACATTTATTACTGATTACCCTATTGAAATGAGTCCGCTTTGTAAAAAACATAGAGAAAACTCTGAATTAACAGAACGTTTTGAGTTGATTACCTGTGGTAAAGAAATCGCCAATGCTTATTCTGAGCTTAACGATCCTATAGATCAAAGAGCACGTTTTGAGGATCAATTAAAATTAGCGGCTAAAGGTGACGAAGAAGCTTCAGAATTTATAGATGAAGATTTTCTTCGGGCATTGGAATATGGCATGCCGCCTACTTCAGGATTAGGTATAGGCATAGATAGATTAATTATGTTTTTAACAGATAATCCCTCTATACAAGAAGTGCTTTTATTTCCTCAGATGAAGCCGGAACAGAAAAAAATCAGCTTAACAGATGAAGAAAAGGAGATTATAGAAGCTTTAAAATCATCATCACCTCAAAAAATTGACGATTTGAAAAAAGCTGTATCCTTAAGCAATAAAAAGTGGGATAAGTCTATTAAAAGTTTGCGCAAAAAAGAACAGATTGACGTTGAGAAAACAGAAGCTGGTGTATTTGTAAATTTAAAATCTTAGCCTTAGGCAATATGTTTTTTGTAAAAATCATAAAGCTTATCCGGCGGCGTGCCTATTAATTTTTTTAAGTAAATCGTCAAGAATAAAAGTTGCAATTTTAAGGTGCCAATCTTTTTAAATCTTCGAGATGAAGAAATTAACCAGTAAGGAATAACCTTAAACTGCTGCCTTTTATACAACTCTGCTATTAAGATATTATCTTCATAAATAAGGTAGTCAGTATTGTATCCGCCTATGTCTTGAAAAAGATTTCTGGTGATAAATTGGCTTTGATCACCGCCCCGACAAGCTTTGTGATTAAATAGGGTTAACCAGCTTATAAATCTAAACCATGGTTTTGTGTTATCAAACTTCATTCTAAAGCAGCCGGCATGATTGCCGTCTTTTACCTCATCAACTATAAGTTGATCAAAGTTTTTTGGAGGAAAAGAATCAGCATGTAAAAAATAAAATATTTTACCCGTAGCATGTTCAGCACCGGCGTTAAGTTGGTAAGGCCTACCTCTTTTAGATTTGATTAATTTAACTTCTTCAAATTGACCGGTAATATTTACAGTTTGATCATCACTACCACCATCGACAACAATGATTTCTTTTACGTATTTAGCTGGAGATTGATGCGTCATTAAATGAGATAAGCATTTTTCAATGATAGATGCTTCATTGAGGGTAGGAATTATAATGCTTATCTTAAATAAATCCAAAGTTTATTGTTCATTTAAATTCCAGTTATATTCTAAATAATCAATATCCGCATTCGTTGATATTGAGATATTTGTATATTGATCAATAAACCTGGTTACACTACCGCTGTAATCATCAAAATCTGAAGCATACCACTTAAATATTTTAGAAAGCTGAAGCTTATTAGAATTGATTTTATTTTTATCAGACTGAAGAAAATCATGCGTAGCCTCATCGAGTTGCTGCTCTAATTTTGATGCTACAAAAGCCTTATTGTAAAGCTTGGGACAGGAATAGGAGGCACAATTTATGGCAAAATGAGCTCTGGCATCTCTCATTTTTAGAAGCATGCCTTTTTCAACATCGTTTAATGAATAGGTATCAGCTCCTAATCTGATAAACTTTTTGCTGAATGGACTACCTAAAAACCCTCCGATGTCTTTTATACTTTCTACAGGATAATTATCAACTATTAGCAAAACGGTAAAGGCATTATAGGTGTTGATCAGGTAGGCTTTTTTTTCGTTTTCACTCCAGTTATTAGCCGGCGGATGTTTTGATATGTGATCAGTATAACTCAGCAGTTGCTTTTTATCGGCTTTAAATCCTTTATAATCTACTAGACCATTATCTGTAACATGGTTTTGTAATAGTTTAGTCCATTGTTTGTGTGATGGCGCATCAGACTGTAAGTCATAGGTTTCAATTTCTTTGGTATTAAATGGATTGAGTAAAATTATGGATATCAATCCCGCGATTAGAATATGTTTTATCATTTGATTTTTAATGCTTAGTAATACTTAGGAATAAAACCTTACAATTGTTTTCTTTTAGCATCCATTTTTAGAAAAATAAAAACCAGAATGGTAAAAGCCCAGAGCGATGACCCGCCATAGCTAAAAAGTGGAAGTGGAATACCAATGGTAGGTAAAAGGCCTAATACCATACCTATGTTTACAAAAAAATGAATAAACAAAATACTAGCCACGCAGTAACCATAAATCAAGCTATAGGTTTGTTTTTGACGTTCAGCCATAAAAAATAAACGCAGGATAAAGAACAAATAAATCAAGATAACTGCAGTACTGCCTAAAAAACCCCATTCTTCTGCTAATGTTGAAAAAATGTAATCTGTATGCTGCGCCGGCACAAACTTACCATGAGTTTGTGTGCCTTTTAGCCATCCTTTACCTGTTAGACCGCCGCTGCCAATAGCTACTTTACTTTGGTAGGTATTAAAACCTGTCCCTTTGATATCAGTCTTATTGCCTAAGAGTATTTCAAACCGGTCTTGTTGATGAGGTAATAAAATATTATTAAAAACAAAATTTACGGAAAATACAAAGCCAATTCCTAAACCAACAGTTAAGAAATATTTAAAGTAATTGATCTTCTTTTTCCTAAGCAATATAATCATTAATATAGATAAAAAAACAATAGATACGGCAACAGCACTGGCAGAAAATTTTAAAGTGAGCAAAAAGAGTAAAATAACACTGACGCCAATTATAAGATAAGCATGTGGCAGTCCTTTTCTATACATAGGGATTAAAAAAGTCGAAAAGGTTAGTGCTGTGCCGGCATCAGGCTGCATTAATATCAGTAGCATAGGAACTCCTAATATTATAAAAGTTTTAATTTGAATCAATGGTTTTTTTAGGCTTACATTAAATTCGCTTAAGTATTTAGCTAGCGCTAAGCTTACAGCAATTTTAGTAAACTCTGCAGGCTGAAAATTAAAACTACCAAAGGAATACCAGGCTATCTGACCGGCAATAGACTTTCCAAAAACAAATAATCCTGCTAAGAGTAATATGGATAATACATAAATGATGCTTGAAAATCTAATTAAAAATTTACTCTCTACTGAAAGTATAAGAATGATTAAAGCAACACTTAAAGTGATCCAAATAATCTGCTTACCATAGGGTTTTGAAAAATTTAATATCTCCGGATTAGTAGTTTCAAGTGTCGCAGAATAAATCATTGCCCAGCCTACCCCGATTATAATTGTATATAATAACACAGTTAGCCAATCTAATTGAGCAATAATTTTAGGCATAAATAATTATTGATTTATTTCAAAAGGTTCTCCGCTTAAAGGCTTGGCATATTCATCTTGTAAACTATGGTTTAATATCCAGCTTTCCAGGTCTTTTCTTGTTATATTACCTTTAAGGTATTTTTCTGTCATCAGGCTGGCAATTCTACCGGCATATGTAGCCCCCCAATGACCATTTTCAACAAAAACGGCCAATGCAATTTTTGGATTATCTTTAGGCGCAAAGGCTACAAAAATAGAATGATCCGTTAGTTGAACAGTTTTTCCATCTATAACCGTTTTGTTTTCTGCTGTTCCAGTTTTACCACACATTTCAACATCCGGTACTTGTAAAAATCTGGCTGTTCCATATTTAAAAACTTTATTTAAGCCATCTATGATAGGTTCAAAATGTTTTTTATCTATTGTTGTTTTTCGTTTCTTAACATACTTATCTTTTTGAATAGGCTGATCATTGATTTTTTTCAAGATATGCGGCTTTTTATACCAGCCTCTATTAGCAATAGCAGCCATGACGTTAGCGAGTTGAATAGGCGTTGTTAGTACTTCTCCCTGGCCTATAGCATTAGATATGGTAGCACTTGCATACCATTTGTAGGTAGGATAATCGTAAGCTCTGTTGTAATAATCAGCATCTGGTATTAAACCTTTTCTTCCTACGGGTAGGTCATATCCTAAATAGTTGCCGAGACCAAAGCTAGTTAGATGATCGTGCCAGTTATTCATCCCCTTTTGTGGTGTTTCATATTTATTAATGCTTCTTGAATAAATTTGAGCAAAATAGGAATTACAAGAATAAGCTACGGCATCTTCCATACTTAGCGGACTTTTATGATTATGACAGCCCATTCTAGCGCCTCTTGCGTAAGTATAACCGCCATAACAGGAAAACTTTTCATTTAAACCTACCTCATCTTCTTGCAGAGCAATAAGCCCAGTTAAGGGTTTAAACGTAGAACCTGGCGGGTAAACAGCCTGTAAACCTCTGTCATACAAAGGTTTTGCAATAGTATCATACCATAGTTTTGTAAAGTTTCTTGATCGTTTTCTGCCTACAAGTAATGATGGGTCATAATTAGGCGAGCTAACAAGTGCCAAGATTTCGCCTGTTTCCGGTTCTAAGGCCACTATACCTCCTCTTTTATTCTTCATCAATTTTTGGCCATAAGATTGCAAGTCTATATCTATTGTCAAACTAATATCTTTACCTTTTTGTGCTAAAGTATCGTAAGCTCCTTTTTTGTAAGGCCCTAAGCTTCTATTAAATCTATCTCTTTTTATGTATTCTACACCTCTTACACCGCGCAAGAGCTCTTCATATTGTTGTTCTACGCCTTGTCTTCCTATGAGGTCTCCAGATTGATAATAAGGGTTATTTTTTAAATCTCTTCTATTAACTTCAGCAATATAGCCTAGAACATTTGCGGCATAATCAGTATTATAATTTCTAAGAGAGCGCTTTTGAATATAAAATCCTTCATATTTATACATTCTTTCCTGTATGGCTGCATACTCTTTTTTAGTGAGTTGCGGTAATACAGTTGAAGGTAAACGCCATGAATAATTGATGGCCTGATTGATTTTATTTTTAAAGCTATTTTTTGGGATATTCAGTAAGCTGGCTAATGCTGTAGTATCGAATTTATCAGTTTGATAGGGAATAATCATGACGTCATAAGCCGGTTGATTTTCCACCAGTAACTTCCCATTTCTATCTCTTATGTAGCCACGTTGTGGATAGGTGTAATTCTTTTTTACCGATAGTTCTATGGCATCTTTTTTATAACTATCATCAACTATCTGGAGGTAAAATAACTTAACCACAAATATAATTATAGATAAGCTAACCAGTACAATGGGCAGGAATTTTCTCATAAACTACTTTTTTTCTAAAAGTTTAATAACTAATATCATTATAAATATGCTTAATATACTGGAAAATAATGTTTTTTCAATGATCATTAAAACATTATTAAGACTAAATGCTTCTAAAGAGAACAGCGCAAGGTGATGCGTGGTCGTCATTAAGCTTACATAAGACAACTTTTGAAAAAATGATTCTTTTTGAAATTTTATAGTCATTTGTTCATAGGCAAGCCCAAAACTTATATTTAAAAAAACAGGTCTAAGATAGGCTATTAACAAAGTGGATGCAGCAAACACGCCTCCTGTGGCTTCAAAAATATCAATCACCAGGCCTATCAAAAAGGCAATAACCATAAACAGCTGTCTGTTAATAGTAAGCGGTGATAGTATTATGGTGATGATATATAGATATGGTGTAGCTATATCAGCTAAAAAAATATTATTAAGTATAACTATCTGTATACTAATCCAGAATGCAATACTTAAAAAATTTATTCTTTTACTAATCATTTGCGTTTTCCTCTAAAAGATTTTTGGCTTCTTTTAAATGTGTGTTATCCAAAACATACACCTTAGAGAGCGCTGTAAAATCATTAGCTAATGCTACCTTAATGTTGTAATACCCTGTGTTGCTATTTAACTCAAAACTCTTGATTTGTCCTATTAAAATTCCTTTTGGAAAAATTAGAGAGTTACCGCCGGTTATTATCGTATCCCCAACTTGAGGACTCGCAGACCTTGGTATATCTAGTAAATTAATATAGTAAGGTGATTTGCCATTCCATTTTAGTGAACCAAAATGATTTGTGTTTTTAATTACAGCATTTATAGATAAATCTTTGTTCAATACTGAGATTACTCTCGCAAAATTATTTGAGGTTCCTTCAACTATTCCAACTATTCCCTTAGAGCTAATAACACTCATGTCTTCTTTGATACTGTCGTTCCTGCCTTTATTAATCAGTAGGTAATTAAAGTTTTTTCTGAAATTATTACTTATAATTATACTTTTACTTACGGCAAAACTTTTGATATCAGAGGAAAAGGTAGGTGTTTCCGTTAATGAGTCACAAGGCTTTATACTCATTAATCTATTCCTTATCCGTTTATTTTCATCCCATAAAATTTCATTTTCTTTTTTTAATTGAAAATAATCTTGGATAGATGTCTTCACGCTAAAAACACTTCCTGTTAGGGCATTAGCAAAGTTGATTACTTTACTTTTTTGATAAGTATGGGCATTAATGATGAGAAAGATAGACAACAAGAACAATAATAAAAAGGTTATACCATTTTTATTTCTAAATAAAAAATTGATGATTTGTTGCATACATCAATATTACTGAATCAGTATTGCTTTGTACTTATCAAGGTTTTTTAGGGCAATTCCAGTCCCTCTAACTATGGCTCTTAATGGGTCTTCAGCTATAAATACCGGTAAATCTGTTTTTTTAGACAATCTTTTATCGAGTCCTCTTAACATAGAACCACCACCGGCCAGATAAATACCTGTATTATAGATATCTGCCGCCAGTTCTGGCGGTGTTTTAGATAGGGTTTCCATAACCGCATCTTCTATTCTAAGAATAGATTTATCTAATGCTTTTGCTATTTCTCTATAAGAAATATCTACTTGCTTAGGTTTACCAGTTAATAGATCTCTACCTTGAACACTCATATCATCTTGAGCAATCTCAAGATCTTCTGTTGCCGAACCCATTTGGATTTTAATCTTTTCTGCTGTTCTTTCACCTATAAACAAGTTGTGCTGAGTTCTCATAAAATAAACGATATCATTTGTAAATACATCACCGGCTACTTTAACAGATTTATCACAGACAATACCTCCTAATGCGATAACTGCAATTTCTGTAGTTCCTCCACCAATATCAATAATCATATTCCCTTTAGGCTGGGTAATATCAACACCAATACCTATAGCGGCTGCCATAGGTTCGTGAATCAAATAGACTTCTTTACCATTAACACGTTCGGCACTATCCTTAACGGCTCTTTTTTCCACCTCAGTAATTCCACTTGGAATACAAATAACCATTCTTAATGATGGTGTGAATAATTTTTTCTTTAAAGCAGGGATGTCTTTGATAAACAAACTAATCATTTCCTCACTGGCTTCAAAATCAGCAATAACACCGTCTTTTAATGGCCTAATAGTTTTAATATTTTCGTGTGTTTTACCTTGCATTAAAGCAGCTTCTTTACCGGCAGCAATAATCTTTCCTGTTCCTCTGTCTCGCGCAACAATTGAGGGACTATCCACAACGACTTTATCGTTATGAATTATTAGCGTATTGGCTGTACCTAAATCAATAGCCACATCTTCTGTTAGAAAATCAAAGAAACCCATTAATTAAATTTTATTTTAGTGTTTAAAATGTCTTTTACCAGTTAAATACATACTTATTTGGTGTTGATTACAATAGTCAATTGTAAGTTGATCTTTTATTGATCCACCTGGTTGTATGACAGCATTGATGCCTTGTTGGTCTGCTATTTCTACACAATCAGGGAAAGGGAAAAAAGCATCACTCGCCATCACAGCATCTTGCAATACAAATTTGTTTTTATTAGCTTTTTCTATAGCTTGATTTAAGGCGTCAACTCTTGAAGTTTGACCTGTCCCGCTGGCTATGAGTTGTTTATTTTTAGCTAAAACTATTGTGTTTGATTTTGTATGCTTACTTATTTTAGAGGCAAATAAAAGGTCTTCAACTTGAGTAGTGTCAGCTTCTTTATCAGTAGCTAGTTTTAGCATGGATTTGTTATCGGTAACTGTATCATATTCCTGACGTAACTCTCCATTTAAACAGTTTCTAATTTGCTCTGCGGGTTTGTTAAATCCTTTTAACTTAAGTATGATTCTTTTCTTTTTTTGTTTGAGTATGGCTAAAGCGGCTTCATCATAGTCTGGAGCAATGACCACTTCACAGAATAATTTATTAATTTCAGCTGCAGTAGTTTCATCTATAGTTTTATTAGCGATAAGGATACCACCAAAGGCAGAGACTGGATCACCTTCCAATGCTGCTTTGTAAGCAGTTGTTAAATCATCTCTTTGGGCAAGTCCACAAGCATTGTTGTGCTTCAAAATTGCGAAAGTAGGTAGGTCATTTTCAAATTCAAGCATCAAATGTACCGCAGCATCAACATCTAACAAATTATTGTAAGACAATTCTTTACCATGATATTGATCAAATATTGAATTGAGATCGCCTTTAAAAAAAGCATTTTGATGTGGATTTTCGCCATATCTTAAGGGTGTTACATCTTGAGAATTACTTAAGTAATCTGCGATTAATAAATCATACTTAGAAGATATTTTAAAAGTCTCACTTGCTAACCATTTACGCATTTTATAAGATATAGCACAATTATTCTCCAATTCTTCACTGAAGGCTTTTAAATGATGTTTTGAGGGAATGCAAATTACGTGTTTAAAATTTTTAGCGGCAGCTCTTATCAATGAAATACCACCAATATCAATAAACTCAATTTGTTCTTCCAGAGAAAGATTTTGCTTTAAGCTGGTTTCAAAAGGATAGAGGTCTACAAAAACTAAATCAAATGCTTGTATTTGATATTGATCTAATTCATTAATATCACTATCATGATCGGGATTTTGTAAAATGCCACCAAATATTTTAGGATGGAGTGTTTTGACGCGTCCGTTTAGTATAGAAGGGTAGCCTGTTTCTTTTTCTACGGGATAAACCTCATAACCTAAAGCTGTAAGTTCAGACATAGTGCCGCCTGTTGAGGTTATTTTTACAGCATGACTTCTTAATATGTTAGCCAGTTCAGGTAATTTTGATTTATCAAAAACCGATATAAGTGCAGAAGATGGCTTAATAGAAGTTCCCATTAAAAATTTTTATTCAAAAATACTATTTTGATTCTAACTTTTTAGCGGTATATCAAAATGTTTTAAATAAAAAAACCTGCATAAGATAATATGCAGGTTTTACTGTGTAGTAACAATAATTTATTCAAATTCAAATTCTTGAATAAACTCTTCTGTAAGCTGATTATCATTTAATGCATTTTTAATCAGATCACTTAATGAACTTTTCATCTCAGATAGTCGACTGTCAATTTGAGCTTCTGATAAGTCTTCCTGAGCATTAAGTCTAGCAAGATTTTTGTTGTAGCTGTATACCACACGAGTGATGTATACTTGTTTTTCCTCGTCTATATTGTGATCATCTACAAATTGCTGTGATACTTCTTTTGCTTTTTCTAAAGCCTGATCAGTGTTGTTTTGAGCGTTAGCACAAACATTGAAGGTAAGCACTAGTGCTATTGCTATTAATAATTTATTTAAGCTGAACATAGTTTATTTATTTCATTAATTGAACTTTGACTCTACGAGATATTCTCATCACATCTTCCTCTCTATCAGAGTTTTTTGGTGCCATTGTTTTATACACACCTTCACCGCTGTAAGTTAATCTATCTGAATCAACACCTGTTGCAACTAAAATATCATAAACTACTTTAGCTCTTTTTTCAGACAAGTTTTTATTATATTTATCTGTACCTCTTTCATCAGCGTAGCCTACTAGTTTAGCATCTATCTGGGGATTGGCTTTCATATATTCCATTACAATAGCTATTGCGTTTAAAGAATAGTCTAGAGGTTCAGACTTATCAAAATCAAAGAAGATGTTTATATAACCTTTGTCAGCTAAAATTCGAGCTACGTCAATGTATTCTTGAGCTTCTGACTTAGAAAGGTATTTATCATCTAAATATTTTTGAACATTATCTGGAATTTTGTTACCATCTTTATCTATACTTTCACCTCTAGAATTTACTAAAGCTCCTTTAGGAGTATTTGGCTCTTGATCTACATAATTAGAGACACCATCTTTATCGTCATCTTTAAGTCTGTCTTCTATATCGGATGTTTGTTTATTTAAATCTTTAATATCTTTATCAAGTTTAGTTTCTAAAGAATTGTTAACCCAGTCAGCGTGAACTTCCTTTTTGCCTATGTTGTAAGTTATCCCAACTGATGTGTTAAGTACTGAGCTTCTTAAATTCCTACTTCCTGGTGCTCTAACACCATCCCAAGTTAAATGCTGACGCAAGTTTTGAATGAATGTCATATCTAAAGTCAATACTAACCTATTTGTTAATTTAAATTGAGGAGTTAATCCAAACATAAGGCCACCATTATCTTCTCCGTCTTCAATTAAATTTAAAGAATCTGTATTCTCTCTTGATTGGGGATCTATGCGGTTAACCTGTAGACCAAAATGACCTAGTAAACCAAATCTATTTGTAAAGTCATTAAAATTAAACAAATTCCTAAAATTTACTACACCTTGTATGCCTATTCTGTACATTCTATTTTCAAAATCAAAACTTGTAGCATCATCAACTGGTTTAAAGGTATCATATCCACCGTCTAATTTAAGACCAAAGGTTTCGTTGAACATATAACGGACACCTAAGTCAAAATGCCTTATCCCATTAAAACTTAAATACGTATTAGCATCAGATGTCAGATATCCATCAGTAAAATTATCATCAGGTTTGTTTAAGCCAACGTTACCTTCTATAGACCACCTATTGTAATCCACAGAATTTTGAGAGTTTTCTTGAGCCGCCCCGATCACTGAAAACATTATAGTGAATAGCGAGAATAAAGATAGTTTTTTCATAATTGTTAACTTAGATTACAAATATATAAATTTATTATAAATGAAAGTTTTAAGTAAGTTTTTTTTAGCCTAAAATTAATTTAAAAAATCCTCTAGTTTTAAAAGCTTATTTTTCTAACACTTACACATGCATCATTTAAAACAAAAGGCTTAGGCATATATTTAGGCGGTCTTCTTTTTACATTTAAATCTTCATTTTCAAATAAAGAATAACTCGATGATATTAAAAATAGCTCTGGTTGCAGGTTTTGTTGTGTTAATATTTCAATTTTAATAGGCAATTGATCAACAACATAGTAAGAAAGCAGCCTTGAACTGCGCTTTTTTAATTTTTTCTGCATTAATTTAGTGTAATCCTTACCATTGATTGAAAAACTATCAACTTGAAATTGATTCCCTTTAAATAATGATATTCTATGGGCTTTAAGAGGATTTAAGCTAATCAAATATCTATTTGCCCTCTTCTCTGTACTTGTCTCTGTAAGATTAATATCATAAAAATCTGTTTCTTTAGACTGCTTGAAAAGATTACCATATTTACTGTCAAATGTCGCATTAGCTATTGTGTCTTGAGGACTATTACTCTCACTTTGTTCAAAATACGGTTTTGTCCATTCGTCTAATATTTTATCGTAAGATTTCCAGTAGGCCTTTTCATTATTGTGATTAGCCATATATATCAGACTATTAGGTTTAGGATTTTCTTTATTAAAATTCGAGTTTAAATGCGCCACAATAAAAAAGCCCAGAGCAAAGAGAAATGCGCTTAGTGCTATAGCTTTTTTCTTGTATAGCGGATAAATAAGAGCACTCATCAAGCCAAGTGTAAATGCCGTAAGTAAACAGGTTATATAAACTGAACTCAAGCCCAGACCAACAGGAAATGATTTTATATAAGGAACAAAAATCCATAAAGTAGGGAGTTGTATGAGAAACAAAATAAAAAAACTAGGTCTTCTATAAAAAATAAAAACAAACCAGGTAAATAATGTAAGGAGTAGTGGGACTATAAAGAACGCACCGCCGGGTAAATATATAATGACAATTAAATTTATGAGCATCCAGAAAATAATAGGAGCCACTAAAGCATTTGCCGTATTAATTTTTCTGAAATAATAATTGTATAACAACATATAGACACAGACTACTAATAAAGCGAATGCAATAATATATTCGTAACCATTAGGCGTGAAACCATTTAAATATTCGTTATAATGAGGATAAAGGTATAATATGATTTCCCATCCGACATAACCTAAACCAGCACTTGAGATCAACAATAATAAAAAAGGGATAAACCCTTTAAAAATTTCTTTTCTGGAGAGTTTCTTCTTTTTGATGCCATAAAAAATTCCTGCAAATAGCAGCAATAAACTCAAGACTAATAAATATGGAGACAGTGAATATGGATAATGAACTAATCCTATAAATGGTAAATTAAAATAAACACTGTTATTTTCTGATTTCAGGTTGTTTAGATCGATATTTGAATAATGCTGAAGAGCAGACTCTAAATAACTTCCCTGATGAGCTAAGGAGCGCTTATCTAATCTTTCTGGTATGTCATTTGCTGTATGGTAATCAAAATGATCATCTATAAAAGCAAAAAACAAACTAGGAACGTCAAGCTCTTCTCTAAATACTGTTGAATCTGTATTATTGGGTAATAATTTATATACATTATACATCAGAGAACTAGCTACAGGAAAACCCGGTTTAGCATCTGCAAAGCTGTTGATCAAATTTTGATTGCCATAGTTAGTTTCAACAATCATATTACTAGGCCCGCCACTACCACGAGCCTCGAAGTTGAGCACTAACTTTACATCTTTAGCCCATGGGTGTTGCTTAGCAAATAGCCTGGCTCCGTTTAAACCAACTTCTTCACCGTCTGTAAAACAGATTATAATGTCGTTTTTTGGTAAATTACCTTTGGTTTTAAATGCTCTTAGGGTTTCAATAATAGCCGCTACGCCACTTGCAGCATCGCTAGCGCCATAAGATGAATGAACAGCACTATCGTAATGTGACAACAACATTAAAGCATCACCTTTATTATCACTGCCTTTAATTCTCGCTATAATATTTTCGGGCACCGTTAGTGATCCTGATTGAGATAAGCTAAATGCTTTTTGAGTTTGCACTGTTAGGCCGAGTTTTTCTAATTCATCTATTATATAATTCCTAATATTTGAATGGTTATCTGAACCAATATAGTGTGGTTTTTGGCTGATTGCCTTTACATGCTCAAATGCTCTTAAAGTGGAAAAATTCTGAGGTTTTTCATTGAGGTTTGAGATATTATATGGCTGTAAGCTGAATAATACATACCATGACGCAAGTCCTATCGATAAGACAATTAAAAATGAATAAGCGCCTTTTTTCATTTATCTCTTTTTACTACTGCGTAGAAATCATTATCTAAAGGTAAATAGCCCTGATCGTAAATAAAATAATAGATATGTCCTTTTCTGGTAGTATAAATATTAGTAAAGTAAGAAAAGTCAAATCCCTGTTGAAGCAGGTGATCTTTTTTTACCTTGGTTTTTTGATAAGGGTTTACTTTTCTGAGTATCCTGTAGTTAGTTTTCAAAATAGCATTGATCTGACGTATAAGTTGGCTTTCATCTCTATTCTTAGCATTATGATAAGCGCTTTTGCAATATACATTACAAAATTTTTTATCAATACGTCCATTAATTTTATTGCCGCAATGTAAACATTGAGTACTCATATAAAAAACCTCAACACCTTTATGTGTTGAGGCTATTAATTTTTTTAATCTTTAAAACTTACAACCTCAACGGAGAACTGTAAATTCTGAGCGCCTGTTTTTGCGGTGATCTTCTTCTGTACATGAAGATCCACATTTAACCATTAACTCTGATTCTCCTTTACCTTCTGCCTCAAGTCTTGCATCATCTATGCCTGCTTCTAAAAAGTAATCTAAAGTATTATCAGCTCTTCGCTGTGATAATTTCTGATTGTAAGATTCAGGACCTCTTCTATCAGTATGACTTGTAATTTTAATTTTCAGCTCCGGATTTTCTTTAAGCGTTTTTACAATTTTATCTAACTCAAAAGCCGCCTCTTTTTTGATTTCTGCTTTATCAAAAGCAAAAAAGATATTATTATCTATTGTAATTGTATCTATAACTTCTATTTCAGGTTCTAATGATATAGTGATATTCATAGACTCACCTTCAGCTTTAATATTTTTAGCATCGCTTACATAATCATTGGCATTAACCTGCACGTCATAGCTCATATCACTGATTACTTTATGCTGTGTTTTACCATCTTTTTTAGTGTTAGATGTTTTGATATTGTTATCTTGGTTATCATAGATAGCTACTTCAGCAGCTTCAATAGGTTGATTGGTTTCCATATCAGTAACATAAATATTAAGCATAGTTTCATCAAGTGGTTCTATTAAATCTAATTTATAGATGTTGTCATTAATAGGATTTTCACCTCTGTTAGAAGAGACATAACCTGATTTTTTATTTGAGATGTAGGTAAATGCATAATCATCAGATGAACTATTAACAGGCTGACCTGCATTCTTTGGAAAATCATTATTAACATCGGCTACATTAATATAGAATACGTCTAAGCCTCCCATTCCTAAGTGACCATCACTAGAAAAGAAAAGATGTCCGTCTTTATCTACAAATGGAAAATTCTCTCTTCCCTCTGTATTTACCTTAGCGCCTAAATTTTGAGGTTCCCCAAAAGAGCCGTCTTCATTAATTGCCACCTTATAAAGGTCTGAATTGCCATAGCCTCCTGGCATATTACTAGAAAAATAGAGGTAATCTCCATCTGGACTCAAGCTAGGATTTGCTGTTGCGTAATCTTTGCTTGTGAAAGGTAAGGGGCTTATGTCTTGCCATTCGCCATTAACTAATTTTGCTTGATATATTTTAAGTTGTCCTATACCTTTTTCATTTTTTTGGTAGTCCCCATCTTCATAAGCGTTTCTAGTAAAAAAAATTGTTTTGTTGTCGCTATGTAAAGCAACTGTTCCTTCATTAAACTTAGTATTTACATCGCCTTCTAATAAATTAGGGTTCTTAAAAGTTCCCGCTATGTTTTCTGCCACATAAATATCTAAAGTTGGCTGATCATTCCAACCATAATCTCTTCTTGATTCGTTTCTGGCAGAAACAAAATAGAGCTTACCGCCATTTTCATAAGCTCCAAAATCTGAAAATGATGAATTTATACTTAGCCTACTGATGTCAAATTTAGGTTCCTTATTTTTTAAATCCTTAATATAATCAGGATTTTGTTTAAACATCATAGCTCGCTGATCTTTGGGCTTCATTTCAGCAAAGTCCATCATAGTTTGCTGGTATTTGTTGTACTTTTCGTTAGCAAGCAATGTTTTAGCATACTTAAAGTAATCATCTGCAGTTGCATTTTCGTCATCTTCAACAACTAATTCATAATAATTTTCAGCCTGCTTCATTTTATAGAGATTAAGATAAGATTGAGCTAATCTTCTATAAACGTATGTATTAGCTTTATCCTTATCTACAAGCTTTTTATAGTCATCTATAGCTTTTACATATTCTAATCTATTAAAATGTTTGTCAGCTCTTTTCGTATTTTGATTTTGAGCGTTAACAGCTGCTGAAATAACGAAAATAGTTAGTAATGTATATATTATTTTATTCATAGTTTTTTGATTAATCGTTTAGAATTAGAAATAACGTGGTGATAAATAAGCTTTTTTCTTAAAGAAAAGATTAAATGTCACAAATGCTTCATAAGAAGGTTCATTAATATCACTTACTGAGGAATCATAAGCAAAACCTACTTGCGCCCAGTTTGTAGGTCTGAATCCTACCAAGCCGCTAAAAGAATCTTCTGCTCTGTATGATGCACCAACTTCAAATTTTTCAAAGAATAAGAAGTTAGCATTAAGGTCATAGGATACAATTGAGCTAAGTTCTGATTTAACCATAACTGATGGCTTAAACTTAACATCATCTGATAATTGGAAAACGTAACCTGCACTGGCAAAAAAGTGCTGTTCATCAGTTCCAAATTCTCTACCATTTACATCAAGGTAAGTAGCACTTAAAAAGTTAGGGACTGATAAACTTACATACCAATTATCTGTATAATAGAAAAAGCCTGCTCCTACATTAAAGAAAGCTTCACTTACGTTTTGACTAAAAGCATCATCATTATTATCTTGTAAATCTAAATCTAACAAACCTATATCCTGAAATGTACCACCAGCTTTAACGCCAAAGGCCAAATGATGGTCATTGGCAAAGTCTATGGTATAGGACACATCTGCATAAGCATTAGTCTCTTCAACTGGACCTATTTCGTCATTAATAGCCGAAAAGCCAATACCTAAGCCATTTCCTACTGGCGAATGCCCGGATAAGGTTACCGTTCTTGGTGAACCTTGCAAGCCTGTCCATTGATCTCTGAATAAAGCTGTTATAGCAAGTGTTTCTTTAGAGCCGGCATAAGCTGGATTTACAACATTCATATTATACATATACTGGGTGTACTGCGGATCTTGTTGGGCATGCGTGCGCTCATTGATAAAGAAAGCCACGAAAAAGAAGCTCAGAATTAAATATTTATTTCTCATATGATATTATTTTTATACTGATTAGATTTATTGTTCTTCACTAATATAGATATATCCTTTAACCAGGTTACCAAATTCGTTGTCTTCAGATGATAATTTGATAACATAAAAGTAAGTCCCTGTGGTTAACATGTCTCCGTCATCATCTTGTCCGCAGAATTCATTGACATAATTATTTGATTCAAAAACTTTCCTACCATATCTGTTAAATAACTGAATGTTATCTATCCCGGTTCTATCAGCTAAAAAGGTTAAATCTAAACAGTCATTGTCACCATCATCATTAGGTGAAAGGCCTTGTGTAATCGTACAATTATCTACATCATAGCCCGTTACTACAATTTCATCTGTACTAATACAACCTTCGTTATTGACTTCTACCTCATAAGTTCCTTCTTCTTCAACTTCTAAGCTTGATGCATTTTCATTAGTCAACTCTGAACCACCTCTAAACCAGCGGAAAGTGATATTAGCATCATCATTGGGTAAACCTGTATCAATAACTTCTGCATCGGTAAAGCAAGATTTAAAATCATTACCTAAATTTACTGAAGAAGCTTGTCTAAAAGTGACTTGTATATCATCAGTTTCAGCGCAACCCTGATAAGTAGTCGTAAGTGTGTAAGTACCATCCTGATCTACCGTAATGGTCTCTGACGTATCACCTGTACTCCAGGAATAATCTACCTGGTCTAAATCAGCGTCAGGCACTCCGTCAATAAACGGTACTATCTCAAAGCTATTAGTCGCGTCAACTGCTGTACAGGGTGATACATCTTCACCTAAATCAATTGTGTAATCTACCAGATTAACAGTAAATGTTGTATTAACATTAGTACATGCTTGAGCATCTACATCTATTTCATAAACGCCAGCTTCATCAACAGTTAAGGTAGGTCCGTCGCCGCTAATAGGCTCTCCGTCCTGAGTCCATTGGTATTGTGGGTTGACTATATCTGATAGGTTATTTGGTGTTCCATCTAATGTGGCTGTTTCTCCCGCACATAATACAATGGTTTGATCATCAGGTAATTGTGGCTCAGGAAAAAATTCAACGGTTATAGAGTCGGTTTGTAAGCAATCTAAGGAAAATGCAACTGCTACACTGTAAGTGCCACTCTCTGTTACATCTAAGAATTGACCTGTTTCACCAGGTATTTCCTCAAAGTCTTTAAACCAAGTATAAGAAGTATTGTCGCCACCGGGCCCGGCATCTAAAGTAATAACATCACCTTCACAGACCGCTTCATCTGAGCCTAAGGTAATGTCTGGTCCTAAATCTACTTCGCCTATGTCAAAACTACTACCTTCTATAAAAACAGCCGAATCTAAAATTGTATCTTGTCTATCAGCAATAACTAATTTAATTTGATAGGTTTCTCCGGGAATTACACTTGTACTTACAAAAAGTGGCTCTGTTTGTCCTGTAAATTCAGTAGAACCGTTATCGCTAAATGTCTGATCAAATAATTGAGGTACTGCATATTCTCCTAATGATCCCGGTGCACAATCGTCATCCAAGTGTATGTTAACTGGGCTTACTGGTATGTTAGTCCCAGGTATTGTGGCTATGTTCAACCCCCCTAAATCTAACTGAAGATCAGGAGTGTTAGGATTAGCATCATGGTCATAGGAATTAATATCAGAAATACCCGGACCTGATAATATAAAGGCAAAGGTGTCTGCGTAAGAACAGACAAAACTAGGCCATTCGTTAGAGGCTAATAAGTAATTAAAGCTGATTTCGTCTACATAAGGAGTAAAACTAAATTCTATGACAGTAGCATTGTTTGTGTTTCCTGGTTCTTGTATGAGAGCTTCAAGGTCTGCATCTCCAGTCCATGCATTGCTTCCTGAATCACCTGTATCATTAGGAATCCCAGTAACCTCTTTGTTGGCTAATACTATTCCATCAGTAAAAGGAAAATTAGCACTAGAGGCATCAAAAGAGGCATAACTTTCATAACCTTCACCCGCCAATGAACTGTTGTTAGGTGAGGTAATATTAGTTACATCTGCGCAGTCTCCTGAAATCAACACCCCATCAATCAATTGATCTAAGGTTTGGGTGTCATCAACCGATATGGTTTGGCTTAAACCTATAATCGGCAAAAAACCTAAAAAAATTAAAAAGTATTTATTTAACATAATCAAGTGTTTAAGTTTATTTTAAGATGTAAAACTAACTAAATATATTTTTATTTAAAAAAAATTAATAAAATTTATTTATGTTTAATTTATTATTAAATTATTGCTCTTGATTTATATAAATCCAACCTGTATGACTATTGCCGTAAACGCTATCTTCCCTGTCAAATTTGATAACATAGAAGTAAGTGCCTGTTTTAAGTTGACCTCCATCATCATTTTGACCAAAAAATTCATTCCTATAGTTTGATTTTTTATAAACAGAACTCCCGTACCTGTCAAACACCTCTAATGATCTTATGCCGCTTCTATCGTCTAAGAATCTCAAATCTAATTCATCATTTTTTTCATCATTACCAGGTGAAAGTCCTTGTGTAATAGTACAATTATCTATATCATATTTATCTAAGTCAACTGAAGCAGAAACTTCACAATCTCCGCTTATACTAACTATAACTTTAATGGTATCCTCATCATCTTCTTCAGAAGTTTGAAAATTAAACGTATCAGTATTTTCTCCACTTTGTGTTTCGCCGTTTACCAGCCATTCAAAGTTGGCTTCAGCCGCTGTAGCATTGGTCAAGTTTGCTGATATATTTACAAGTTCACCGGCACAAAATAAGTTATCAGAATCATCTGTGCTTAATGCTACACTAATATCGTCTCTCTTAGATATCGTGATTTGATCAGTAGTAGAGCAATCTTCAGCGTCGCTATAAGCTGTAACTTCATAATTTCCAAAGCCATAATTATCAGGATTAATCAATACATCAACTTCAAATTCTAGAACATTTCCGTCTTTACTCCATTCAAAAATGGTCATATTAGGATCAAAATTGGCAGGAGTTGCATCTATAACTACTGAAGCTAAATCACAAGTTTCAATATCTTCTCCTAAATCAAATTGAGGAGACTCATTAAAAATATATTCAACGCTTTGCGTCACTGAGCAACCATTAACGGTAACGGTAACGGTAAAAATATTTGTTTCTGAGACATCTATGCTCTGGGTGGTAGCACCTGTACTCCAACTAAAGGAGGCATCATCGGCGCTTGCATCAGTCAGCTCAGCTGTAATTATTTGTGGGTCAGCATCACAAAAAGTTTGATCGCCTCCTAATTCTAATGTAAAGCTGGCATCTGTAACAGTGAAATTTACAGTTTTAGGGCAATTTACCTCTTCATCAGTATCCTGATTAGTATTGGATGTAATGATTTCTACGGAGTAATCGCCAGGCTGCGTTGCTGTGTAAACATCTTGGGTTTCGCCGCTAATTGGTTGACCATCATTAAACCATTGGTAAGCAATGGACTCATAATCGCCCGAATTTGCTGGTGTAGCTACTAAATCTACTGATGACTGCTGGCATAGTGCTAATGTTTGGTCTTGTACCTCAGGTTCTGGGATGATGGTTACATCAAAATCATCTATGTTGATATCTAAGTTATCGTCTAACCATTGCACTTGATATAAGCCAGATTCAGTGGCTGTAAAGGTACTTTGATCTTCGCCACTTATAGGATTATAAGTATCTGTAGCCGGATCGTATTCTAACCACTGATATCCTTGTGCATTATCATTTGTGGCATTTAATGTGGCTCCTCCATCAACAGCACAAGCTGTTACAAATGTTGTGGTTACAATTTGACAGTTTGTAGAACCGCTATTTGGGTTATCTGTATTAGTTTGGCCTAAACTAATGAATCCAGAATCGCCGGCAAAATTTGTGATTAACACAACGTATATTTCATCTTCCTGGGCGTTAGGAATTGAGAAGTTTTCCACATCATCAGCAGAATAACTACAATCTACCTGAGTATTTTGATTTAAATCAGTACAGGCATCTTCAGGGGCGTCAAATGGTCCCCAGGCAATAAAATCTACATCTAAGCCGGTTCCATTAGGATTGCCCTGATCATCAAAGCTGGTGTTTTGAACTATTTCAAAATCAAGATCACCACCATCTTGTATTTGTAAGTAAAACCATACCGGGTTAGGCTGAGTAAACAAGCAATCGTAATCAATAGACGGGTCTGCGGTAATCCCGCTGGAAACATTTTCAAATACCAGTGGTTCTCCTTCGTCTGGTGCGCAAAAAGGTTCTGCCCCAGAACATCCACAAGTTTCTTGAGTTAAATTAGGGCTTGTTATAATACAGTTTTGATCATCTAAGTTTTCTGATGTCACCACTACATCAGTGCCTATGTCATAAGGGCCAAAAGTTAATGTTTGCGGCGCAGAACTCACTGTTACAGGCGCATCGCCCTGATTAGTTGACACTTCTACATCAGATGCACTTCCTAAATCATTTACAAAAACATCAATTAGGAATTCTGAGTCGTCATCATTACAATTAGCTACCACATCATAGTCAACATCAGGGTTGATACATGTTGCACAGCTTACAGAGACATCAATAGGGCTAATATTAGCAGAGCCCTGACAGTCTATAGAGCCATCGGCATTGACCTGTATGGTGATTTGATCTCCTGAAGATTGAAAAGTTAACCCTGCTAAATCACCATTATTCCCATATCCATTAAATAGTTCAGTACCATCAGTATCTAATACAATAAACTCATCCCAGTTTTCTTCTACTGATCCTGAATTTATAGTAAGGTTTAAGTTTGTACCGTCTGAGCTAGTATAGTTAAGTTCTGTGACTTCGCCGCTGGGGTAGCAGAAATTAGAATTAACTGGTCCCGCGTTACAGTCTACAATATTATCTTCACAAAAAGACTGGCTTAATACGGCTGAGCTTATAGCACAGTTGATTTCCTGATCGTTTTGAGCTGTAACTTGTACATCTGTACCATTAGGGTAAGGTCCAAAAGTAACTAAACCTGCTGCGCTTATTGTTTGAGCAGTGCTGCCTTGATTATCAGTAATAGTTAAAGATGTCGCACTTCCTAAATCAGTCACATTAGCTTCAACAAGAAATTGAGGTGCATTCAAACAGTCAGACACTAAGGCATAATCAACACTTGGATTAGTACAAGTGGCACAGCTTGCTGTTATGTCAATTGGATCTATATTAGCAGAGCCCTGACAATCTATTGACCCGTCTGCATCAACCTGAATTGTGATTTCATCGCCGGTAGATTGAAACGTCAAACCGGTTAAATCACCATCGTTGCCGTAGCCATTAAAAAGTTCAGTGCCATCAGTGTCTAATACAATAAACTCATCCCAATTTTGTTCTACGCCTCCAGAGTTGATGGTTAAGTTGATATTAGAGCCGTCAGAGCTCAGGAATGTATATGCTGTTAACTGGCTACTTGGATAACAAAAATTAATATTTTCCGGGCCTTGATTACAATCTACATTAACGAGCGTTTGAGCGTTTGTGGTTAAAAGGAATGTTGAAATTAAAACAGCAAAGTAGAATTTTAACATATAATTATAATTATGGCGTGAATATAAGGGTTTTTATTAGACAAATATCAACCCATTAAGCATTTTAGTCATGATATTGCTGAAACAAAAACCTAACAATTTTATAACATTATGACTTTCAAAATTTTATCCATCTTTAAAATTTACTTAATCATAGTAAATACGTAATAAGGGAATTATATTTTGAAAAATGCTTAAGGATGTAATTTTGTTAAAATCAATTTTTTTTACAAAGATCACTTATTAAACATAGAAGTGTTTATTTTCGTACTGAAAACTAAATATGTTAGAAAAGAAAACAGATATAGAATATGAACGGGTTGTGCTGATAGGTGCGAAATATCCAAAGCAAGATGAAGAACTTTTAGAGGAATATTTAAATGAATTGTCGTTTTTAGCAGAAACTGCCGGCGGTAGGGTTTTAAAAAGATTTCAGCAAAATTTAGAACGCCCAAATCCTAAAACATTTATAGGATCTGGAAAAATTGAGGAAGTAAGTTACTACATTAAAGAAAATGAAGTAGGATCAGCCATTTTTGATGATGAGTTGACTCCTGCTCAACAAAAAAATATTGAACGCATTTTAAAATGTAAAGTTGTAGACAGAACCTATCTTATCTTAGATATTTTTGCTCAACGTGCCACTACTAGTTATGCCAGAACTCAGGTAGAACTAGCTCAATATGAATATTTATTACCGAGGCTTGTAGGTTTATGGACACACCTGGAACGCCAGCGTGGTGGCATAGGAATGCGCGGTCCCGGAGAAACAGAGATTGAAACAGATAGAAGAATCGTTCGTGACAAAATCGCTTTATTGAAGAAAAAGCTACAGAAAATCGATAAGCAAATGTCTGTTCAGCGTGGTAACCGCGGTAGCCTGGTAAGAGTAGCTTTAGTTGGGTATACTAATGTGGGTAAATCTTCGCTTATGAACGGATTAAGCAAAAGCGAAGTATTTGCTGAAAACAAACTTTTTGCCACCTTAGATACAACAGTTAGAAAAGTTGTTATTAGGAATCTTCCTTTTCTGCTGACTGATACGGTAGGCTTTATAAGGAAATTACCCACTCAATTAATAGAATCATTTAAATCTACATTAGATGAAGTCAGAGAAGCTGATTTACTACTTCATATTATAGATATTTCACACAAAAACTTTGAACATCACAAAACATCAGTCGAAGAAACTCTGTCTGATATCAATTGTCTGGATAAACCTACTATTGTTGTTTTTAACAAAATCGATTTATTTGAAGCTGAAAAATATGATGAAACCGATTTAGAAAATCCTAGGGAAAGCAGGCATTACAGCATTGAAGAGTGGAAAAGAACCTGGATGAATAAGCACGGGGAACATGTTGTGTTCATATCAGCTACTGAAAAAGAAAATTTTGACGAATTAAGGCGCAAAATTTATTCTGAGGTTAGAAAAATTAACTTATCTCGTTATCCTTATAATAACTTTCTTTATCCGGAGTATGATTCCTATCAGTCTTTAGATGAAGATAGCTCTAATTCATAAAAGTTTTTAGGTGGCACCTTGATCCAATCATTGTGAAAGAAATAATCCCATTTGACTTTTGTCATATCTTGTGTAGGATTGGTTAGCTGATAGTAGGGTCTATCGTTTACACTTATTTTTACATCTGCATAAACTGCTACCGGTATATCGCGTTTAGCATAATAAGCTTCAATCATTTTTGAGAATTGCCATATAAAATCAGGCTTGCCTAAAGAACCTATTTGTTTATGAGTTAGATATTTGCGTTTATTTATATATTCTGTCTTTTTGGTATTTAAATTCACAATTTTAAATTTACTGATGTTTTGCTTAGTGCGCAGCATCATTCTCCAGCTCATTCTGTGGCCTTCTTCTGTCCATAATACATCGCCTTTAGTAAAATGATGCCTTAAAGGGAGCGCAAGCTGGATAATAAACCAGATTATTAAGAAGGTTTTAAACCCTGGGCTATAATTTGACACTTTTACTTCATTCTGATTATAAAAAGGTTTATGTGGAATAAATTTTTTATTGATGGTATGGGCAGGAAAAAAGAATAATATAAAAGCTAAAGACAAGTATGGGAATATCCCGATACCAAAAATTATACTATTAGAAAGGTGGAAAACAACACTCAAAATAAAGGTTATCATCCTTGTTTTTTTCCATAAAAGCAGTGGCACAACTAATAAATCAAAAAGTAAGCCCACGTAAGTTATCACATAAATAGAAGTTGTAGTTTGAAGCATTTCTCCTATTAAGGGGTAACCTTTTTTATAACTCATCAAGGCTTCTACAACATTAAAATTTAACCAATCTGGATACATTTTAGCCACACTGGCATAAACGTAAACTATAAATAATTGAGCTATGATAAAAAGTCTTACCCACTGTGGCATAGAATAACTTTCCGGTAAATTTCTCTTCCTGGTATCATAACTAAGGTAAGCATGTGCCGGAACTATAAGCATGAAAATACAAATTAAAATAAGTAAATAATAATGGTTATTGTAGGCTGATTTTTGCATCAAATAGCTCGCAGACCAGAGTAAAGTAAACAGGGCTATACTCCATTTATAATAGAAGCCTATCATTATGAATATGCCCAATAAACCCATTACAAAATAGTAATAATACATACCTGTGCCAGGCAAAGGCTCCAAAAAATCAAATCCTATAAAATTAAAATTGAACTTAGCTTCTACAAAAACCTTTTGTATCCAGCCGGTAAACATGGCTCCCCAGCATTCAAAAGCTACTAATAGCCCAAATAATACTCTAAATACAATTAAAGCAGAATTGTCTACCCTTTTAAATAGTATTTTATTTATTTGAGAGCCCATTTGATTTGATAAAATTTAGTGCTTGTTGTTTGTCGTTATGCATCGCATCTTTAAGCTTGTCTATACTTTCAAACTTCTTCTCATCTCTTATTCTATGCAAAAGTGAGATGTTTAAATTTTCATCATAAAGATTCCCTTCAAAATCCATAAAATAGGTTTCTATAGTCTTTTGATTATCTCCATTGACAGTAGGGTTAGTGCCTATATTTGTTAAGCCAAAGTATTTGACATCGTTTATATATGCATAAGATAGATAAACGCCATTCTTGGGTATAAGCTTATAATCTTGATCTATCGATAGATTTGCCGTAGGGAAACCAAAGTCCTTACCTCTCCCATATCCTTTTACAATAGTTCCTGACATAAAAAAAGGATCTTGTAAAAACCCATTAGCCTTTTTGATTTCACCTGATAGAAGAGCCTTTCTTATCTTAGTAGAACTTATAGCCACATCGTTTATTTCTTGTTTAGTGATCTCATCTACTTTAAAACCGAACTGTTCGCCATATTTTTTAAGATCATTGATGTCTGCTGTTCTATTTCTCCCAAAACGATGATCATAACCAATAATGACTTCTTTTACATTAAATTGATCTACCAGTATATCTTTGACATATTCATAAGCTGTAAGCCGTGAAAAAGATTTTGAAAATGGATGAACCACTAAGTTATCTAAACCTGTTTGCTTTAATATAAGTTCTTTTTCATGCATGGTATTGATGAGCTTTAAGTCATTGCTTTGTTGCAAAACCATACGTGGATGAGGAAAAAAAGTAAGTAATAATGATTGATATTGATTTTTTTTAGCTGAACTGATTAGCCTGTTCAAAATTTTTCTATGACCTATATGGACGCCATCAAACGTGCCTATGGTAACAATTGTAGGTTGATCAGCCGGGAATTCATTAATATGATTAAAAACTTTCAAATCTTTTTATTTACCGTTATATTTATTCATTGTTGTTTGCATACCCTGAAGCACAAAAGATTCTATAATTTCAGCAGAAACAATAATTCTTTCCTGTAATTGATCTTTTTCTTCAGGTGACCATTCATCAAGCACATAATTAACCTGCTGACCGGTTGGGTATTCAGCACCTATCCCAAATCTAAGACGCGGATATTTAGTAGTGCCCGTCTCATAATTAATGCTTTTCAAACCATTATGTCCGCCGTCACTACCCTTTGGTTTTAATCTTAGTGTTCCAAATGGTATGTTTAAATCATCTGTGATTATCAAAACCTGATCATGGTTAAGCTTCTCTTTATTCATCCAATATCTTACAGCTTTTCCGCTATTATTCATTAGTGTAGAAGGTTTACATAGCAATATTTGTCTCCCTTTTAGTCTATGAGTAGACATAGCTGCGTAGCGTTTATCATCAAAATTAATATCGTTTTTTTGAGCATAGTTATCTAATATTTTAAACCCAATATTATGCCTGGTATTCACGTATTTAGCGCCTATATTACCTAAGCCTACAACTAAAAATTTTCTCATAGAATTGATTTCCTAATACAGCACCAAAAATCATAAAATTAAAATGAATAAATCGTTTCTTTTTTAAATAAACTAAGTCTCATCTCTTTTTAATTATTTTTGATGTAAATGCTTTGCTTGTAGTTTTTGTAAAAATAACAAAAGCATCTCTAAAAATAGAGATGCTTTTGTTTATAGTCTATAAAGAGTGGTTTATTCCTCTTTGTTTTCATTATCACCATCTTCAGATGATTCACCTTCTTCACCTTCTTCTCCATCTTCATCTTCCTCATCATCATCTTCAATAAGTTCAAGGTCACGAGCGGCTGTTACCTGACAAATCAGTTCATCATCTTCATGTAGCACTTCATATTCATCGCTTTTCACATCTTCAGCATAAAGATTATCACCTATTTTAAGTGGTCCAACCTTAGCTGCGATATAATCAGGAAGCTTAGATGCTAATCCTTTTAAGGTCATCCTTCTCATATTAAAACGTAAAACACCACCGTTTTTAACGCCTTTAGGCGTTCCTTCTGCGTGTACAGGTATTTCCATAGATATTTCCTGACCTTCTTCAAATTCATAGAAGTCCATATGCAATATCTGATCTGTTACCGGGTGGAATTGGATATCCTGCAGCACAGCATTAGTGCTTCGCCCGTCATCAAGAACGATTTTTACCGTATGCACGTCGGGTGTGTAGATTAAATCTTTAAAGGCAATTTCATTTGCTGAAAAGTGAAATGCTTCGTTCCCTCCGTATAATACGCAAGGGACCTTTCCAGCATTACGCAAGGCTTTAGTTGCTTTTTTGCCCACGCTTTCTCTTTGGGATCCATTGATCGTAATTGATTTCATAGTTTATTATTTGTTTACATTAAAAATTTAGAGCTGATAGATTTATTATAGTGTACTGCCTTCATTACATCAGCAAATAATTTCGCGCAGCTTAATACTTTTATTTTAGAACTTTCTTGTTTTAGTGGAATACTATCGGTCACTATAAGTTCTTCGAGTTTTGAATTTTCTATTTTTTTGTAGGCATCGCCTGATAAAACAGGATGAGTACAAATAGCTCTTACACTTTTAGCACCTCTCTCTATCATCAAATTAGCGGCGTGTGTTAATGTTCCGGCTGTATCAACCAAGTCATCAGCTAATACTACATTTTTACCTTTAACGTCTCCAATGAGTTGCATATGAGCGATTTTGTTAGCTTTAGCTCTTTGCTTATAGCAAATAACAACATCAGACTCCAGATATTTAGCATAAGCATAGGCTCTTTTAGAACCGCCCATATCAGGAGATGCTATGGTTACATTATCTAAGCCTAACTTTCTTAGATAAGGTAAAAATATGGTTGAGGCGTAAAGATGATCTACCGGTTTTTCAAAAAAACCCTGAATTTGATCAGCATGAAGATCCATGGTGACAATTCGTGTTGCACCAGCTGCTTCAAGCATTTTAGCCACCATTTTTGAAGCAATAGGTACACGAGGTTTGTCTTTTCTATCTTGTCTGGCCCAGCCAAAATAAGGCATGACGGCAGTAATATGCCTTGCTGAGGATCGCTTGGCCGCATCTAACATAAGAAACATTTCCATGAGATTATCACTGCTAGGGTGCGTAGAGCCAATTAAAAAAACTCTTGATCCTCTTACTGACTCTTCAAAAGAAGGTTGAAACTCGCCGTCGCTAAAATGCGATGTATTGATTTTACCTAATGGTATACCATAAGCATCGGCAATGTCTTCACCTAGTTTATGACTTTGTGAGCAAGCAAATATTTTAGCGAGTTTAATGACTTCAGACATAAGTTGATCTCCTCATTTTAAAAGAATTGCAAATTTATTAATTTAATTTGAGTAAACGTGTTATTGATGGTTTTTTTATTGCTAAGCATAGATAACAAAAAAATTAACTTCATTAGAAGTAACCGATGAAAGAGATTGATAATGATGTTTAAAAATAAGTTGTATTTAGTGATAACTTGTTACATTTGCAGAATGCTCAAGTGGCGGAACTGGTAGACGCGCTGGATTCAAAATCCAGTTCTTTCGGGAGTGCGGGTTCGATTCCCGCCTTGAGCACTTTTCTCCTTATTAGTCATATAAGTAGTTTACCTTCACTAACCTTGTTTATAGCTCGCCTTCTAAACTCTTTATGACTCTCACCTTAGTCTACTATTTCGTACCTAATGAAACTTCATTTCTCGCATCTTAGTCGGACAAGACTAATCATCCACTTATCACAGAAAAGTTCAATAAAGGTTGGACAACTTTTGGAACTTTTATGCCTTCTTTAGTTTGATTGTTCTCTAAGATGCAGGCCAATATCCGGGGTAATGCCAATGCACTACCGTTCAAAGTATGAACGAACTGTTTCTTATTATCCTGATCATTATATCTTACTTGTAATCTTCTAGTTTGATAGCTTTCGAAATTTGAAACAGAGGATACTTCCAGCCATTTTTCCTGAGCAGCAGAATAAACCTCAAAATCATAAGTTAAAGCTGAGGTAAAACCCAGATCACCACCGCAGAGGCGTAATTTCCTATAAGGAAGTTCCAATTTTTGTAATAAATGTTCAATATGATCGGCCATTTCTTCTAATGCATTGTAAGAATGCGCCGGTTCTTCAAAATGCACGATCTCTACTTTATCGAATTGATGAAGTCTATTCAGTCCTCTTACATGAGCTCCGTAACTTCCTGCTTCTCTTCTAAAACAGGGTGTATACCCTGTATATTTAATAGGCAGGTCTTCTTTTCTGAGGATCTCAGATCGATGCAGGTTGGTTATCGGCACTTCGGCGGTAGGAATTAGGTAAAGGTCATCTTGTCCTATATGATACATTTGACCTTCCTTATCCGGGAGTTGACCCGTACCAGTCCCGGAATCAGGATTTACCAGCAAAGGCACTTGCACCTCATCATAGCCCGCTTTTTCATTCTCATTCAGGAAATAGTTGATCAAAGCGCGTTGCAACTTAGCTGCTTTACCCTTATACACCGGGAATCCAGCACCTGTAAGCTTATTGCCCTTTTCGAAATCGATAAGGTTATATTGTTTTGCTAATTCCCAGTGTGGCTTAGGATCGATATCAAAATCCGGCATTTTTCCCTTGCGATAAAGCTCTTCATTATCATTTTCGTCCTTTCCTTTTTTCACGGATGCATGGGGTGTGTTAGGGATCTGATACAGGACATCCTGAAGTGATGAGGAAACTTCATCCAGCTTCTGAGAAAGGTCTTTTACCTTTTCTTTTAAGGATGTGGTCTTTTGCTTTAGCTCTTCTGCTTTTTCTTTTTCACCGTTTTTGAAACAGTTGCCTATTTCTTTAGAGACTTTGTTCATTTCAGCAGAAGCATCATCTTTTTGAGATTGTAGGTGTCTTCTGCTTTCATCTAATTGAATAATTTTTTCAAATAGGCTTTCGGCATTAAAGTGTCTTTTATCAAGTGCTTTTATAAACTCACTTTTATGGGCTATAATCTTTTTAGTATCTAACATATAAGAAAGGTCGCTTTTGAATAGAAAGGTTAACTAATAAAAGTTCAAAATTAAGATAAAAGTTTAAATAAGAGACCCATCATTAAACTGGTTTAGGGGCACAATATGCAATAATATTTATCTCATTATTTGATAAATGTAACTTCTCCTGAGGAAAGTGAATAAACACCACCGGCAATCTTAACCTCATCAGCATCAACAAGGTTTTTAATAATCTGACTGGAATTATATATACGTTGACATGTAAGATTAACATTGTTGTAGATCACTTTATCAACGTATTTTTTATTACCTGAATTATGTGGCTCGTCTACAGCAGTACTAGCATCCATTGCAGGCTCAATTTTTTTAACTAATTCAGATATGTTGCCCATTCTTACTTTATCACAGGCCGCACTTACCGCACCGCAGCTTTCATGACCTAATACAAAGATCAATTTACTGCCGGCAACCTTTGTAGCATATTCCATACTAGCTATAACATCATTACTTTCTACATTACCCGCAATTCTGGTTACAAAAACATCGCCTATGCTCTGGTCAAAAATAGTTTCTACCGGAACTCTACTATCTACACAGGATAAAATAATCGCTTTAGGGTTTTGACCACCTGTAGCGTCTGCTTTTAATAAATTTATATCTCGCTGAAGTGTTTTGCCTTCTACAAACCTTTGATTTCCGTTTTTAAGGTCGGATATCACTTCATCTGCTGATGTATTAATCTGCTGTTCTTTAGTGTATATTTTTGATATTTGATTCATAATTATTTTGCCTTGATTACATCTTTATTAAATAGATCATCATAACTTTCAGGATTATCAATTTCACCCTTTTCATATTTAAGATGAATATTTATATTTTTCTTTTTAGCTCTTATCGCATAATCATCTAAGATTTCTAAAATATCATAATCTAATGATTTGGTATTTCTAATATCAATTTCTAAAAATGAATTTTCCGGTATTTTATTAAGCTCTTTCATAATAGCCCCTTTGTTGAAAAAGGTCACTTCTTCAGCAAAATTCATCTTAACATGTCTATGATCGCCATCTTTATCCTTAAGATGTAAAAAGTGAGAGTTTTTATAACTATCTATAAGCACCATTAAAATGCCAACTACCAGCCCTAAGCCTATACCTATAAGTAAATCACCAAATACCAAACCAATAACTGTGATAAGGAATGGCAAATATTGCTTTTTGCCTAGCTGTAGCATTTTCTTAAATAATGAAGGTTTAGCTAATTTATAACCCACGATAAGCAAGATGGCCGCCAGAGAAGATAATGGTATCTGATTTAAGAAGTTAGGAATAAGAATGATCGATATGAACAATAATACGCCGTGGAAAACAGCGGACATCTTTGTTTTATTTCCAGATTGAATATTGGCAGAACTCCTTACGATCACCTGTGTAATTGGTAAACCACCTATAAAACCAGAAATTATGTTACCGGTTCCCTGCGCGATCAATTCTCTGTTAGTAGGTGTGTTCTTCTTCTCCGGGTCGAGCTTATCAGTGGCTTCAACGCATAATAAAGTTTCCAGACTGGCTACGATAGCTATCGTAATAGCTACGATATAAACATCTATACTGGCCAGGACGCTGAAATCCGGGAACATGAATTGACCTACAAAAGAATCAAAACCATCGGGTACGGGAACTTGCACCATTTGCTGTTGCTGTAAGGCCCATGCAGACCCTTCCGGGATAAGTATATTGATCAAAACCCCTATGAGTACAACGAACAAAGATGCCGGTAAGATTTTGAACACCTTGCCTTTCTGGGTTAGGTAATTCTCCCAAAAGATAAGGATCAATAAACTTATCAAGGTGATACCTATCGCCGCTGGTGAGATCTTATCAAAGATATGAGATATGGCTGAAAAAGTATTTTCTCCACTGGCCTGAATAAATTCAAAATTTTCAAATGATTCTCCCACATAACCAAATGCAACCGGAATTTGCTTTAAAAATATAATGATACCAATACCGGCAAGCATTCCTTTTATAACAGAGTTAGGAAAGTAATATCCTATTATTCCTGCTTTTAAAAAACCTAATATAATTTGTATCACACCTCCAAGGACAACTGCAACTAAGAAAGCTTCAAAACCGCCAAGTGTATTGATGGCACTAACAACGATGACGACCAAACCTGCTGCTGGACCACTTACACCAGAAGGCGATTTACTGATAAGACCTACAACGATACCACCAACGAAGCCTGCTATAATGCCTGAAAACAATGGGGCTTCACTCGCAAGCGCAATGCCTAAGCATAATGGCAATGCTACGAAAAAGACAACAATACTCGAAGGTATGTCTTTATTTAAATGTTTGAACAATTTATTAGGTATTTAGAGGTTTATTTTTAAATTCTGGCAAAGTAGTAATATTACAGTTGTTGGACAAATTTGTTTAAGTTAAATTTTTTTGTAGTGCTCTGTTTTAATCCAGCCTGTGGATCCATCAGCTAATTTGATTTTAGAAAATCCTCTAAAATTACTCTCTAACTCTACCTTTGTGCCTTCGTGAAGCATAAATATTCTTTCGCTTTTTGGATTAGGCTCCTGGAACACCTTTATTTCATCAGAAAAGATGATGGCGTATTGCTGGTCTTCTATCATTTTCTTTTGTGAGCTTGCTAATAAAAATGAACTTATTGCTAAAAGACTTAGCAAAATAAAAACACCAAAAAAAATACGTTTCTGTAATGTCTTTGTTTTAATGAAATAAAATACTAAACCTATAAATGCCAGAAAAGCTGATAATATAGAAAGCCATGCCCAATTTTCTATAGATAGAGCTAAGGTTATTTGCCTGTTAATTTGACTAACCTTAGGTTTTTCAATAGCTTCTACCTGATCAATACGCATTTGCTCAGCATAAGCTAAGTTATTTTTTATGGCTTTATCAGATGGATCAAACTGTTTTGCTTTTTCATAGTAGTAGATACTTTCTGCTACATTATTTAATTTATAATGTGCATTGCCAAGGTTAAAATATAGTTCTACAGAAACATGTCCTTTATCTAAAATCTGCTCATATAATTTGATGCTTTTTTTATAATCACCATCAGCATAAGCATTGTTTGCATTTTCAAACAACACATTTGACTGTTGAGAGATGCCAGACAGAGCTAACAGTAATGCTGTTAATAAATAAAATACTTTAATTCTCATGACTTAATTTCTTTATCTATAGATGTTATCAATTGCGCCGTTTGCTTATAATCATTTTCTAAATTCTCTGATGCCGTAGTGGCATATCTGGCTTTTTCACATTTTGATAAAGTGCTTATAAATTGATCAATATTAGCTGATGAAACATTAGTGTTTTTTAACTTGTCTTTGATTTTATCTTTAGTGATATCGGATGTATTGATTTTTAACTTAGCTTTTAAATAGTTATAAAGTGCTAACTCCAAGGCTTGATAAAATTCATCTGGCTGATCTATACTCTGCTTGGCATTAGACAAGTATTTCTTAGCTAATTTTTGTTTTTTCTGTAGGAAATAAGAGTCATCATCAGGCCTGTTTTTCCTGTAAAGAAAGAAAAACAAGCTTGCTAAGGCTAAACCTACAGGTGTTAGAGCTAACATCCAGTAAGTAGTCGACTTGAAAAATCCTTTAGTATTTAATGGCCTTAGATCAGTATTAAGTTTAATATACTTAAATGATGATACACCACTTAGTTGATTAACCGGAGCTGGTGTATTGATTTCTCCAGATGTAGAATTATTTGGCGATAAAGATGATGCTTTGCTTTCCACATCTATTACAATTTCATCGGTTGTAAGTGTTTTATAAGATTTTGTGCTTAGGTCAAAATAAGAAAAGGTGACGGGTGAAATAGGAAATTTACCACTGTTTTGAGCAACTAAGGTATAATTATTTCTAACACTACCTCTCATCCCATTAGCATTGATTTTGATATTTTCTTTTCGCTCAGGTTCATATAATTCAATTCCCGGTGGTGATGACAATTTAGGAAGATCAAAAAGCTGTAAGTTACCAGTTCCCGTAATTTTAAGTTCAAGGTTTACAGACTCACCTTGTTTAACTTGTTTAGAATCAATGGAAGAATCTAATGAAAAATCACCTACGGCACCTGTAAATGAAGCAGGTTTTTCTTGTTCAGGAAGTGGTTGCACATTTATGGTTTTAGTTTTAGCTGATATCTTATGATCTACGACATCATATAGCCTTCTACCAAAGATATCTCTACGGTCTGAAGGAACTTCTACCGATAAGTTTAATGTTAATGGTTTGATTTTAAGTTCACCTGTTTTTTGTGGATATAATACGGTTTTTCTCAATTCTACATAGCGGTAAGGCTCACCGGCAAAAGAGCCGTTTTTCACGCTTAATTGATCATTATCTATGTTTCTGCTCCAGAAATTTTCAAAGTCGGGATTATCTAAGGCTTGCCAGTTTCTGACATTTGTATTCCTGCTAACGTATAGCTTATAAACCACGTACACCGGTTCGTTTAAATAGGGCTTCCTTTTAGATACCTCAGCTATCAGATGGATGCCGTTTAATGCATCTCTTTTTTTAACCGCATTTTTATCATTGGGCTTATCTACTGCTTCTCCTACTTCTACTGTTATAGGTGAAGTTTTGTAAACTTTACCATCTATGGTGATTTCTGCCTGTTTTATACTTAAATTGCCTTTTTTCATAGGCTCTAAATAGTAAATGAAGCTTAATTCATAACTGCTTTTACCATTGATAAATTGCTGCGATACAGATTGATTAGGACCACCAACCTTTTTAAAATTTTCAAATGTCGGTGGTGTAAAATTATCACCAGGTTGATTAACTTTAAAAGTGATTTTAACTCGCTCATTAATACCTATTTTTTCCCGACTTGGTTCTGCGGTAAACTGCACCTGAGACCAGCCTAAATCTGCAATGAATAAAGTTATAAATAATATGATATGTCGTAAAATAGCTTTCATATTACCAGTCTTTATCTGTTTTTACAGGTTTACCCTCTTGTTTTTTCTTGTTAAGCTTCTTTTGCACTTTCTTTTCCTGATTTTCTATCGCCTTTAGAATATTTTTGATTTGCTGAGGCGACAATTTAGCTTTTCTTATCTTTTGTTTTTCTTGTTTTTCAGATTTTTCTTCTTTGTTCTTTTTAGCGTTTTGATCTTTTTTATTGTCTTGCTTGGGTTTATTTTCTTTGCTTTTATCAGATTTATCTTTAGCGTCTTTATCTTTTTTACTCTGATTGTCCTGATTTTCCTGCTTCTTTCCGCCTTCTTTATTTTTATCTTTTTGTTTCTTTTTATTCTTTTTTTGGTCCTTTTTGTTTTTATCCTTATTGTTCTGATTTTGTTTCTGATTTTTCATCAGCTTTTTGGCTAATGCAAAATTATATCTGGTTTCATCATCTGAAGGATCGTTTTTAAGCGCTTCCTTATAAATTTTAGCGGCCTGTGCATATTTTTCCTTCTTCATCAAAATATTACCCTGATTATGTAAACTTTTATGCTTAAGCGGTTTGTTTTCACTGGCGTTAGAAGCTTCATTTAGATTTTGAAGAGCTTCATTCTCTCTTTTGTAATCTATGTATAGGTTGCCAAAATTATATCGGGCTAAGTCACTGTCTGGTGAAATAGATATCGCTTTTCTGTAAGCGGCTTCAGCCATAGCCATCTCACCCTTTTCAAAGTGTTTTTCAGCTTCAGCTAAATATTTCATCAACTGATTATGATTGCTTTTATCCTGATTTTGCTGAGATAAAGCCTGTAAGCTAACAAACAAAACAATAGCTAAAATCTTAATTTTTATCATCATCTTTCTCATTAAATAAGTTTAACTTTCTTAACCATGCTGTTTTCTTTTCAAATAGCATCATATCTATAATTAAAAACAAAATTCCAAAACCTAAAAACCATTGAAACTGGCTTTTATAATCTGCATATTGCTTAGACTCAAATTCTGTTTTCTCCATATCTTTTAAGATATTAACGAACTTATCTACTACTTTTTTTGTGGATTGTGCTTTTATCAGCTGTCCTCCAGTTTTTTCGGCTATTCTTGTTAAAGTTGAATAATTAGCTTTTGTTATAACCACATCTCCTTCTGTGTTTTTCTTGTAAGTGATATTATATTGAGATTTATCAACAGGAATGGGACCGCCTTTTTGTGTGCCTACAGCTATAGAAAAGACTTCTACATTTTTTTCATTGGCTTGTTGCAGTTGATTTTTTAGTTCAGAGCCGTGATCTTCACCATCGCTTATTATCACCATTACTCTTTTTGTTTTATCCTGATCATCATAATAAGTAAGCCCTAATTCTACAGCATCTGCAATAGCTGTTCCCTGACTAGATACCATATCAGTAGTCATAGATTTCAAGAAATTTTTAGTGGAGGCGTAATCGGTTGTTATAGGAACTTGTGGAAAAGCACTACCGGCATAACCTATTAAGCCAATCCGATCTCCGGCTAAATTATTAATGATTTCTGAGATAATTCTTTTTGATTTTTCTATGCGATTAGGCGCTATATCTTCAGCTAACATACTTTTAGACACGTCTAATGCAAAAACTATATCAACGCCTTTTCGCTTTACCGTTTCCAGCTTTGAACCTACTTGAGGATTGACTAATGCCACACAAAATAAGCCTATAGCCAGCGATATGAAAACAATTTTTATCCATCTTTTAAAGTGTGAATGATCCGGCACTAGTTTTTTAAAAAACGGCCTGTCTGCAAAAAACTGTTGCTTGCGTTTTTGCCATATAAATACAAGCGTATAACCGATTAAGATAACCGGTATTAAACACAGTAACCAAAAATAAACAGGCTTTTCAAATAAATAATACATTATACAAAACTTCTAAATAGGGTAAACTTTAACAATAATTCTATCATCAATAAAATACCTCCTAATATAACTAAATAACGATATTTTTCATCATAATCATAAAATTTTTGCTCTTCTATAACAGTTTTTTCTAATTTATTAATAGACTCATAAATTTCATCTAATTTCTTCCTGTTTGTTGCCCGGTAATAATTCCCGCCGGTCTCATCTGCGATGTATTTTAATAGTTCTTCATCTATTTTTACTTCTACTGGCTTATAATTTATTTTGCCATTTCTAGAAATTGAGACTGGCGACATTGCTTTATCTTTAGAGCCTATTCCAATGGAATAGGTTTTTATTTTCTCTTCAATAGCTAATTCAGTAGCGGTTTTTGGGTCTATAAATCCTGAGTTATTAACTCCATCTGTTAGCAATATAATGACTTTGGTATCAGCTTTACTATCTTTTAGTCTGTTTACAGCGGTTGCTAGCCCCATTCCTATTGCTGTACCTCCTTTAATGTTTTGCGTGTAATTTAATTCACCTAAGGCGCTTAACGCAATTGACTTATCGGATGTTATAGGTGTTTTTGTATAGCTTTCGCCGGAATAGACTACCAGACCTATTCTATCATTAACTCTTTTCTTAATAAAAGAAGAGGCTACATTTTTTAAAGCTTCCAGTCTATTAGGATCTAAATCTCTGGCCAGCATGCTGGCTGAAACATCTACAGCCATCACGATATCTATACCTTTTGTTTTTTTAGTTTGTGTACTTACATCTACGGTTCTGGGTCGCGTCATGGCAACAATTAACAAAGATAAAGCGAGAAGTCTGAGATAAAAAAGCAATGGTCTTAATTTAGACCAAAAATCAACTTGTCCGCTAAATGCATCTGTCGTTGGCATATTAACCGATACATGCTGTTTGTTTTTGGTTAAATATCGCCATAGGATTATCATTGGAACGATCAATAATAACCAAAACCAGGCCGGATTCTCAAAAACAAGATTGTCTAACATCATTATTCTTTGGTAAATTCAATAGAGTTAACTATTCTGTTTGCTATCTCATTGGCATATTCATCATTATCTTTAGTAATGACAATCACTTGATAAAACCCCTTTTGGTAAGCAAAGTTGATCAATCTGTAGGATTTATCTATATCATTACCGGTTATAGGATTTTTTACTGAAAAACTACCGTACACTTCTGTTCCTTCGATGCCATCTACAGTCTCAAACTTTCTTTCTTTAGTAAGTATGTTATAAGCGCCTAAGCCTTCTAACTCCTTGTAGATTTGCTGCACATTTTCCTTAAGAGCATCCATAGCTTTATCTTCAACCGGAACCGTAGCTAATATCACTTTTACGTTGCCATATAATTTACCGTAGGTAAAATAAGACGCTTCAGGTTTATTAATTCCGCTTATAGGTAGGCTGTCCGCATTTTTTCTTATAAGCACGTCAGGTGTTGTTATACTTAGTGGCGGGAATCCGTAATCGCTGGTAAACCACTTATCTTTAAGCATGTCTTTTGTGGCGCTTCCTGTTACAACTTCTTTGACGTAATCAAAACCTTTTGTGGCGATAAGATATGAAGTAGACACAGCTAAGGTGCCAATAACAACAATAACTATAGCAGCAATTTTCAATCGCTTTCTTCGCCTGGCTAATCTATTCTGGTAGGCCTGATCTCGTTTTTTCTCTTCTTCTGTAGGCTCTGGAATAGCTTGTTGAACTGTGTTTGTAAATTGTTCTACATTTTTACGGTCATCTTTAGCCGTAATCATATCGGGCTGTTTCCTGGCAAATTTCGCCATATCTGCCCGGTTTAGTATTTTTTCAAAATCCTGAATCATATCCTCATCCAGGTTCAGTTTGCCTGAATCCATCTGTTGTTTTAAATGATCTACTAATTCATTAGATGTAAATTCCATAGCTCTTATAGATACTTTTTCTTCTAAGTATATACGACTTATTTCTGTGAGCTTAGAATAGTATTCTTTAAAATTTCGCTCTTCAATAAGTTTAGAATCATCTAATGCTTTAAGCGAGTCTATAGCCTGTTCGTAAGGGGGTTTTCTGTTTTTAGCTTCGTCTCTTCTTTTTTTGAAATGAAAATACAAAGCTACCATCAGCAACAAAACGAGTATAATCACCAGCGTATACCATATCCAGTCAGAAAGTTGAAATGGCTGAGGCACATCAACAGATTGTTTAGTGGGATATATTTTCTGACTCGTCGTATCTACTTCAATATCATTTACATACACACTTATAGAATCTGTTAATTTCTTTTGATCATCAATTTGTACAAGCTGTGATGGTATGGTGTATCTTCCTGAATCATAAACTGATAAACCATATTTTTTTATCAATTCAAATTTGGGTTTAATCGATATGGTGTCTTTTTGATAATCCTCTATAATCTCTAAAGGAATAAAACTTTGTCCTTTAGGAAACGCTACGCTATCGGGCTTAAAATCTGCCTTAAGCTTGATGGAATAAATGATTTCTTCACCGATTTTAATAGAGTCTGTATCTGTGCTGACCTCTACAGTTTGTCCATAGATTTTGTGCTGACTCATGAACATACTGAGCAGAGCAATAAAAAACAGTATTATAAGGCGGATAGTGTTCATACTCTTGCTTTAAAATAGGTGAGTAACTTAGTTACATAGTTTTCATCAACACGTGTAGAAAAACTGCCTGCTCCGCTTCGTTTAAACGCCTTTTTAAAATAGTCGTCTCGTGCTTTAAAATAATTAGCATAGGCTTTTCGTGTTTTCTTAGATGATGAATTGACCCATATTTGCTTGCCGGTTTCATTATCTCTTACTTTGATCAAACCTAAATCAGGAAGCTCCGTCTCACGTCTATCATAAATGCGTATTCCGGTTAAATCATGCTTCTGAGCCGCTATTTGAATTTTTTTCTTGTATTCATCGTCCATAAAATCAGAAAGTATAAAGGCAATACTGCGCTTCTTTAAAACATCTGATAAAAACTTAACGGCATTGCCTATATCTGTAGTTTTTTGTTCTGGTTTAAATTCAATTAACTCTCTAATAATCCTCAACACATGAGATCTGCCTTTTTTAGGCGGAATGTATAGTTCAATTTTTGAGCTGAACAAAATCAAACCTACCTTGTCATTGTTTTGTGTAGCCGAAAAAGCTAAAGTGGCAGCGATTTCTGTTATGATATCTCGTTTAAAGGCCTGGTGTGTAGCAAACATCCCAGAGCCTGATACATCAACAACCAGCATTAAGGTAAGCTCCCTTTCCTCTTCAAATACTTTAATATGAGGTTCATTAGAACGAGCTGTTACATTCCAGTCTATCGCCCGAACATCATCACCGTATTGGTATTTTCTTACCTCACTAAAAGTCATACCACGACCTTTGAATGCAGAATGATATTCGCCACCAAATACGTTATTGCTTAAACGCTTGGTTTTAATTTCTATCTTTCTAACTTTTTTAAGCAGCGACTTTGTATCCATAGAATAACTTTAGTATTTATGGCACCTCCACCTCATCTACAATTCTTTTGATAATATCTACTGAGGTGAAGTTTTCAGCCTCTGCTTCATAAGTAATGCCTACTCTATGCCTTAACACGTCATAAACAACAGCCCTCACATCTTCCGGCACAACATAACCTCTAGACTGTATAAACGCATTACATTTTGATGCAATGGCCAAATTAATACTTCCCCTTGGCGAAGCCCCAAAACTAATAAGCGGTTTAATACCTCCTACATTATATTTATCAGGGTATCGGGTGGCAAATATGAGATCTAAAATATATTTTTCTATCTTTTCATCCATGTATACATCACCTATAGCCTCTTGAGCTTTTAGAATTTGATCAGTCGTTACTACTGGATTTACCTGAACCTTAGCGTTAGATAAATTAGCCCTTACAACTAATTGTTCTTCATTTAGTTGCGGGTAGTCAATGACTGTTTTAAGCATAAAACGGTCAACCTGAGCTTCTGGTAAGGGATAAGTCCCTTCTTGTTCAACAGGATTTTGTGTAGCCATAACCAGAAAGGGTTTTTCAAGTATAAAAGTCTCATCGCCTATGGTTACCTGCTTTTCCTGCATGGCTTCTAAAAGAGCGGATTGAACTTTAGCCGGCGCTCTGTTAATCTCATCAGCTAAGACAAAATTGGCAAAAATGGGACCTTTTTTAATACTAAATTTGTTTTCCTTTATGTTGTAAATCATGGTTCCAACAACATCGGCAGGAAGTAAATCTGGTGTAAATTGAATCCTGCTAAACGAAGACTTTATAGCTTTAGATAAGGTGCTAATTGCTAAAGTTTTAGCCAGTCCAGGCACTCCTTCTAATAAAATATGCCCTCTACCAAGTAGTCCGATTAATAATCTATTAATCATATGCTCCTGACCGATGATGACTTTATTCATCTCCTGACGCAAATCTTTAATAAAAGCACTTTCTTTTTCAATTTTTGCGTTGATGCTTTCAATATCAACTGATGAATGATGATTTTCCATACTTAAGTAACTTTTAAAACAATGCGCAAATTGAAAAAATCTAATATTGAAGCGTGTTAATGGATGGTTAAATAATATATTTTTAGCAAATTACTGATTTTGTT
>JAVLBJ010000047.1:17741-17934 GCA_031581455.1 Psychroflexus sp. | reverse complement strand
GCGGAAGACCGGATTCAAACCGGTAACATTCAGCTTGGAATCCGCCTGAGGCGGACTACCAACTGAGCTACTTCAGCTACAGCTTTGAGCGGAAGACCGGGTTCGAACCGGCGACATTCAGCTTGGAAGGCTGATGCTCTACCAACTGAGCTACTTCCGCTTATTATTAAAACCCTATAGAATGAGTTTAAAT
>JAVLBJ010000047.1:0-17641 GCA_031581455.1 Psychroflexus sp. | reverse complement strand
ATTCAGCTTGGAATCCGCCTGAGGCGGACTACCAACTGAGCTACTTCCGCTTATTATTAAAACCCTATAGAATGAGTTTAAATTTCAATATGTAATGTACTTCAATAATATATTTTCAGTCATTCAGCTTGGAATCCGCCTGAGGCGGACTACCAACTGAGCTACTTCCGCTTATTTTGTGGGGAGAGCAGGATTCGAACCTGCGAAGGCAAATGCCAACAGATTTACAGTCTGTCCTCGTTGGCCGCTTGAGTATCTCCCCAATATGTTAAAGAACTAAATCTTATTTCCTAAAATAAGAGCCGATGGAGGGACTCGAACCCACGACCTGCTGATTACAAATCAGCTGCTCTAGCCAGCTGAGCTACATCGGCATATAATATGCTCAATTTTAGGTTTGCAAATATAGTGAGTTTATTTTATCTGATAAAAGTTTTTTTTAAATTTATTTTACTCATTATCATGCTTTAATGTATTACTGCTGTAGATTTTTGTTTTTTTAACCCTCATCTCTCGACTTACTCCTTGGATGACTGGCTTTATAAACTTTCTTTAACATAGATAAATCTGATTTCATATAATGCTGTGTAGCAGCTAAGCTTTCATGACCTAAAATTTTTTTTATGGAATTAATATCAGCATTTTCTTCTAGCATGTGTGTAGCGAAAGAATGCCTTAATATATGTGGACTTTTTTTATGTTTAGTAGTTATATTCTGAAAACATGACATTACAGTTCTATAAATCAAACTATTATATACTTTGGTGCCTTTTTTTGTGATTAATAAATAATTATTATCAGTTGGTATAGCATCTCTAAACTTTAGATAATTTCTTAATGTATCTATCAACTCATCGATTAATGGTATTATTCTTTGCTTATTCCTTTTGCCTGTAACCCGGCAAGTTTTAGTATCAAGAGAAATATCTTGTATTTTTAAATTGATCAATTCAGCTCTTCTTACGCCAGTAGTATATATAAATTCTATAATTAATTTATTTCTGGCGCCTTCAAAATTTAGATCCTCTATTTGATTCAGCGCCGCATTTATTTCAGCTTTGCTAAATGGTATTTCTTGTTTTTTACTCGATTTGATATGAGAATACTCTACAAAATCTGAATCTAAAAGGGTATTTGTTTCTAAGAGAAACCTGTAAAAACCTTTAACTGAAGATATTTTTCTATTTATGCTGGTAACCTGAATATTATCATTACTCAAACTAGCTATCCATGCACGCAAGAAGTTAACATGGAATTCTTCCGGCTGATTGACTTCATAATTATCATTACAAAATGCAATAAACTGGTTAATATCAGCTTTATAAGCACTTACCGTAAGTTGAGAATATTTTTTTTCGTAGGATAAATACTCTAAGTATTTAGTAAGTAAATCTGTCATTAGTAGTTAGGTCACCGGCTTATACTCTTTCCTATCTATAATAGTCTTGGAAATAATTTCTCTTAAAATTTCTGATGTTCCTCCACCGATTGGCCCCAGGCGACTATCTCTGAACATTCGCGCAAGTGGGTAATCTTCTACATAGCCATAACCGCCCAGTAGCTGTAGACAATCATAGATCACCTGATCAGCGATTTTAGTAGAGTTTAGCTTAGACATGGTTGCTTCTTTAACGACATACTCGCCTCTATCTAGTCGATAACCAACGTAATAATTGAACTGCTTACACATTTCAACTTCACTGGCTAAATCTGCAACTTTATGTCTTAATGCCTGAAATTGGGTTAGCTTTTTTCCAAATGCTTCCCTGTCGTGCATGTATTGAACAGCATATTCTATAGCATATTCTGCTCTGGCATGAGCGTTTACGCCCATAATCAATCTTTCTAAGGCAAAGTGTTGCATGATGTAAGAAAATCCTTTGTTTTCTTCTCCCAGTAAATTCTCCTTAGGGACTTTTAAATTATCAAAAGCTAATTCAGCTGTATCAGATGCACGCCATCCTAATTTGTTAAGTTTATTAGCAGATATGCCGTCATATAAATAACGATCTACTAAAAATATGCTAATGCCTTTTCCGTTTGCATTTGGATCTGTTTTTGCAGCTACAATCAAATAATCAGCATAAACGCCATTGGTGATAAAGGTTTTAGATCCGTTAATTAAATAATGATCTCCTTTATCTACAGCAGTTGTTTTCATGCCGGCTACATCAGATCCACCAAAAGGCTCTGTAATACACAAACAACCTACTTTATCACCCTGAATACTTTTCGTAAGATATTCTTCTTTAAGTTTAACACTGGCTTCAGCATTTAAATGGGTCATAGCCAGATAGGAATGAGCCCATACGGCCGCGGCAAACCCACCGGAATTGATGCGCTGTAGCTCTTCTAAAAGAATTACTGTATAAAAGAAATCTAGCGCCATACCACCGTATTTTTCCGGATAAGGAATACCAAGAAACCCCATTTCACCCATCTTTTTCCAAATAGAAGGATCTATTTTCCCTTCGTCTTCCCACTGGTCAATATGAGGGACTACTTCTTTTTTTAAGAAGTCTCTTAAACTTTCACGGAATAAATTATGCTCTTCAGTAAAATACATATAAGGTTTAATTTTATCAACTCATCAATTATTAGAGTTTTTATTATCAATTATTTATTTACGGTCAAATATAATTTAATTCTTTCAATCTTATCAAACGGAAAATCTTGTAATTTTCCTAATTCTTTTAAATCACTGACACCTTGTCTGACTTTGACAAATTGATGAATCTTTCTGGATAATTCGTAATCGAAGTAGGGAATCTCAGCTAATTGTATAATCGTAGCCGTATTCAGATCTATTTTCTGGTAGTCTATGCCTACCATGAGGTTTTCATTGAGTCGCTCTCTGACTTCATAAGATAATCCCCAAACATCTTTCAACTGAGAAAGACTTCTAAAATTTCCGAGCTTGTGCCTATAACTGATAATCCTTTTAGATAAAGCCGGTCCTATCCCTTTTATTTTTTGTAAATCCCGAGCAGTTATTGCGTTTAAATCTTTAGGGCTTGACCAGACCTTTATGTTTTGAGACGACCGGCTTTGTTTTTCTCGTTCTTTTACCCAATCAGGGAATTTAAAATAGGGTTTAAGGGTATTTAGTAAACTATCAGAAACCTGCGTAACATTTTGAAAATCCTTTGCAGAATTAACCCACTTTTGTCTTTCCCGGAAAGCTAATAACCTATCGATTTCTTTAACGCTCATCCCTAATTTATAAGCTTTATAATCAGTTAAAAAGTTAGGGTTAAATGGATAAATTGTATCTTTTGATGTTTCCTCTACTTGCTTTAAAGAATCTAACTCTCGCTGTAATTGTTGAGTTTCAGACGATGTAAACCATTGTGAAGAATCATCATCAGCAAAATATTGACTAACAAAAGATAGACTTATCAATATTAAAATAATAAGAACAAAATACAACATGCCGATTCTGTTTGATTTATTAAACGAGAAACGGCGCCAGTTGAGTTTCATCAGATCATTTCTTATCGCGTTTAAATAACCTATCAGCTTTTACATCTTCAAAATACTTTTTCAAGTCTTTTCTTACTTCACCTGATAAAATGTAAAGTCCAATAATATTAGGGAATGACATCGCAAGAATCATCATATCAGAAAAATCTAATACCGCCCCAAGACTTATAGATGCTCCTATGATCACAAAAACCAAAAATATGACTTTGTAAACAACTTCTGTTTTCTTACTTCTACCAAAAAGGTATGACCAAGCACGCATGCCGTAATAAGACCAGGAGATCATCGTAGAAAAAGCAAACAAGAAAACGGCAATAGCTAAAACAATTGGGAACCAGGAAATAACACTACCAAAAGCTTTGGTGGTTAAAGTTACACCTGCTACGCCTTCAACTTCATGCATTCCTGTAAAAATAAGTACTAACGCGGTTAATGTACAAACAACAACCGTATCGATAAAAGGTTCAAGTAAGGCTACAAAACCTTCAGAAGGCGGATGATTAGTCTTAGCAGCAGAGTGAGCAATAGCTGCAGAACCTACACCAGCCTCATTAGAAAACGCAGCTCGCTGGAAGCCAACGACTAAAACGCCTATAAATCCACCTTTTAATGCACTGGGTGAAAAAGCACCATCTACAATTGCACCAAAAGCGCTACCTAAATTTTCAATATTGATGCCAATTACAGTAAAAGCACCTAAAACATAAATCACTGCCATAATAGGCACAACTTTTCCGGTAACGCGGGCAATACTGCTAATTCCACCTAAAATAACAACACCTACTAATATAGATAGGATAAGACCAAAATAAAACCCGTTACCTTCTAAAAGAGGGATTTGGCTTGATAATACGCTAAAAGACTGATTAGCCTGAAACATATTACCGCCACCTAAAGATGCGCCAACAGCAAGAATAGCGAAAAATACAGCTAAAAATTTACCCAAGCCATTTAGGTTTCTCTTCTCTAAACCGTATCTTAAATAATTCATAGGGCCACCAAAAATTCTTCCTTCTTTATTGATATAGCGATATTTCACGCCTAAAGTACATTCTACAAACTTGGATGACATACCAAGAAATCCGGCTAAAATCATCCAAAATGTCGCGCCTGCACCACCTAATGAAATAGCAACGGCCACCCCTGCTATGTTTCCTAAACCTACCGTGGCTGAAACTGCTGTAGATAAAGCCTGAAAATGCGTGATTCTGCCCGGCGCCTCAGGGTCATCATATTTACCTTTTGCCAGATCTAAAGCATGTCTAAATCCACGAATATTGATAAAACCCATTCTGATGGTAAAGAATGCAGCACCAAAAATCAACCAAACTACTATAAAAGGGATATTCTTTTTTTTAGGATCTCCGTTAGGATGAGTAAGCGCAATGGGTTCGTCATACTTAATCTTTGCAAACATATCTGCATTAGACGCGATAACGTGTTCTTTATTTTCAGGGTTGTAAATATATTCACCTTCATCAACTAAAAATTCAATTTTTCCTGACTGCTGAGCTTTAACGGTTACTTTACCCATAGCTTCACGATCAATAACCGCAATGTCCTGCCCTTTTTCTACATGAGATTTATTCTCTACTAAATACTTTTCTAACTTAAATTTGGTTTGGGTTTTAGCTTCCCAGCCTGGTGCAAAAATGCGGTTTGATTCTGTGTAAACTACAGGGTCATAAATACCAATGGCTGAAAATGGATCAGAAAACAACACTAACGACATAAATTCTACCGCAGGTTTGGCATTACCGTTAAATATTTCTGTTATTGATTCAGCTTTGACAGTTATTTCTTTAGCAACTTCGCTTCCTGCCTGATCAGTAACTACAACGGTATAAGAATAACCTTCAGTAATATCTGATGCCTTATTAGAGGTAAGCGGCGTTGACTGCTTAGACCATTTGTATTGATAAGGTGGCACTCCACCATCAACCATTAATTCTATTTGCGCATTATCAATCTCTGGTGAGGGATTAATCTTTTTTACTTTTACGCTAAGTTCTTGAGCAAATGCAGAACACATCATTAATAAAAGACAAAAACTTATCAAAAATCTAATCATAAAGTAGGGTTTATGTATTGAAAAAATGCAATATGCAAAAAACTATTTATATACTCAAAAGTAATGTGGTTATTAACTAAGCTTATATTTTTTATTAAGTTTTTTCACTTGCTCCTGACTACCAAGTATGATAAGGTTTGAGCCTTTTTCTAAAAGCAAATTGCTTTCGGGATTAATTAGAAAACCGCCGTCTGGTTTTTTATAGCCTATTATAGAGCATCCGGTTTCTTCTCTAATAGATAAGTCAAGGATTCTTTTGCCTTCATTTTCTCCGCAAATAGTACTAAAAGGGATTTCTTGCACATTTTGCGTATCGCCTTCTGATAATGTCATATTATCAAGAAAATCTATCAAATCAGGAACGACGATAAGCGATGCCATATGCTGACCCCCGATACTGTCTGGCAATATAACATTATCAGCGCCGGCTATCTTAAGTTTTTTATAGGAAGACAACTGACTGGCCCGGCTGATGATCTTTAAACTTTTAGTTAGCTGCCTGGCTGATAAAACCACAAATAAATTATCTGTATCCTTTGGTAATGCACAGATCAATGCTGCAGCTCTTTTGATACCTGCTTTCATCAATACATCATCATCTATAGCATCGCCTTCTACATAAAGTAAATCTTCTTCTGATTCTTCTAGTACTTCTACATTTTTATCAATAACCACACAAGGCATATTATAAGATTCTAATCTTCTAGCAGCTTGTGTGCCATTTCTACCGTAACCACAAACGATCACATGATTGGTTAATTTTTTAATTTTCTGATTCACTCTTTTACGTTTTAATTTTTGATAGGAATATTCAGACACCACATACTCTGAAACTATACTTACAATATAAGCAGTTATAATGAGGCTGACAATAATTAAAATTATTGTAAAAATTCTGGCCTCTGGCGAAAGCGTTGCCACTTCTTTAAAACCTACCGTACTAATGGTAATGATAGCCATATAAACGGAATCTATCCAATTTAAATCAACTATCCATCGGTATCCTAAAGTGGCAACCGTTATAAGCGAAAACAATAATAGTATTGCTAAATAAATCTTAGAGCGAAATAACTTTATCATCATAGGTCAAAAACGGAAGTTCGCTTGGTGTAAATCATATCTTTTAACTTTAGCCAGAAAGCCAGGGTTAAATATAAACCAAAACCTACACCAAAGGTGGCAAATGAAATATAAATAAAAAATAATCTTACAGATTTGACCTTCATTCCCAGCCTATCAGCTAATCTGGTACTCACATAAAAGCCGTTCCTCTCAAAAAAGTATCTTATTTTAGCTATTAGATTTACCATTATTTTAAATATGCTATTCCCAAATTACAGTTTAAACAGCCCTGAAGATCGCAATAATTTGTTTTTAATTGCTTCAGTGCTTGCGAATGTAAAGCATTTCTACTTACGCCTTTTCTTAATTTTTCAAATTTAGAAATTATTTGATTCTTTTCAGAGGCTATAGATGTCATAAAATCTATGAGTAAATCGTTCTCATCATAGCCTTTGCTCTTAGCATAAGCAAATCTAAGCGGCACAAAAGTATTGATTAACAAAAGATCGATAAACTTAGGGCTTAATTGTCGTTTACCGGGCTTGCTCTTAGTTGAAAATGTATAGTGATTTCTCCAAAATTCTGATGCTGATATCTTGAAAGTAGATTTCACTTCTTTTAATTCTGATATTCTGGTAAGTTTATTAAATAGATGATCATGCTTATGATATAAAGTCGCAAGTTGAGCAATTCTTATGGTTGGAAAATTGCCGGGTCTTAATCTAAAAAACTGAGGTTGGCTTGATAAAGATTGCTTGAGTTGATATTTATGTCTTAAGAAATGATATTCTTTTTGCAAGTTTTGATAATAGGGTTCTTCAATGGTTTCATTCAACAAATTTAATTGACCAAATAACAGTGCTTCGAGTTGCTGCTGACTTGCAGATGTCTTTTGAATCACCTTAAAAGGAATACTTTCAGCCATTTCTAAAAAAACATTTCCATTGATGTTTAACCCAAAATTTTTTGCCAAAAGTTTAAACAACACCTCATCCCAGTTATTGGTAGATTTATTTAATAAGCGGTAAATCAATTTTGATTTCTGCTCTAAGCGCTCGATAAACACACGTTCTAACCAACTATCTAAGAGGAAATCATCAAATTTAGAAAAATGGTCTTCACAATAAATCCATTCACTGCGCTGCTTAGTAATAAGTGCCTGATATTTTTGTAGTTGACCTTTATCTGTAAAATCAGCAATGTTAAGAGCTGGAATTTTACTACCATCTTTCCTAAAAACATCTACATCATGTTCCCATACTACGTGTAGAATTACATTGTCATAGGCGGTATCTTCCTCATGTTTATGCACATACCAGTCTGATGATTTTAAATGCATCTCTACATTGCCAGCCCATTTTTCATGACCTAACTGAATTTGAGCGTTAAAAAAATCTGGCCCTGAATGCTGCTGATTGTGTTTGCCAAAATCAAGAACTTTTAATACATCACCATTTATGGTTGATATGTTTTGGCAATCAAATTGCTTAAATTTCCACAGATAATGAATAAAATCTTCTTTCATGTGGTTTTAATTGACTAATCGAAAAACATCATCTTTAAATGAATCAAACCATTTTTGATATTGAATTGCTGATGGATGCAATTCATCATCAACAAAGTAGTTTTCCTTACCTTTAAATGCCCTGGATAACTTGAAAATAGGATAATAATCTACATTGTACTTTTCACAGATAAGTTGAGCTATCTTATTATACTTTTTGATTTCCTGGTCAGCATTTTCTTTATCGTTTTTTAGAGCATAAGGTGTGATACTGTAATCCGGAATTCCCACCACAAAAGTAGTTTGAACTCCATTTTTATTAAAAGCGATGGCTTTTTTTAGCAGTATTTCAAACTCAGTTGTAAACTGATTGATAGGTTTTTCCTGATATTGATTATTTACGCCGATTAAAAGACTAACCAGGTCGTAGCTTTCAGATTTTAAATCAGTATCGTCAATAGCCGTAATCAATTCATCAGTACGCCATCCGGTTTTAGCAATTACCTTTGGTTCTAAAACATCTATGCCTTTTTGATTTAAAAAATCAGCAATCAAATAAGGCCAGGTTTTTTCCGATGGAACAGATTCTCCTACGGTATAGGAGTCGCCTAAGGCTAAGTAACTATTTTGGCTTTGCATGCTAAACATGTTTAATGAAATTAAAATAAAAAATACCAATGACGTTTTCATAAGTAACAAATTTGTTAAAAATAAATGAAATTTAAAAATAAGTCTTGATATTTAAGGTGCCGGATATATTTCCTGTAGAGCACTTTTAAAATCTGTAAAATCAAAGTTGTAGCCCTCTTCTTTAATTTTTTTAGCGCTTACTAATTGACTGGCTAAAACCACATTAGCCATATCGCCCAGCATGAGTTTTAGAACAAAAGGTGGTACTTTAGGAGCAATTAACGGCTTGTCTAAGTGTTTAGCTATTTGCTGGGTCATATGCTTATTAGTTATAGGATTTGGTGCTACCGCATTATAAACACCATCTAAATCTGCCTGAACAGCAAATAAAAACATATGAGCTAAATCGCATACATGAATCCATGATTGCCACTGGTCGCCGGAGCCAAGCGGCGCACCTATGTAATTATTTATAGGTTTAACTAATTTTTCTAACGCGCCGCCACTTCCTGATAAAACCATACCAATACGAAGTTTACATACCGGAATATGCAGTGATTTAAAACCATCTACTGCAGCTTCCCATTTTTTAACCACTTCACCTAAAAAATCGTCTGCTAAGGCATCGCTGTCTTCCGCGTGAAGTTTTGTTAAAGAAGATTGATAGATGCCTATCGCGCTGGCAGACACAACTTGTTGTACAGAATGTTGATTTTCTTTAAGGGTATCTATTAAAAGCTGTGTGGAATCAACACGGCTATCTATGATTTCTTGTTTGTAAGATTTTGTCCAGGGTTTAGCCACATTAGCTCCTGCTAAGTGAATGATAGCTTCTACACCTTGTAAACATCTGTGATCTATTTTTCCTTCTGCCGGATTCCAATAAAAACCCTGATATCCCGGTTTATCTTCAAGCATATTTTCTCGGGTAGAAAGATAATTTACATCAACTTCCATTGCTTTACATAGCTTTCTAATTTCCTGTCCTACTAAACCTGTAATACCGGTAACTAATATGCGCATATAAATATTTTATTCAAATTTAGGAGAAATACAATGTTTTAGCTAGTTAAACAAGAATGCTTTAACATGATCACTATGATAAAGTAGCAAAAAGCATTTCCCTTTTACCTGGTGGTCCGGGTAGTTTATCAACTTGCATGCCCAAACTTTTAAGCGCTCTTTTTACACTGCCTTTAACGCAGTAGGTAACAAAAATACCGCCTTCCTTAAGAGAATTAACCGTCTTTTCAAGCGATGACAACTCCCACATTTCCGGTTGTGCTCTTGGCCCAAAAGCATCGTAATAGACTAAGTCAAACTTTTTAGATAATTGACATTTCAATAGTTTATCTTGATATTTGATCAGCTGAAAATAATCATTGATTTTATGAAGCTGATCGAAACTTAACTCGTGTAGCATTCTAAAATAATGTTGATATAAAGACTCATCAACAAAGTTTTGATAATTGAATTGATCTACCTCCTGTAGTGATAACGGATAAGGCTCTATTGCTGAATAAATCGTTCTTTTCCCCTTTTTCAGGGATTGCTGCAAGGTTAAAAAAGCGTTTAAACCAGTACCAAAACCCACTTCAAGTAGGTTAAATTCATCTTTAGATTCTATCAATCTACAAAAGCCATGATCTATAAAAACATGAGCCGATTCCTGGACAGCGCCGTGAGAGGAATGATAATATTCATCTAAATCAGGAAGGTATAAACTGGAGGAACCATCCTTAGTTTTGACAATCTGTCTATTCTCCATCAGATGTAGGAATGGCTACGCCGTTTGCTATAAACCTATATTCTTTTTTAGGCTCAGTTATCGCTGCGATTTCCTGATCAGATTTACCGGCATCTATGGCATAATGTTGTTGCTCTTCTACACTAACTTCCTTTAGAAAACCTTTACCTTTAATAATGACTTCCTGACCGCTAATATCTTTGGGAACAAAAAAACCATAATCTTTAAAAGTCACTTTAATATCATTTCCCTGAGGCACATCTAGTTGCATCCAACAGCCTTTCTTCTGACATACCGCATTTACTTTTGATTTAAATGTCATGATTAATGTATCGTTCAGATTGATAGATTTAAGCTCAGAAAATGCATCTTCTGCCATTTTAGGCGATTGATAATCAATACTATCTCCATAAAATACCATTGGCATGTCTGTCTTAGTAGTTTCTTTTTTGTCAGATTGATCATTATTTTTCTCAGTTTGAGTAGTACAATTAAAGAATAGTAAACAAAGTGGTATTAAAATTAAATTTTTCATAATAAGCACTTGATTTTTAAGCGTTGAATTGATGAATTATTAGTTTAACAAAAAATTTACAAGCGGTTTGCCTATATTTGCAAATAGCAAAAATAAGATATTATGGTCGACCATCCAATTTTAAATATCCATCGTTCTACAACATCTAAGATAAAACAAACTGATTTTGAAAATTTACAATTTGGTAAACAATATTCAGACCACATGATGTTTTGTGACTTCAAAAACGGTGATTGGCAAACTCCACAAATAGTACCTTACGGCCCAATGGAGTTTGCGCCATCTACTAAGGTATTTCACTACGGTCAGGCAGTATTTGAAGGAATGAAAGCCTTTAAAGATAAAAATGGTAAGGTTCATCTTTTCCGTCCGGAACAAAACTTTGCCCGCATCAACAGATCTTCTAAAAGAATGGCTATACCTGAATTTCCAGAAGATTACTTCTTTGAAAGTATCAAAACACTAATTCAATTAGACAAAAATTGGGTTCCTCAAAACGATGGCGCTTCATTGTATATAAGACCTTTTGTCATTGCCACAGAAGAAGGTGTCGCAGCTTCTGAATCTAATCGATATAGATTTATGATAATCACCTGTCCCACGCAGGCTTATTACAATAAACCCATAAATGTACTTATCGCTGAAAAGTACAGCCGAGCAGCCAGTGGCGGCGTAGGATTTGCAAAAGCGGCAGGTAATTATGGCGCTCAGTTTTACCCTACCAAATTGGCTAAGAAAAAAGGCTATCAACAAGTTATCTGGACAGATGCAAACAACCATAAATATCTGGAAGAAGCTGGAACTATGAATGTATTCTTTAGGATAAATGACGATTTATACACAGCACCTACTAACGATAGAATTTTAGATGGGGTAACAAGAAAAAGTGTTATCCAGCTGGCTAAAGATGATGGCATTAATGTTCATGTTGATAAAGTGCCGGTAGATATGATTCTGGAAGCTCAAAAGAGCGGTCAGCTTAAAGAAATTTTTGGCACCGGAACAGCAGCTACTATTGCTCAAGTAACCGGCTTTGAATATAATGACGTAGATTATAATCTACCAGAGATAGATCAACCTTACAGTTTATTTTACAAAAAAAGACTCCAGGACATTCAATACAACAGAGCCGAAGACAAACACAATTGGCTTACTACAATAGACTAGTATAGGAAATGCTTTAATATTAACTACCTTTAGATCATCAATTAATCCATAATGGATAACCAAGTTATCAATACGATTAAAGATACAGTTATAACTCAAATCACAAGTTTAGGGCCTAAGTTCTTATATGCGCTTATTACACTTGTTTTAGGTTTATTAATAGTTAAGCTTTTATTTAGGCTGGTTAAGCGTATTTTAAGGCGATCTTCAGTGGAAAAATCATTGAGAACTTTTATAGAGTCGCTCACGATATTCCTGCTATACGGCCTTTTAGGCGTATCTATCAGTGCTGTTTTAGGCGCTACAACCTCGTCTATAGTTACTATTTTTGGTGCGGCCAGTATCGCTATCGGGCTCGCATTACAAGGAAGCTTAGCAAATTTTGCTGGTGGTGTTTTAATCCTGGTTTTTAAACCTTTTCGGGTTGGAGATCTTATATACGTGAACAACAACTTAGGAGAAGTCACTAAAATCGATATCTTATATACCAGAATAATCACTTTTGATGGTAGAATAATCACCATGCCTAATGGTAATGTGGCTAATACAGATATAGATAACCGAACCATGAATCCTAAACGCCGTATTGGCCTCAACTTAAAGTTTTCTTTTAATGAAGATCTGGACAAGGTCAGGAATATCATGTTAGACACTATGTGGAAACACCCGCTCATACTGAAAGACCCCGAACCTGATGTTAGGTTAAATGAAATAGGTGAGTACGAAATGAAACTTATTGTTAGATGCTGGGCAGAATCTTCTAATTACTGGCAAGTTTATTGGGAACAACTAGAAGCAATCAAAAAAGCTTTAGATGCTCAAGGTATTGAAATGCCGGTGCCTAAACGTGAACTTATAAATCAATAGAATTTTAGTTTTTTGAAATGTTTCTATTTGAAAGTTAAAATTTATACTATTTTTGCTAAAAATTTTAACAGATGGAAGGTTATTTAAATCAAGGTGTAGAAATCCTTATCGCCTATGCTCCTAAGGTTTTAGGCGCAATCGTAACTTTAATTATTGGGTTTTGGTTGGCCAAATTAATCGCCGGTAAGGTAAAATCAACGCTTACAAAAAGAGAAGCTGATCCTTCTCTCATACCCTTTTTTGGTGTTGTTACCTCTGTTTTACTAAAAGTATTAGTACTACTTAGTGCAGCTTCTATGTTTGGTATAGAAGTTACCTCTTTTATCGCCATATTTAGTGCGCTAGCATTTGCTATTGGTTTAGCCCTTCAAGGCCAATTAAGTCATTTTGCAGCTGGAGTCTTAATTTTAACCATTAAGCCCTTTAAAGTAGGTAACTTTATTAAAACCAATGGTTACGGTGGTACGGTTCAGGAAATCAACATTTTCAATACTGTTTTAACAACGCTCGATAATCGAGTAATCATCATTCCCAACGGAAATATCACTTCAAATCCGTTAGAAAATTTCTCTGTAAAAGACATTAGAAGGTTACCGCTTACATTCGGTGTAAGTTATGATGCTGATATTGATAAAGTAAGAGAAGTTATACAAAAAGTAATCGATGATTGCGATATGGTGCTTCATGACCAGGGTGTTGATATTAAAGTATCAGAATTAGCGGATAGCTCTGTAAATTTTATTGTAAGACCCTGGTGTAAAGCTGCAGATTACTGGCCGCTTAATTTTCATTTACATGAAACGCTAAAAAAAGAATTTGATAAAGCTGGCGTTGGCATCCCATTCCCACAAATGGATGTTCACGTACAAAAATAAATCTCACATAAAACCTGATGTAAAAATCAGGTTTTTTTTATCCATTTTGTTAAGTGTTAACTAATTCATAGCTAATTTTTGTCTTATGCAATATGGAATAATACATTTGTACAAAAATTAAATCAATATGAAAATTAACACTAAAGCCATACATGGCGGTCAAAAAAATATTGATCCGGCTTACAGTTCAGTAATGCCTCCTATTTATCAAACCTCGACTTACGCTCAGGAAACTCCCGGCAAACATAAAGGATTTGAATATTCCAGATCAGCTAATCCTACACGTACAGCGCTGGAAAACAGCATTGCCAGCTTAGAAAACGGCAAACATGGGATGGCTTTTGCATCTGGCCTGGCGGCTATCGATGCCATCTTAAAACTTTTAGAACCAGGTGATGAAATTATTTCTACTAATGATTTATACGGCGGCAGTTACAGATTATTTCGACAGGTTTTTGAAAAAATGGGACTTAAATTCCATTTTATAGGCATGCAGGATGCGGCAACTATCAAATCTTATATCAATGAAAATACTAAAATGATTTGGTCTGAAACGCCCACTAATCCTATGATGAACATCATAGATATCAAAATGTTATCTGGCATCGCTAAAGAAAATGACTTATTGCTATGCGTTGATAATACATTTGCCACGCCTTATCTACAACAACCTTTAGACTTAGGTGCCGATATCGTCATGCACAGTGCCACTAAATATTTGGGGGGTCATTCTGATGTGGTATTAGGAACCATAGCCGTAAAAGATGATGACATTGCAGATCAACTTTACTTTATTCAAAACGCCAGTGGTGGTATTGCCGGCCCCATGGACAGTTTTCTTACCCTTCGTGGTATTAAAACACTACATGTTAGAATGAAGCGGCATTCAGAAAACGCTAAAGCAGTGGCAGAATTTTTACAAAGCAACAATCAGGTAGATAAAGTCTACTGGCCGGGCTTAGTAGATCACCCTAACCATGATGTGGCTAAAAAGCAAATGAGCGATTATGGTGGCATGGTATCGTTTAGCATGAAATCCGGTCAACTTTCAGATGCTGTTCGCGTGGTGGAGCATGTAAAAGTATTTACCTTAGCTGAGTCTTTAGGCGGTGTAGAATCATTAGCAGGCCATCCGGCTAGCATGACACATGCCAGCATTCCTAAAGAAGAACGAGAAAAAACTGGTGTTACCGATTCTTTAATCCGACTTAGCGTAGGTATTGAAGATGCTGATGATCTGGTCGCTGATCTTCAGCAGGCTTTTGAAGCTAAATAAAATCAATTAGCTGAGAAAGGTACACGCCAACTTATACCGGTATTGATGAAATTCATAGTTCTGTCAATACCGGTTCCTATTGTGACATCCCATTGTAAATTATCATTGATCAAATAAAGTAAACCGGCATCAGCTGAAAGTTGATTCTGTTGTAACTCTAAGACAAATCCATAAGATTCTACAAAGAGGCTCAACCGGTCTGAAACAGCAATTCCAAAAGATAAGGTGTATAATATATCGCCCTCATCTGTTCCAAAATATTGATACCCAACATTAGCACCTACTGAAAACCTGGAGTTTATATTTTTAGAATAAGCTAAACGGTTAACCGTTCCGTAACTGTTAGATGTAAATGCTTCGTTTCCATTAGGTAAAACCAAATGATTAAGCATACCAAATGTTGAGGAGTCATCATCGCTATTCCAAATCTCAAACTTCGCTCCTATTTCTGTGTTAGCAAAGCCACTTTGGGTGTTGTCGTTATTATTATTTATCAAATGATTAGTAATGATCCGAAGTTCTACAAAATCACTAATCCCATATCGAAATAAAGCATTTGGCAAAACAATTTGCCGGTTAGCCTTAGTCTTGGTGGATTCATAGCTAACACCTGCGCCAGTTTCCACTTGAAAAGTCCCCATTTGCACACTATTTGGGCTTTCCGTTTGATTAGGTCGATCAGTAATCAACTGAGCATGAAGGTTTACATTGATCAAAAAGATAAAAGATAGCAAGTACTTCATAATTCTATTTTAGGCAAACCTAATAAATTTTTTTTAATATTCAATATATAATTTATATTTGTCAAAAATATTTATTGAACTATGGTTTATTCTTTATCAGAAGAAGATTATTTAAAAGCGATATATAGTTTATACGAAGAAAAACCCAGACCTATAGCAACAAGTAAATTAGCAGGTTATCTGTCAACTAAAGCCTCATCAGTTACAGAAATGATTCAAAAGTTGAATGAAAAAAAGTTAGTGATCTATCAGAAATATCGCGGTGTTTACTTGACAAAAGACGGTGAAAATCAAGCACTGCAAATCATTAGAAAACATCGTTTATGGGAGTATTTTTTAGTAGAAACCCTTGATTTTAAGTGGGATGAAGTTCATAACATAGCCGAGCAATTAGAGCATATCAAATCTGATATGCTGGTTGATAAATTAGATGCTTACTTAGATTATCCCAAATTTGATCCGCATGGCGATCCTATACCTGATAAAGACGGCATACTTAAAGATCAGCATAAAATCTTACTGGCAGAAGCTGCTATTGATCAACCCATGATTATCGTAGGGGTAAAAGACTCCTCTGCAGATTTTTTAAGGTTTTTAGAAAAGAAAAACCTGAGCCTGGGTACCATAATAAAAGTAACAGAACAGGAAGAGTTTGATCATTCGGTTTCTGTTTTACATAAAAATCAGGAAATCCAGCTTTCGGCCATCGCCGCAAAAAATATTTATGTACAACCAAATGACAAATAACAATTTATGAATCAAATCACAACTTATTTTGAGTCCATCGATCCGGTATTAGCCGCTTTCTTAGCTACTTTATTTACCTGGGGTTTAACGGCCTTAGGCGCCTCCTTAGTGTTTTTCTTTAAAGACATGAACCGTAAGTTCTTTGACGGCATGTTAGGGTTTACCGGCGGTGTTATGGTAGCCGCAAGTTTCTGGAGTTTACTGGCTCCCGGTATAGAAATGAGTGAAGGTGAAGGCTTTGCTAAAGTCGTTCCGGCGCTGGTAGGGTTTTTGTTTGGCGCCGGATTTATCTTTGCTATTGATAAAATTCTACCTCATCTTCATATCAACTTTAAAGAAACTGAAAAAGAAGGGATCAAAACCAACTGGCGGAAATCTGTATTACTTACCCTGGCCATAACCATTCATAACATCCCGGAAGGATTGGCAATTGGTGTGCTTTTTGGTGGTGCCGCGGCCGGATTAGAAGGTGCCAGCATTGGCGCTGCTGTGGCATTAGCTATAGGTATAGGCATACAAAATTTTCCTGAAGGCACAGCGGTTTCTATGCCGTTAAGAGGCTTAGGCTACTCACGATGGAAAAGCTTTAACTACGGACAGCTATCAGCTATAGTGGAACCTTTTGCGGCTATTTTAGGTGCCTGGGCAGTGTTAACCTTTGAGCCTATTTTACCTTATGCTTTGGCTTTTGCGGCTGGGGCGATGATTTTTGTGGTAATAGAAGAAGTGGTACCCGAATCACAACTCAAAAAAAATACAGACATTGCTACCATTGGATTTATTGGTGGCTTTTCCGTTATGATGACTTTAGATGTAGCCTTAGGCTAAACACATCAAATGGCTGTATATAAAAGCTTTACCATCATTTGGTGCGTTACCTCAAAACAGGTCAGTTAGAGCCTGCCTACCGGCAAAGGCAGGTTTCTCGACTTTT
>JAVLBJ010000046.1:17158-18303 GCA_031581455.1 Psychroflexus sp. | reverse complement strand
TCTTCAAGAAATCGGCGGTCAAGCGCACCAAATATGAAGGTTTAAAGCGGAATATCAACTTTATCAAAAGAACTGAAGACAATGAAGAAGTTTAGATGGGACGAAAGCTTTAGTAAGGAACAGAAAGCAGGATTGTTCCTGTCTTTACTCTTAACCTATTTTCCCACAATTTGTTTGGTTAATTGGATCATGGGAAATGAAATAGATGGGTTGTCAAATTTTGTACAGTCTATATTGTTTGCTCTATTTATGACCATTTCCTTACCATGGAGTGCAAAATTCTTCTCAAAGAAAATCAAAAAGACCATCAAAACTACTTTAAAGAAAGATGAAGAAGCCATAGTTGATATACCATCCGGTCAAAAGATAGGCCTAATAGTTTATGGCGGTAAACTTTTATTAACTGACGAAAGATTGCTGTTCGTGCGTCATGGTTTTTTTCAGAAAACAAGTATGTGGACATTACAAAGGGAAAACATCGATCATATCAAACCCAAAAAAATCTTCCTAATAGCGGATAATGGCATTGAGATCACCGATCGGTACGGCAAGACCTATAGTTTTAATATGCAAAAACGCGATGAAATATTGATCGCTCTAAAAAAACAACTCGGTCTATCTCTGGAATAAAAAAATCATCAATCCTTCTTAGAATCCTTAAAGAGTTGCATAAAAGATAGCGTAAGTACGACCGTAGTAGCAAAGCCCATCAGCGCAACAATAAAAGCAAAAGTAGCGATGCCTATATCATAACTTCTTGCATAACTGCTAACCAACTCTTGTAAAAATTGAGGTTTTAGTTCCGTGGCATAAACAGACATAAAAATAGTAAATAGTAACGTAGCTATAAAACCTATAGTTAATCCTGTTGTAAAACCGGTAGAATAATTATACTCATTTCTCATTTCTATTCGTCGATATTTAATACCTTCATAAATCCCAAAGCCGGTGATAAAACCATTGAAAAGACTAAAGAAAGGGTTTGTATGAAGCCCAAAAAGCGATAATACTAAAAAATAAGCAATAAGCGATGCACATACAACAACACCAAATCTAATAGGTAAGGTAAAACTTTTCATGAACTACTTTTTGTCAAAAATAGCATTATTTGGAAAAAATGGTTTTATTATCTTAAAAAATGTTAT
>JAVLBJ010000046.1:0-17058 GCA_031581455.1 Psychroflexus sp. | reverse complement strand
ATTTAGACAATGGATTACACGTTATTTTACATCAGGATAACTCAGTTCCTGTAGTAACGGTAGGCGTGATGTATCACGTAGGTGCAAAAGATGAAGCGCCTAAACGTAGCGGTTTTGCTCACTTTTTTGAGCATCTGTTATTTGAAGGCACAGAAAATATAGAACGTGGCGAATGGTTTGACATAGTTGCGGCACATGGTGGTAAGAATAATGCTAATACTACACAAGACAGAACCTACTATTATGAAACTTTTCCCTCTAACAACTTAGAGTTAGGTTTATGGATGGAATCTGAGCGCATGCTTCATCCGGTAATTAACCAAATAGGTGTTGATACCCAAAATGAAGTTGTAAAAGAGGAAAAAAGAACGCGTGTAGATAACGCGCCTTATGGAAAAATTATCTATTCGACCGGAATTAATCCATACTTGTTTGATAAGCATCCTTACAAAGAATCTGTGATTGGCACCATGGAAGATTTAGATGCAGCTAAATTAGAAGAGTTTAAAAAATTCTTTGATAAATATTATGTGCCTAATAATGCAACATTAGTGGTTGCCGGTGACCTGAAAAAAGCGGAAACCAAGAAGATGATCGAAGATTACTTTGGGCCGATATCTAAAGGAGAACCAATTGACCGCGTGGACGTTAAAGAAGAGCCGATTACTGAAACTATTGAGGCTACAGAATATGACGCTAATATTCAAATACCGGTTAAAATGTTTAGCTACAGAACACCGTCTATGAAAGAACGTGATGCTTATGTTTTAGATATGATATCTACATTACTTACCGGCGGTAAAAGCTCTAGAATGTACGAACGTATGGTAGATGAAGAAAAGATCGCCTTACAAGTTATTGCATTTGCCAGAAGTCAGGAAGATTACGGTGTGTACAATGTTGGCGCATTAGCCATGAACGACACACCATTAAGCAAATTAGCCGAAGTGATGGATGAAGAAATAGAAAAGCTAAAAACTAAGTTGATTTCTGAAAGAGAATATGAAAAACTTCAGAATCAATTTGAAAACAGATACGTTAGTTCTAACAGCAGTATACAGGGCATTGCCTCTTCATTAGCGACTTATAATGTGTTATATGGCGATACTGATTTGATCAACAAAGAAATTGAAATTTATAGAGATATTACCAGAGAAGATATTAAAGAGGTTGCTCAAAAGTATTTACAAAAAGATAAAAGATTAGAATTAGATTATTTACCAGAATCAAACAAATAAACAAATGATGAAAATTAAAATTTTAGCCCTTTTATTCTGTGGTATTTTTACTACAGCAATACAAGCCCAAATCGATAGATCTACAATGCCTGAACCGGGAGAACAACCTGAGATTAACTTAGGCGAGCCAGACCGTTATTCTTTTAAAAACGGTTTAGAGTTACTTGTTGTAGAAGACCATAAATTACCTCAGGTAAGAGCGAGATTAGTGATTGACAATAAACCTATTTACGAAGAAAAGCCAGGAACGGCATCACTACTTGCTTCTATGCTAGGCACCGGAACTGAAAATATGAGTAAAGATGAGTTTAATGAAGAAGTAGATTTTCTGGGGGCAAATGTCAACTTTGGCTCACAAAGTGCGTCTGCCAGTTCTTTAAAAAGATATTTTCCCAGAGTGATGGAGCTTATGGCTGATGGTGCCTTAAACCCTGTTTTTTCTGAAGAAGATTTTAAAGCAGAGAAAGATAAGTTAATAGAAGGCATTAAATCTAACCAGAAAAGCGCATCAGCTATCGCAAGTCAGGTAAGCCGTGGATTAGCTTATGGTAAAGATCATCCTTTTGGTCAGATAACTACTATTGAATCAGTAGAAAGCATTACTTTAGATGACGTTAAAAATATGTACCGCAACTACTATGTGCCATCTAACGCTTATATGGTGGTGGTAGGAGACATCAAAAAGCGTAAAGCAAAGAGATTAGTTAAAAAGCATTTCAAAAAGTGGAAAGCTGAACTATCACCATCCGGCACATTACCAGAGCCAACTAATCCGCAATTTACGCAGGTTAATTTAGTTGATGTCCCTAATGCTGTTCAAAGCGAAATATATGTACAAAACACCGTTGATCTTCAAATGAATGATGAAGATTACTTCCCGGTACTTGTTGCTAATCAAATCTTGGGTGGTAGCTTTGGCAGTTACTTAAATATGAATCTTCGTGAAGACAAAGGTTATACTTATGGAGCAAGATCAAATATTGGGGCCAGCCAGTACGCGTCCAGGTTTTATGCCACAGCAAGCGTAAGAAATGCGGTAACTGATAGCGCTGTTGTAGAGTTTTTAAAAGAGATTCATCACATACAAGATTCTCTGGTTAAACCCGAAAAATTAGAAGATGTTAAAAGCAAGTTTGCCGGAAACTTTGTGATGAATTTAGAAAGCAAATCTACTATTGCTAACTATGCGCTTAATATTGAAACCAATGATTTGCCGGAAGATTTTTATAAGAATTATTTAAAAAACATCAATGCTGTAACAGCAGAAGATGTTAAGCGTGTGGCTAAAAAATACATCAAGTCTGATCAGTTAAGAATTGTGATTGCCGGAAAGGGTTCTGATGTAGCTGAACCACTTGAAGCTATGACTTATAAAGACAAAGATGTGCCGGTAATCTATTTTAATAAGCAAGCAGAGCGTATAGATAAACCGGTTTTTAGCAAAGAAATACCAGAAGGTGTAACTGTACAAACCGTTTATGACCAATATTTAGAAGCTATTGGAGGTCGTGAAGCTGTAGAAGATGTCAACTCCTTAATGATGAAAGGTAAGGCAAAAGTTCAGGGAATGTCACTTAACATGACTATGAAGCAAACAGCTGATGGTAAAAATATGTCAACCGTTACCATGGGCGGAAATGTTCTATCAAAAAATGTCTTTGATGGTGAAAAAGGTTATACGGTGCAAAGAGGTCAAAAAATGGAAATGAGTGACGAGCAGATAGAAGCGCAGAAGAAATCAGGCGGTCTGTTTCCTGAGCTTGAGGTAGGTAAAGATGATGAGCTTATAGCTATTGTGCCTGTTAACGGTAACGATGCTTATGTAGTTCAAACCAGTGAAGACACAAAAACTTACTATTCTGTTGAGACCGGATTAAAAATCATGGATGAAACTACGGTTAAACAAGGTGATGAAGAAGTTACTAATAAAGGTAAGTATAAAGAATATAAAGCGGTAAATGGCGTTAAAGTGCCAATGGTCATGGAAAGAGAATACGGCCCACAAACTATTAAAATAGAAATGGAAGAAATTAAATTTAATGAAGGTGTTAGCGCATCAGATTTTGAATAGTTAATTAAGTTTGGTTTAAGTTTTATAAAAGCTCCGCTATTTAGCGGAGTTTTTTTGGTCTTATTTTCTTTTTACGGTTAGAAAGGTAAACGCCCAGTAAAATAATTGCACCGGCAAATAGCTGGAAAACCTGAAACTTTTCTCCATCTAAAATACCCCAGAAAAGAGCCACAAGCGGTATCAAATAAGTGACAGACGTGGAAAAGACAGGATTTGATAACTGCACCAGTCTATTGAAGATGATCTTTGCGAAAGTAGTACCTAAAAGCGCAAGTGCCAGGATATACCAAAGCGCGGTTTGTGTTGAAGCTTGCTCAAGATTATCAGAAGTAAAGAAATCTGTTGCAATCAAAACCCCTAATGATGTAGGAATTAAAAGTAAAAAAGATGCAGTTGTGATACTTAAAGCAGACAGTTCTTTCAATTTAAATTTGATAATATTGGCGTTGAAAGCATACATCAGTGACGCCAGAATAGGCAACAATGCAAACCAATAATTTTGATTAGTCTTAACGCTTGCGCCTATCCAAATCAATAAAAATGAGCCGGCCAAACCTATAATAACCCCGACAAATTGCTTAGGATTAAATTGACCTTTAAAAAATATAATACCTACGATTAAAGCCTGTAAAGGAACGGTAGAATTAAGAATTGACGCAATGGCGCTATCTATTTCTGTTTCTGCGTAACTAAATAATATTGAAGGAAAAAAAGTACCTAAAAAACCGGATAATATCAACCAATACCAGATTTTACCCTTTACTTTTTTTAATGATCTAAAGCCGATTAACAGGAGAAATATACCGGCAAATAGTGTTCTTAGAGCACCTAACTCAAGAGGCGAGACGCCAATAAGCCCTTTTTTGATTAAAATAAAAGAACTTCCCCAAAGCAATGCCAGAATAAAAAGAAAAACCCACTTGAGTTGTTGTTGTGCCAATTGAAATTTTTTGGCAAAAATGTATGAATTTATCTAAACCTTAGCGCTTAGCCGGGTTAATCTTTTAATAAAGAATCATTTTGTGAAGACATCCACTTCATGCTCTCCATCATTTTTTTCATATCCTTAATGATGTATTCGGAAGCCGGATAAACTGAATCATAGTTGGGCACAGCATTAAAATACAACGAAGCTGTTAAAAAATGATTGATGCTATCAGTTACATAAAACTGTGCCTGAGATGCCGCATTACCGGCTACTTTATAAAAATTACCGTAAATTTTACGCTTTTCATTTTCATATACATCAACACTAATAGCATCTGCTTTGATCTGATGTTTTGTAGGTATTTTCTGTGCATCGACCAGAAGTTTCTTCAAATTGTTATCAATAGATTTATAAGATATGAATACACTAGCCTTCTTACGCGGATAAATCAACTTAATATCACAAGTGTTCTGGCCGATTTTTCTGACCGCGATAGATTGATTGATCTTAAACTGATAGGGGCATTCTAACTCTAATGATTTATACTTTGCAGTTTGGTAGTCCAGAGCTAAGAAGGCTTTTGGTTTAGGTTGATTATTTTTTTCCTGGCAAGAAAAAATCAAAAGACAACCAAAGGCTATTAATGCAGATTTTCCTTTCAATTTATTTGGGTTTTTATCTGTTTAATCCGTTTATTATCAACTAATTCAATTGTAAATTTGAAATTTTTAAAGTTGATGGTCTGCCCTTTAGTGGGGAAATTCTCCGATATCTCAAGAATAAAACCGGCTAATGTATCAGCGTCGTTTCTGTTTTTTTCAATATCGTTATTATCATTTAACTTTAAGACCTGATAAAAATCTTTTAAATTGGTTTTACCATCAAATACATAGGTGTTGTTATCTAACTTAGAGTAGATCAATTCTTCATCATCAAACTCATCGCTAATATCACCTACAATTTCCTCAATTATGTCTTCTAAGCTTATCAAGCCACTTGTGCCACCATATTCATCAACTACAATAGCTAAATGATTTTTTTGAGATTTAAATTCGTTTAATAAGTCATCTAATTTTTTATTCTCAGGCACAAAATAAGGTTCGCGGAGTAATTTAGTCCACATAAAATCTTTTTGATCAAGATAGGGAAGTAAATCTTTAATGTAAAGAATACCTACGATATTATCTATATTATCATCAAACACGGGAATTCTAGAATAACCGTTTTCCCTGATTTTTTCAACAACGTTTAAAAAATCTGTCTCCTGAGCCAGGGCAAATATGTCTATTCTGGGTTTCATAACTTGCTTAGTATCTGTGTTCCCAAAAGAAACGATACCCTGTAATATTTTTTTTTCTTCCTTAGAAGTTTCGTCTTCATGCGTAAGCTCTAATGCTTTTGATAATTGATCTACATTAAGATTTGATTTTTCTTTACCAAATTTTTGATGAAAAAAGGTTGATGCTTTTTGCATAGGGATATTAAGTGGCGCGAGTATTTTATCTAAAAACAATAATGGAGCCGCCATGAAATACGAAAACTTAACGCTATATCTATTAGCATAAACTTTAGGTATAATCTCACCAAACAATAAAATAAGAAAGGTTACAATAATCACATCTAGAATAAACTCTAGCGAAATACCATACCAAACAAGCTCGTTTTCAGGATGAATAAGGTGATTAAGCGATGCGTAGAGCAAAACTATGGCAATATTGATAAAATTATTAGCAATAAGTATAGTCGCCAGCAGTTTTTTAGGTCTATCTAAAAGCTGAATAAGATATTTATCTTTCTGGGTATACTCTTCTACAGACTTGGGAAAGTCTGAGGGTTTGAGTGAAAAAAGAGCTACCTCAGATCCTGAAATTAAAGCAGAACATAATAGCAGAATAAGGAATAATACAATCCCCAGAAATTCTGTACCTATTAACGAAAAAATCATGCCCCAAAAAGCGTTTTCCAAAATCTATAGCTTAGAAGGGTAAATCATCATCCTCTTCGGGTTGATTTACACTGCTGTTATCAGCAGTTTGATGACTCTCTGTAACTTGCGGTGTAGCATGAGTCTCTGGTTTGCTATTTTGCTGACTTGTACTTTCAGGAGCTTTAGGAGCTCCCATGCCAGACTGGCTTTTAGGAGTTAAGAAAGTAAAATCGGTGCAATGCACCTCAGTAGAATACCTGTCATTTCCTTCGTTATCTTGCCACTTGCGTGTTTTTATTCTACCTTCAATATAAATTTTATCGCCTTTTCTTAAATATTGCTCACATATTTTGGCCGCCTGATTACGTAAAACCACGTTATGCCACTCTGTGTTGCTAACACGCTCACCGGTAGATTTGTTTTTATACTCTTCATTAGTTGCTATAGGTAATCTTCCCAGGCAATTATTGTCATCAAAATAGTGCATTTTGATCTCATCTCCTGTATGTCCTATTAAAATTACTTTGTTGATTGTTCCTGGCATTTTCTCTAGTTTAATTTAATGTAAAATTATGAAAAACAAATTAAGTGAAGAAGAAGAATTTATCAATAAAATGTATTAATAAAACCGGGAAGGCTTTATTTCTAATAGTTGATGCATCAACAACTTCTGCCGATTCTATCTGAATATGGTTAATATCATCTATTTCTATAATCCAGAAATGAGCTAAAAGTTTTCTATGAGTAAGTAAATGTTTTTTGGGTTGTTGATTATAAAGATTGATTGAATACGGGCAATTGCTAATGATTTTATTAAAAATTTGATGTTTTTCTATAGTTGCCTGACTGTGTGTTTCAGTTGATTCTATCAATGGAAAATCAAAAAGGCCTTTCCAGATACCTTTGTTTTGTCTTTGTTGAACAATGGTTTTAGACGCATTATCAATAAAAACAAGGTAGTTCATGTAAACCGTTTTTACTTTGGTTTTTTTGAGTTTTACCGGTAATTCCTGCTGTAAATCATTTTGAAAAGCAAAACAATGAGCAGTAAATGGACATGACTGGCATTTAGGATTTTTAGGGAGACAGTGTAAAGCACCAAACTCCATAATAGCCTGATTATGTGTTCCTGTGTTGTTAGATGGTAGTAAATCTTTAGCTTGCGTTTTAAATATTTTAATGCCCTCAGGAGAATTTATAGGCTCTTGTATACCAAGTATTCTAGACAAAACCCTAAACACGTTACCATCAAGCACGGCAACTTCTTCGTTATTAGTTATAGAAGCGATGGCTGATGCAGTGTAGTCGCCAACGCCTTTTAATTTGATAAGATTTTGGTAATCAGAGGGAAAGATTCCTTTAAAATCATTAATAACTTGCTGAGCTGCAAAATGCATGTTTCTGGCGCGGCTATAATAGCCTAAGCCTTCCCAAAGCTTTAAAACATCATCTTGTGAAGCAGAAGCCAATGATTGAACATCAGGAAACCTCTGCTGGAAGGCTATAAAGTATGGAAGTCCTTGCTTTACGCGTGTTTGCTGCAGGATAATTTCACTAAGCCATATAATATAAGGGTTTTTACTAGATCGCCATGGGAGTTCCCTTTTGTTAATCTGGTACCAATCGATAAGCTCTTGAGAAAGATTCAAATTAGAATTTTTCACAATAATAATGTATAACCATTTATTATTTAAACAAATAGTACAATTTCATTACATGAATTTTATGTATATTTGCCATCTTGAATTTTAAAATATTTAAAAATGACAAAAGCAGATATTGTAGCCAATATTTCTGAAGACTTAGGTTTAGAAAAAACTGAAGTTCAGGGAACCGTTGAGGCTTTTATGAAAGAAGTGAAGAACTCATTAGAGAATGGAGAAAATGTTTACCTACGTGGTTTTGGAAGTTTTATCATAAAGAAAAGAGCTGAAAAAACAGGCAGAAACATTTCTAAGAATACCACCATTAAGATACCGGCTCATAATATCCCGGCTTTCAAACCTTCAAAAGTATTTTTAGAAGGCGTAAAGAAAAATGTAGAAGTTAACGACTAAAAAAAACGCGTATGCCCAGCGGAAAGAAAAGAAGAAGACACAAAGTAGCCACACATAAACGCAAAAAGCGTAGTCGCGCTAATCGTCACAAAAAGAAGTAAATTTATTTATTCCTAAGCTCTTTGACAATGAAACTTTAAAGTAAAGTTTCTTCGTAATAATAATTATAGCATTTAATAATTAATTATCTATTAATGCTATGTCTAAAATCTAAACGCATGGATAAAGAATTAATAATAAGATCTAATGCTGATGCGGTAGATTTTGCACTACTCAAAGACGGAAAACTCATTGAGTTACAGACAGAACAAAATGGCGGAGCAGACTTCTGCGTAGGAGATATTTTTCTGGCCAAAGTAAAGAAATCATTAGCTGGCTTAAACGCCGCTTTTGTAGATGTGGGCTATGATAAAGATGGCTTCCTTCATTATCATGATCTTGGACCACAAATCAAATCGATTATCAACTATGTGAAATTGGTTAAATCTAAAAAAATCAATAACTTTTCTAATTTAAGAGAAGATAAATTTGAAAAGGATATCGATAAACATGGAAAGATTACTGATGTGCTCCACCCTAATCAATCTGTTTTAGTTCAGGTGGTTAAAGAACCTATTTCAACTAAAGGCCCCAGATTAAGCAGTGAGATATCTCTCGCCGGCAGATATATTGTTCTTGTCCCATTTGCTAATAGAATTTCAGTATCACAACGAATAGAAAGCAAAGAGGAAAAAAGTCGTCTTAAGCGACTCGTCAAAAGTATAAAACCCAAGGGTTTTAGCGTTATTATTCGCACCGTTGCAGAAGGTAAAAAAGTGGCTGAAATAGACCAAGACCTTCATAATTTAATGCAGCGATGGGAAAAAATGTGCAAAAAAATACCCAATGCTAAACATCCATCAAAAGTCTTAGGTGAAGTTAATAAAGCATCATCTATATTAAGAGATATATTTAACGACTCTTTTACAGGCATTAAAGTTGATGATGAAGAATTATGTCAGGATTTGAGAGATTATATAGGAGAAATATCTCCTGATAAAGAATCTATAGTCCAGAACTATCAGAGCAAAGTTCCCATTTTTGAGAAGTTTGGTATAGAACGTCAAATCAAGACTTCCTTTGGTAAATCGGTAACCATGAAAAAAGGAGCTTACCTTATCATTGAACATACGGAGGCTATGCATGTTATCGATGTTAATAGCGGAAATAGAAGCAACAAGGCTAAAAGCCAGCAAGATACTGCCTTAGAGGTTAACTTGATTAGTGCAGAAGAAATTGCCAGACAGCTACGCCTCCGCGATATGGGAGGCATCATAGTGGTAGATTTCATCGATATGCAAAAAGCAGAACATCGAAAAAAACTCATTGATGTACTGGAAAAAGAAATGAGCGACGACCGAGCTAAACATAAAATTTTACCTCCCAGTAAATTTGGCTTAGTTCAAATTACTCGTCAACGTGTTAGACCAGAAATGACCATTAAAACTACAGAAGAAAATCCTAATACTAATGGTCAGGTTGAAGCGCCTATAGTAGTTTTAAATAAAATTAAAACAGATTTAGTAAAAATCATTAAATCTGGTAAACATAAATCTATTAAGCTTACAGCTCATCCTTTTGTAGCCGCTTATATTACGAAAGGCTTTCCATCTATAAGATTTCAATGGTGGTTAGACCATAAAAGATGGATTGCCATAGAGCCAAGAGATGCTTACACCTATTTAGAATATAGATTCTTAAATAAAGATGGCGATATTATTAAAGTTTAGCAAAGTAACAAACCCTGTTTTTTTCAAAACAGGGTTTTTTATGCGCTAATTTCAAGGCTGGATTTTGGCTTTTGCAGAAGTTAAATTAAAGGTTATTGCAGCATTTGTGTCTTGTAAAATAGTAATCTAATACCTGATAAAAGCTTTAAAATTAAACCTAGCTTATTCTATAAGTTAAACATTATATTTGCCATTCTAAAATATAAATAATGAGAGACTTATTAATCGTAGGTACTGTTGCATTTGACGCTGTTGAAACACCGTTTAGCAAATCTGATAAAATTCTGGGTGGCGCAGCCACTTATATTGGTTTAGCGGCATCACATTTTGATATTAAATCAGGGATAGTATCAGTTGTTGGGGAAGATTTCCCTCAGGATTATCTAGATCATTTTAAAAATAGAAAAATTGATTTAAAAGGTCTGGAAATAGTTAAAGGCGGAAAAACTTTTTTCTGGAGTGGGCGCTACCACAATGATATGAATACAAGAGATACTTTAGATACGCAGCTAAATGTACTTGCTGATTTTGAACCTAAGGTTCCTAAGAAATTTAAAGACGTCAAAATAGTAATGTTAGGCAATCTTCATCCGGCGGTACAATTAAGCGTTCTTGAGCAGGTAAATCATGCAGAACTCGTCGTGTTAGATACAATGAATTTCTGGATAGAATCAACACCTGATTTATTAAACAAAGTCATATCAAAAGTTGACGTCATTACTATAAATGATGAAGAAGCCAGAGAATTAACCGGAGAATATTCGCTGGTAAAAGCCGCAAGAAAGATAAGTGATATGGGGCCTGATTATGTAGTGATTAAGAAAGGAGAACACGGCGCTTTATTATTTTATGAAGATGAAATGTTCTTTGCTCCGGCCTTACCATTAGAAGAAGTCTTTGATCCTACTGGAGCTGGAGACACCTTTGCAGGTGGTTTTACCGGATATCTGGCCAGCAAAGAGGCCTATTCTTTTGAAGCCATGAAAAATGCAGTTATTTATGGTGCTAACTTAGCCTCTTTTTCTGTAGAGAAATTAGGCACGGAAAGAATGATGAATTTAGATGAAAAAGACATAAAAAATCGCTTAGAGTTATTTAACTCTTTAACTCAATTTGAAATTAATCTTACAGAATAAAAACTATTAATGAGCGAACTAATTAAACACGAATGTGGAATTGCACATCTAAGATTGCTCAAGCCTTTATCTTATTATCAGGAAAAATACGGCTCGCCTTTCTACGGTATCAATAAAATGTACTTAATGCTGGAAAAACAGCATAATCGCGGTCAGGATGGTGCCGGAATTGCCAGCGTTAAACTTGATATGAAACCCGGTAATCGGTACATAAGCAGAAAAAAATCTAATGCAGATCAACCTATACAAACTATATTTTCTCATGTAAACGAGCGTATAAACGAAGCTATTAAAGATTTTGACTGGAAAGATGATATGGTGAAGCTTAAAGAACGCGTCCCTTATGTAGGTGAAGTTTTTTTAGGTCACGTGAGGTATGGCACCTATGGTGATAACAGCCTGGAAAGTGTTCATCCATTCTTAAGACAAAACAACTGGATGCATAGAAACTTAATTCTGGCCGGCAACTTTAATATGACAAATGTTAATGAATTGTTTGATCATTTGGTAGAGTTAGGTCAGCATCCAAAAGAAAAGACAGATACAGTAACCGTAATGGAAAAGATTGGCCATTTTCTGGATACTGAAGTTAGAAAATTATACAAAGCTTTAAAAGCTGAAGGTTATACAAAAAAAGAAGCATCGCCTCATATAGTTGAGCAGCTTAAAATAGCTAAAATACTACGAAAGGCTTCAAAAGACTGGGATGGCGGCTATGTTATGGGTGGCATGTTAGGCCATGGTGATTCTTTTGTGCTTAGAGACCCAAACGGCATTAGACCGGCCTATTATTATAAAGATGACGAAATAGTCGTTGTTGCCTCAGAGCGTCCTGTAATTCAAACAGCTTTTAATGTAGCTTTTGATGATGTTAAAGAAATACCGGCTGGTAATGCTTTGATAACAAGAAAAAACGGCGATGCTTATCTTAAAGAAATCATGGCGCCCCGCAAAATTTTATCTTGTTCTTTTGAACGTATCTATTTCTCAAGGGGTAGCGATGCAGAAATACACGCTGAGAGAAAGCACTTGGGAAGATTACTGATGCCACAGGTGTTAGAAAGCATTAATTACGATACCCACAACTCGGTTTTTTCTTATATTCCTAACACTGCAGAAACCTCATTTTACGGCATGGTTGAAGCAGCACAAGATGTTTTAAACAAAGAAAAAAACAAAGAAATATTAGCTGAAAAGGATGATTTAACTGATGATAGATTAGAAGAAATATTGCAGCGTCGTTTACGTACAGAAAAAATAGCTGTAAAAGATGCTAAATTGAGAACCTTTATAACGGCAGATAGTGATAGAGATGACTTAGTAACGCATGTGTATGATGTGACTTACGGCATTGTAAAACCTACTGATAATTTAGTGGTTATAGATGATAGCATTGTAAGAGGTACAACATTAAAGCGCAGCATTATCCGTATATTAGACAGGTTGTCTCCTAAGAAAATCATCATAGTATCATCTGCCCCACAAATTAGATATCCTGATTGCTACGGTATAGATATGGCTAAATTACAAGACTTTGTTGCCTTTAGAGCGGCCTTATCTTTACATGAAAAGTCAGGTAAAAAAGATGATTTATTAGATGAGGTATATAAAAACTGTTTAGAGGAAAATCTTAAGCCGATTAATGATATAAACAATCAGGTAAAAAGCATTTATGACGATTTTACAGATGAACAATTGTCTAGTGAGATCGCTAATCTATTAACAGATGATCATGTGAATGCTGAAGTTAAAATCATTTATCAATCAGTTGATAAATTGCATCAAGCCTGCCCTAATCATTTAGGTGATTGGTATTTTACGGGGAATTATCCTACACCAGGCGGAAATAAAGTGGTCAATCAAGCGTTTATTAATTTTATTCAAGGTAAAGAAAACAGAGCTTATTGACGCAACTTTTTTAATTAATGCCTATCTATTAATAGCAGATTGTTGTATTATTAATAAATATTTATGACAACATTGGTGATTTAAACGATATAATCAATAAAAAAATGGAAGAGCGAGAACAGTATAAAGCTGATTATGATGAAATAGACTTAAGCTTTATTTTTAAAAAAATAGGTAATTTTTTTAAAAATCTTCTCATTGGTTTTTTACAAATCATCGCTTTTTACTATAATAAAAAGTGGATTTTGATTCCTTTAGTCATTATAGGAGGAATATTAGGTTATTTCTGGGAAAAATCTTTTGATGATAAATATAATAATAATTTTATAGTAGCTGCTAATTATGAAAGTTCTGATTATTTATACAATAAAATAGATGCTATTAACAGCAAAATCAAGCTAAAAGACTCTACTTATTTAAAAAAGGTTTTTGGTGAGTATCACGACAAAGCTAAAACCATAGAAATAGAACCTGTAATAGATATTTATGAATTTGTAGCAGACTCTGAATCAAATCAAGAATTATTTGAATTTTTATCAGAGGATGGAGGTGATTCTAGATCAAATCAAGAATTATTTGAACTTTTATCAGAGGATGAAGATATGACTGAATTTATTAAAGATCCCGTAAATAGCAGAAATTATCCTCACCATATAATAAATCTGATTGTAAAAGGCAATGAAAGAAAAGTTCACCAATCCATTTCTGACAATTTTTTTAACTATTTAAATACTAATCAATATTATAATTTTTCAAAAAAAGAGTCATTAAAAACGCTCTCATTAAAACTTGATGAAAATGCGCTGATAAGAAATCAGGTAGATGGCGTAATTAACTCAGTGATTCAAAATCAGACCTTGGGTACAAAAAATCCTATTCTTTCCATAAACGACAACCAGTCAATTGATAAATTGTTGAGAAGAAAAGCATATACAATAGGAGAAGACCTTGAATTAAGAACGCAGATAGAAAATAAACAAAAGGTAATACAGATAGTTGATGCAAATTACCAAATAGAATTTGAAGATTCTGTATTAAGTAAGGATAAGAAATTCATTTTACCCCTATTGCTGATAATAATTTTCTCAGGCATCTATTTATTGCAATATATAATTAAAAAGGGTAAATCATTTTTAGCTAAGAACAATCTTTAAATGACCAAAGGCTTGATTGAAAAATGGATCAGCAAATTAAAAAATGGCGATAGCGGTGAGTTAGTAACAAAAGGCTTTTCTTATTTACTAATCCGAATAGGAGGAACTTTTGTAGCCGTTATATTTTCTCGTTTTGTAACTAAAAACTTTGGAGCTGATATTTATGGGCTTTTCGCTTCAGGTTTATCTGTTTTTTTAATTATAAGCGTTTTAGGCAGGTTAGGTCTTGACATTAATATTATCAAATTTTTCTCATTAAACAAAGCTAATGAAGATAGCGGTTTGTTTTTTCAGTCTGTTATTAAAGTATTTATTTCTTCAAGTTTGCTTGCAGCCGTGATTTACTGGCAACGAGAATTTTTAGTTATAGACGTGTTCAAATCTCCAAAACCTGAATTGATTCCTTATCTAAACTGGATTTTACCGGCTATACCATTCTGGTCGGCTACACTTTTAAGTGGTAGTTTACTTAGGGCAAAAGGATTCAATAATTGGTTTAGTTTTTTTAATAATTCCAGCCGATTTTTTTTCGCCTTGATCTTATTATTTATATTCTCGTTTGTATCAAGTAACCCTATAACTATTGTACAAGCTCACTTTTTTGCAATCGTCATAGCCTTTATATGGAGTTTTAGCCTTGCCTTTTCAAAGCTGAATAATAAAAATTTTAAATCAAAAACAAATTCCTGGAAATTTACAAAAGAATCATTCCCTATGATGATGTCTTCTTCAGTATTAATAATCTTGGGCTGGATCGGAACCTTCGTCATGGGTATATATCGCGAGAGTGATGAAGTAGGTATTTATACCGTAGCGGTCAAAGTAGCTACTTTGCTTAATTTTTGTTTGCAAGCTGTCAATTCTATTTTAGCACCTAAAATTGCTCAAAAATTCGCGGCAGCAGAAAACAAAGACTACCAAAGCCTAATCACCTTAGCCACAAATATAATTTTTGTTATAAGTGTTTTTGTAGCTATACTGATTTTAATATTCAATCAAACAATTTTAGGCTTTTTTGGGGAAGAATTTAAATCAGCAAAAAATTTACTTTTTTTGCTATGTATAGGACAAATAGTAAGTTCTTACTGTGGCTCTGTTGGTGTCGTTTTACAAATGACCGGGAAACAAGTCGTTTATCAATATTTTATGCTGGCAGCTTTAGTGCTTAATTTGATTTTGATGTTTACGTTAACGCCTATATATGGTGCTTTTGGCGCTGCGATTGCCTCAATAAGCAGTATGATTTTTTGGAATATTGGCGGTGCATTATATTTAAAAAAGCGATTGAAAATAACAACTTATTTTACAATACCCATAAAATTATAAAATGCTATTGTTACAGATCTGGAGCTATGTATTTTTTTAAATGTATTTTTTTGAATCAGCTTAAGAATTTAAAATTGATTTGATGCTACAAAAAGACGAATAATATTTTGAATAAAAGATTAGAAGAATTTAAGATTCTAACAGGATAATACAAAGAAATTTATCAATTTGGAAAAAAGCGCTTATAATAGAATAAAAATTAATCCTTTTAAACATGCATCGTTTACACTTGTAATGATAGGATTATTTTTTTTGCCCTTTAACTCTTATGATGGAATTCCTTTTTTGGGTGAATTTGCCAGAGAATCTTGCTTTATTTTTTTTGTATTAGCTTCAATTGTTCAATTCTTTGAAATCTTTTATCAGAAAAAAATTAAATTACCTTTTAATCATCCGGTTTTTATCGTTCTGGTATTGTTAATAATTTGGTTTTTTTTCAGCTACTTTTTCAATATTATTGACATAAACAACAATCATATAAAGCAAACCTCTGGTAACGAGAGGTTTGTAAGGCAATTTGGTGCATTAATTATATCAGCGGTGTTTCTTTTAATTGTTTACTACAATGCTTTTAGCAATTTTCGTATCTCTGAAGTTTTTAAAATTATAAGAAAGGTTTTTCTAATCTCTTTACTTTTTATAAGTATCTATACTTTTATAGAAATAGCAATAATTTATCTTAATTTGAGATTTCTTGATCCTGTTCTAAGGTTATTTGATTATTTACCTTTTACTGAAACGTGGCTAGACTATAGAAATCGCAGGATTTCATCTGTGACTTTTGAGCCACCAGCGTTTGCAACTTATTTAGTAACAATTGCCGGGTGGATGTTTAGCTATATGATCACTCATAAAGGCATAAAGACTTTTTTACCTGGATTATTAGTCGTTTTTTTCTGTTTATTATCCGGTTCAAGAGCTGGTCTGGTAATAATTTTATTCCAGCTTGCTGTTTTTATTCTTTATTTTATCAAAAGAAGAAAGTTTCATGCTAGTCTGATTAAAGTTGGACTTTTAATTTTTTTACTGGCTATTCCTATATTAATAGTAAAAGGAAAAGATTTTAGCAATTACTTTGCAGAGCGTTTAACTTCCTTTAGCTTAGATGACAGCAAACATTCCTACTCTAATAAATCTAGATTTGGAATTGTTTATACATCAGGTTTAATTTTCATTGAGAATCCTATATCAGGTGTAGGGTTTGGGCAACAGGCTTTTGCTGCCAGACCATTATATCCTAGCTGGGCAACAGAGAATAATTGGGAATTTGATCAAAAATATCTTAATGATGATATTAAAAGCTTTCCGCCAGGATATAATATTTACAGTAGGCTATTAGCTGAAACAGGTATAATAGGTTTTTTTATATTCTTTATATTTCTTTTAATTATAGGTTATATATGCTACCAATTTATAAGACCAAAATCAAGTATCAGCTGGCAGTCACTAATTTTATTAGTATCGTTTACCGGTTTTGCTTTAAACTGGTTAAAACAAGATACATTTAGAGTGTTTGGTTTTTGGCTCTGCTTAGCTTTGCTTTT
>JAVLBJ010000045.1:17204-18330 GCA_031581455.1 Psychroflexus sp. | reverse complement strand
AAATCGATGAATATTTAAAATTTTGCTCTGTAAGAGATGTTTGTTGTCTACCTATGAATTAGCATGGTGGCTGCCAAGCTTTAATATTTACCTGCCACTCTAAGTTTAAAATAATTTAGCCTTAAACATAAAGGCTATGTTTCAAATGAAAAACGGATTTTAAGTATTGATTGAAAGCTTAAACAACTACCACTTCATCAGCAAATTTGTCTTTGATTTCATCAAATGTATCCCAAAGTTCGGTTGGCTCATCTGAAGTGACGAGCTTTTGTCGGTAAGGTTTGAAATTGGGAATACCTTTGAAATAGTTCGTATAATGCCTTCTGGTCTCATGGATACCGGTGCGCTCGCCTTTCCATGCGATGGACATTTCCAGATGTCTTCTGGCGATATCCACGCGTTCTGCCATACTTGGCGGATCAGCATGGAAACCATGTTCGATATAATGTTTCACCTGATGGAAGAACCAGGGATTTCCAATACTCGCCCGTCCGATCATCGCACCGTCCAGACCGAATTCATCGCGCATCTGCACCGCGCGTTCAGGGGTATTGACATCGCCGTTACCAAAGACTGGTATGTGCATCCTTGGGTTGTTCTTCACCTCAGCGATCTTGTGCCAATCGGCTTCTCCTTTATACATCTGAGCGCGTGTTCTACCGTGTATGGAGATCGCCTTACAACCTACGTCTTGTAGTCTTTCTGCAACTTCTACAATATGGATGGTATCATCATCCCAACCTAAACGGGTTTTTACCGTTACGGGAAGCTTCGTCCGTTTGACCATGGCTTCCGTTAAACGCACCATCTTATCGATATCTTTCAAGATACCGGCACCGGCACCTTTACAAACCACTTTCTTGACCGGACAGCCATAATTGATATCGATGATGTCCGGCTTGGTCTTTTCTACGATATCAACGGTTTGCAGCATGGCATCCAGATCAGAGCCGAATATCTGAATACCTACCGGGCGTTCATATTCGTAGATATCCAATTTCTGGACGCTCTTGGCCGCATCGCGTATCAGTCCTTCAGAGGAAACGAACTCCGTGTAAACGACATCAGCGCCTTGCTCTTTGCATAAAGCGCGAAACGGCGGATCGCTCACATCTTCCATAGGCGC
>JAVLBJ010000045.1:0-17104 GCA_031581455.1 Psychroflexus sp. | reverse complement strand
ATATTTGTTTTTGAGATCTGTGTTTAATTTATATGCGATCGTTCGGATCTTGCCTATTATCAAATTATCAAAGAAGGTGATAACCTCAATTTCATTGTTCTTCCATTTAATTCTGTAATAAAAATAGTCTGTTTAGTTAAAACACATTTATACAGGTTTTTGAACTTGTTGGACTTTGGGCAGCTCTCTGGATGATTGGTTATTTGAAGGATTTTTTCTGACAAGGTTCGAAAAAACTCATCTCTTACCCTGAGTCCAAAAGATTCCAATAAATAATCAGAAATGTCAGCTAATTTAGATGCTGCCTTATCTGATAAAAAGACATCCATATTTCAAGATATTTTCTTTAGAAAACTCTCATAAGAAATCCGTTTATCTTTGTCCAGATCATCAATCCCTTGTTTTATTTCCTGTTGTTCAGATGCGCTTAGCTCATCATAGAGATCTTTTTCTTCATTATTCATGAATTCAGCGACTCGAGTAATAAAATTTGAATTGTCACTAGCTAGTATCGCCTTTATCAATTTTAGTTTTGTCGTTTTAATATCCATAATGATTATTTCGTCAAAATTACAAAAAATCATTTTTGCTATCTATTATCAAATTAATGCTTAATTGTATCATGGGGCTTAAATGACATGATCTATTAATAATCTTTCATTTCAAAGTTTCAATTAATCGATAAAGGTTTTATTTATCTCGATCAGTTTTACTCTATCCCATCAATTTTAAAATTTAGAATTTTAGTATACGGATCAGATCTTTATCTTCAAACAAAAAAAAAGCACCTGCCGTAACAAGTGCTTTTTGAATATATATAGAAATAGCGCTATTTGATCATATCAAAACTGCGGTTGACGAAATTGGTCAGGTCCTCGCCTTTAAGTAATCCCTGGGACAATCTCGCCAGGTCCATGGACTGTTTGATCAATCGCTCGCGTTTTTTCTGTGTCTTGGTGTTGGCGATCTCATTGATCAATGGGTGATTGGTGTTCACCACCAGATTATAGTTTTCCGGCATATTACCCATCATTCCCATACCGCCACCGGTCTGCTGCATCTCTTTCATTCTACGCATGAACTCCGGTTGCGTGATCATCATCGGTGCGGCATCGCTGCTCATCGCCTCCATTTGAACCGTGTAGGTTTCCGTAGGAACAACGTTCTCCACATTTTCTTTCAATTTGTCTTTTTCTTCATCTGATAAAGCCGACTCGATATCTTCTCCTTTTTTGATCAAATTATCAACATGGTCGCCATCTACGCGCACAAAACTGACCTTATTTTCTTTCTCGGTCTCTAATTTCTGGATCAAATGGGATACGATCGGTGAGTCCAATAATAAGACCTCGTATCCTTTGTCCTTAGCGGCCTTGATGTATGGATGTTGCGCATCTTTGTTAGAAGCATAAAGTATGATGAGTTTATCATCCTTATCGGTTTGAACATCCTTCACTTTAGCTTCAAGCTCATCATAGGTTAGATATTCACCATCGGTTGTTGGGAATAAGTTGAACTTCTGGGCTTTTTCAAAGAACTTATCATCGGTGAGCATGCCGTATTCGATAACGACCTTGATGTCGTCCCATTTTTTCTGAAAATCTTCTCTGTTGTTCTTGAATAGCGAGTTAAGTTTATCAGCTACTTTCTTCGTGATATAATTGCTGATCTTTTTTACTGCGCTATCGGCCTGAAGATAAGACCTGGAAACGTTCAATGGAATATCCGGTGAATCGATAACACCGCGAAGCATGGTCAGGAATTCAGGAACGATACCTTCCACATTATCGGTGACGAAAACCTGGTTTTGATAAAGTTGGATCTTATCCTTCTGAATGCTCATATCCTGTGAGATCTTAGGGAAATAAAGGATTCCCGTAAGGTTGAACGGATAATCCACGTTCAAATGGATATGGAAGAGCGGCTCTTCAAACTGCATCGGATACAACTCGCGATAGAAGTCTTTGTAATCTTTATCTTCAAGCTCAGACGGCTGTTTTGTCCAGGCCGGCTCAGGATTGTTGATGATGTTATCAACTTCTACCTTTTTGGGTTCTTCATCTTCCTTGGCATCTTCTGATTTAGGCAGTTCTTTTTCCTTGGTACCAAACTTGATCGGAATCGGCATGAACTTGTTATACTTAGTGAGTAGTTCACTGATCCTACTTTCTTCTAAGAACTCTTTGTCATCGTCATTGATATGAAGAACGATCTCTGTTCCTCGGTCTTGTTTGTCAGCTTCCTCTAAGGTAAACTCTGTTGTTCCTTCACAAGTCCAGTGCGCTGCCGGTTCATCTTTCCAGGATTTGGTAAAGATTTCCACTTTGTGTGCTACCATAAAAGCCGAATAGAAACCCAAACCAAAATGACCGATGATGCCGGCATCTTTAGAATCTTTATCCTTGTATTTTTCCAAGAACTCCTCAGCTCCGGAGAAGGCGACCTCATTAATGTATTTTTTTACTTCTTCTTGTGTCATTCCGACACCTTGATCAATAACATGGATTTTCTTATTGTCCTTATCTACTTTTACTTCGATCTTAGGATCACCAATGTCTGTTTTGATCTCTCCTACTCTTACTAAATGGTGCAATTTAAGCGTTGCATCAGTTGCATTAGAGATGAGTTCTCTTAAGAAAACTTCATGATCAGAATATAAAAACTTTTTGATCAGCGGAAATATGTTATCAGCGGATACATTTATAGAACCTGTTGCCATAATAATAAATTTTAATCATCATTTAGCGAAAAACATACCAATACACGTAGATTGACATTTTGGCAGTTGGACTGAAAATTAACAAAAGATTTTGTTGATTGATTCGCTTAAAAAGGTCAACAGCGTGTAATTTTGAAAAAAACTGTAATTATGGCCAAACAGTCTGATACCAAAAAGAAAAAAATTACTAAAGATCAAATTGTAGATGCTTATATGGACTATGTTTTAGAACATGAAAAGCATCCTAAGTCAGTTTACAAATTTGCCAAGATGAACAAGATGCAGGAAGCGGATTTCTACCAGTTCTTTGGCAATTTTGAAGGTTTACGTAATGAGATATGGAGTATGTTCTATCATAACACCAGGAATTTGATGGACAAGAACGAGGAAGTCGGTCAGTATAATTCCAGAGAGAAAATGCTCACTTTCTTTTATACATTCTTTGAAATATTGACCGCCAATAGAAGTTATGTACTATTCACCTTAGAAGAACAGGAAGATATGATGAAAAACCTGCCACAATTGAAAGGTTTACGTCAAAATATCAAATCATTTGCGAAAGAATTGATAGAAATGGACAATGATGAAAAGAACTATTCTTTTCTGAGAAACAGCGAACGTGTATTCTCGGAAGGTGCGTGGATCCAATTTTTGTTCCTGTTGAAATTCTGGAGGGATGACCAATCCGCTGGATTCGAGAAGACGGACATGGCGATAGAAAAATCTGTCAACACCATCTTTGATGTATTTGATAACACGCCGATAGAGAAAGTAGTGGATCTGGGTAAGTTTCTCTACAAAGAACAAATGAAAGCTTAAACATGAAGACAATTGATAAGATACCTACCGGAAAATTAGGTAGGACTACAAAATGGGTTACCACCGGAGCTAAGTTAGGTAGGAATTACGCCAAATATTATGGAAAGAAAGCCTTTAATCCGGAATATACTAAGGATGAACTGCACGAAAGTAATGCTTCAGATATCTATGATGGACTAAAGAGCCTAAAAGGAAGTGCACTAAAAGTAGCCCAAATGCTTTCCATGGAGAAAAATCTACTGCCTGATGCATTTGTAGAGCGTTTTAGTTTAGCGCAATTCAGTGTGCCGCCGCTTTCCGCGCCACTCGTTAGAAAAACATTCAATAAATATCACGGTGATTATCCTGAGAACATATTTGATAAGTTCAATTTAGAATCCGTTAACGCAGCCAGTATCGGTCAGGTGCATAAAGCAGAGAAATACGGTAAAAAATTAGCGGTAAAAATACAATATCCCGGTGTATCCGATAGTATCAGTTCGGATCTGGCCATGGTCAAACCTGTCGCTACCCGAATGTTCAATATAAAAGGAAAAGATTCTGACAAGTACTTTAAAGAGGTAGAAGATAAGTTGATGGAAGAAACCGACTATGAGCTTGAGCTGGAACAGAGCCAGCGTGCCGCTCGTGATTGTTCACATATCAAAGGACTTCACTTTCCTGAATATTATCCTGAACTATCCAGCGAAAAGGTCATTACCATGGATTGGATGGATGGCCTGCATTTAAGCGAATTTGCCAAAACGGATTTTAGTAAAGAAGTGGGGAATCAAATCGGGCAGATACTATGGGATTTTTATATGTATCAGATCCACGAACTGGGAGAAGTTCACGCTGATCCGCATCCGGGCAATTTCCTGGTCACTAAAAATCATGAACTGATCGCCATAGATTTTGGTTGCATCAAAAAAATACCGAATAAGTTCTACACGCCTTACTTCGAGCTTGCCGTCCCGAAAAACATCAACGACCCTAAGATATTCAACGATAAGCTCAAAGAGCTGGAGATTTTAAGGCCTGATGATACTCAGGAAGAAGTAAAATACTTCTCTGCCCTATTCCATGAGATGCTAAGCTTGTTCACAACGCCATTCCACGACGAAACATTCGATTTTGGCGATGAAGAATTCTGGGAGAAGGTATCCGGATTAAGTGAAAAGTACAGTCAGGATGAGCAACTGCGTAAGATGAACGGCAATAGAGGCAGTAAACATTTTATCTATATCAATAGAACCTTTTTTGGTCTTTATAATCTGTTACATGACCTAAAAGCAAAGATAGATGTCGACCATTACAAAAGTTATATAAAAGACAAAAGGTCAGCTTGATATTGTCAATCCCTGAAAATAAAGATCAGCAGATGAACTTAGGTCTGCTGATTTTTATTATGCATACATAGCAAATCTGCTGATAAAACCAGTCCTATCAATGGCAAAAATGTATATTGCCTGTTCATTGAAATAGTTGAACATGTATCATTCCCAAATAAAAGGTCTCGGCAAATATGTACCTGAAAAAGTGGTCACTAATCATGACCTGGAAAAATTAATGGACACCAGTGATGATTGGATCGTAGAACGGACCGGTATCCATGAGCGCAGACATATCGAACCCGGCGATGGCAATTCTACGGCCGTTATGGGTTGTAAAGCGGCAAAACAAGCCTTAGAAAGAGCTAATGTAGATAAGGATGATGTAGACCTCATCGTTTTTGCGACCTTAAGCCCGGATTATTACTTCCCGGGATGTGGTGTTCAGGTACAAGAAATGCTCGAGATAGATACCTGTCCGGCACTGGACGTAAGAAATCAATGCAGCGGATTCATCTACGGCCTATCCGTCGCCGACCAATTCATCAAAACCGGTATGTACAAGACCGTACTATTGATCGGCAGTGAAAATCATAGCGGCGGTCTGGATATGACCACGAGAGGCAGGAACGTATCGGTCATATTTGGCGATGGCGCGGGAGCTGCGGTCTTACAAAGAACAAATGATGATGCCCATGCGATATTATCCACACATTTACATTCACAGGGAAAATTCGCTAAGGAATTATCCCTTGTAAGTCCCAGCACAGAGCATTGGGTAGATGATATCATTGAAGAAGCACCTCAGGAAAACCCAAAGTATTATCCTTATATGAACGGTCAATTGGTCTTTAAGAATGCAGTGGTTCGTTTTTCTGAAGTGATCATGGAAGGTTTACAGACCAATCTGATCAAACCCGAAGATGTGGATCTTTTCATCGCGCATCAAGCCAACTTACGCATAGCGCAGTTCATTCAGAAAAAGTTCAAATGGTCTGATGATCAAGTGTATAACAACATTCAAAAATATGGAAACACAACGGCCGCTTCCATCCCTATTGCCCTGACGGAAGCCTGGGAAAAAGGGAAGCTCAAATCTGGCGATAATCTGGTTCTCTCGGCTTTTGGTAGTGGGTTTACCTGGGGCAGTGCCATCATAAAATGGTAATACAAGAAAAAATCCCCGCTTTTTCAAGCGAGGATTACAAGTTCTCTATTTTTTAAAGGCTAATTCAAATAAATTTTAAACTTGGCTTCATTTTATTAAACGTTAAAAGAGCGAATATGTTACAAGCTTTAACAGTATTTAACGCAACTATCAAGGTTTTAATATGAATTTTGGTTTTTAGATCTTGTCGATCAACTTTCTAACTTAACTATCTGATCGTTAAGAAGCTTTTGAAGAAATAAGGGATAACCCGATAAAGCAAAGTAGTCCATTCACGATAAGCACGAAAAACCCTAATTCAAAGTTATAGAAATAGCTTAATGAGCTATCTAAGGCATAGCTCAAAACAGGACTCGCGATCGCAATGATAGGAATCCATTTATCGATGACTTTTCGTTTGAATAGAATACCATAGGCGAACATCCCTAACAATGGACCATAAGTATAACCCGCGAACTTGAACAGTTTATTGATGACGCTTTCATCCTGGATCACATACCTGAAGATCATCATCACAGCGATTAAGGTTAGTGAAACAGCCACATGGATCATCTTACGCGTATGGATTTGTTTTTTTGGAGATTGCTTTTGTTCTATCTCAAAAAGGTCAACACTAATGGATGTTGTCATAGAGGTCAAGGCGCTATCTGCGCTAGAATAAGCGGCAGCGATCAATCCTAATAAGAAGAAAACACCCACGCTTATCGGCATCAGGTCAGAAGTGGCGACGGCCGGGAATATCGCATCTTTTGTTTCTTCAATACCATTAATGGCCGCGTAATCGTAAAGAAGTATCCCCAGAGAAAGAAAGAGAAAGTTGACCACGGTCAAAGTGATGGTGAACCAGAAAATGTTCTTCTGAGCTTCTTTTAAATTCCTACAGGTCAGGTTCTTCTGCATCATATCCTGGTCTAATCCCGTCATGACGATGGCAATAAAAGCCCCGGAGATGAATTGCTTCCCAAAGAAATTGGCACTTTTGAAATCCTCCCAGAAGAATATCTTAAAATTCTCATGATCGCCTATATAAGTAAGCATTTGATCAGCTGAGATATTCATTTCATCTGCGATGATGACCATGGTAATTCCCATGGACAATAGCATAAAAAACGTCTGCAAACTATCCGTCCAAACGATGGTCTTGATGCCACCGCGAAAGGTGTAGATCCATATCAATAAAATGGTTACCGTAACCGTTACATAGTAAGGGATGTTCAGATCATCAAACAATATCAATTGCAAAACATTGGCTACGAGAAAAAGGCGGAATGCCGCCCCTACGATACGCGATAAGAGAAAGAAGCCTGAAGCTGTTTTGTAAGCAGATCTTCCAAATCTGGCTTTTAAGAACTCATAGATGGATGTCAGGTTCATCTTGTAGTAAAGTGGTAGCAAGACCAAACTAATGACGGCGTAACCGATCGTATAACCCAAAACCACCTGAAAATAGCTAAAACTGTTCTCACCAACGGTTCCGGGAATAGAAATAAAAGTAATACCGCTGAGGCTCGCACCGATCATCCCAAACGCCACCAGAAACCAGGGAGACTGTCTATTCGCCTTGAAAAAAGTGTCATTAGATTGATTCCTGCTGGTCAAATAAGAAATGCCTATCAGAACACCAAAATAGCCCACGATCAATCCTATGACCCAAAACGCGCTCATTTGATTTTTTGCCGCTAAGGTAAATGAAATTCATCTTCTTGATTTCAATTATCCATAAAATTACTTTTCGAACTTTTGCTCAACATCTTCATTTATGGCCAAAAGAATATCAGGATGTAAAGATTTGATAAAATCCACTCTGGAATTGACCAGAAAGAAGATTTCATCCTCTATCGATTCTTTTATATACTTAGCGGTAGTTTCTGCTATCTTATGCTCATCAACACCTTTTATGTAGAACCAGGTTTTTTCTTCATTGTTGACATCAGAAGAATTAGATCTGGAATACTGATAACCATAACCTTCCTGATAAAGTCCGATATCGCTTACTATGGCTGATGCCGTAGGAAATCCGCCGGCGCCGGGTCCTTGTAGGATATGATCACCGGCATATTGGCTCTTGATCTCCATATAATTGGCCTCGCCTTTTAAATGGTAAGCAAAATCATCTTCTGATACAAAATGCGGAAGCACGCTGAACGCACCATTTTTCGCAATGGCTTTTAAACGGATACGATAGTTGTTCTCCTTAGCGAATTGTTGCTCCGTAGGTGTGATCTTATCGATACCATAATTAGGTATATCATCAAGTGATAGTGTCTTGCCGAAGGCGTGTTTGTGGCTGATGCATAGTTTATATTTCGCATCCCAACCTTCTACATCGCTCGTGGGATCGGCTTCTGCGAGACCTAGGTCCTGGGCTTCCTGAAGCGCATCTTGATAGCTGGCACCTTCTTCCATCTTAGATAATATAAAATTAGCCGTGCCATTAAAAACGCCTTCTATTGATGTTATTTTGTCATAAGGGAAGTATTGGTCTAGTGTCCTGATCACTGGAATAGCACCACAAACCGCCGCTTCATAGAACAATTTCCTGCCGGTAGCTTCCTGTAGATCGATCAATTGCTGATGATAGGTCGCGATCATTTTCTTATTGGCCGTGATCACATCCTTGCCGTTTTTAAAAGCTTTAGTGACGATGTGATAGGCTGCTTCTGCATCAGATATGGCTTCGATAACCAGTTGTATAGCATCGTTCTGTAAGATATCATCAGGCTCATAACTTAGCTTATCATTGCTTATACTTCTTGCTTTATCTTTACTTTTTACCACGATCTTTTGGATATCAAGGCTTTCATTATCCGTTTCCCGGAGTAAATTGTATAACCCTTCACCTACGGTGCCAAATCCAAATAGTCCGGTGGGTATATTATGTTGTTTTTTCATTGATCCTTGTTTTATCGATTTCTTGTTGCCAATTCTGGACCACTTCTTTGATCTGATCGGTTTCGATCAAAAAGCCATCGTGACCAAATCGGCTTTTAATGGTTATTAATGTTGCTTTTTTGATGTGCTGGGCCAGAAATTCCTGTTCTTCTAATGGGAATAAGACATCACCTTCTAAGTTCAATACTAAAGTATCAGCTTTAATTTCTTGCAAGGCATGTTCCAGGCTTTCTCTATTTTGGGAAACATCGTGACTATCCATCGCTTTGGATAGGATATGATAGCTGAACGCATTGAACCGCTTCGCCAATTTTTCCCCTTGATAGCGTTGATAACTGGATGCTTTGCGCTGCATTTTCGGTTGATAATGATCATCTTGCGTTAAATGAAATCCCTGATAGGTTCGGTAACTCAAAAGTGCCATACTTCTGGCGATCTTCATTCCATCGATACCGGCATCCGGAGAATTTGATGTCCAGGTTGTGTCATTTTCTATCGCCCAGCGTTGGGATTCGTTAAAGGCGATTCCCCAGGGCGAATGTTTCGCATTGGTCGCCAATAAGATCAATTTTTCGATTCTTTCCGGTTCCTGGATCGCCCATTCCATGGCTTGTTGTCCGCCCATGCTCGCGCCTATCAGATAAGCGATCCTACTAATACCGATATTATCAGCTACTAAACGCAAGCATTTTACAATATCACGTATGCTGATCTCCGGAAAATCATGGTATAAGGCAGTGCCATTGCCCAGGTCCAATGGACCAAATGTGCCATAACAACTCCCGGGAATATTAACGCAGATCACAAAATGCTCTGTTGCTGATAACCAGCTATTTTCCCTAAAAAGATCCGCCCACCATTCACCGGGATCACTGTTCGCCGTCAAGGCATGACAGATCCAGACGACATTATCTCGTTCTTTATTGAGAACGCCGGCCGTATGATAAGTAACTTGGGCAAAATCCAATTCCTCGCCGTTTTCTGTGGTAAAACCATCATCAAGCAGCAGTTCTTGTTCAGAAAATTCAAAATGCGCTGCTTTCATCTAGGCGTGGATTTTAGCTTGCGCAAAAGCGTGTTCAAGGTCATTTTTAATATCATCAAGGTTCTCTATTCCTACTGATAACCTGATGAGTCCCGGAACTGCACCGGCTGCTTTCTGCTCTTCTTCCGCCAATTGCTGATGAGTGGTGCTGCTTGGATGGATGATCAATGTCTTGGCATCGCCTACGTTCGCTAAATGACTGATCAAATTAACATTGTTAACGATCTCATCGGCCTGGGCTTTTCCGCCTTCCACCTTAAAAGTAAGCACTGCACCATAGCCGTGCTTCATATATTTATTAGCCAGCTGATGATATTTGTTGCTTGCTAAACCCGGGTAATTCACATAGGTCACCTCATCCTTAGCTTCTAACCATTTGGCTATTTCCAGTGCATTATCAACATGACGCTGAACGCGAAGCGATAAAGTTTCCAATCCCTGTAATAAAAGAAAGGAATTAAATGGACTTAAGGCCGGTCCAAAATCGCGAAGCCCTTCAACTCTAGCTCTTATGGCAAATGCGATATTAGGTAAGCCCAGATCATTATCTTTACCGAACACATCCGCAAATACCAATCCGTGGTAACCTTCGCTAGGTTCGCTGAACTGGGGGAATTTGCCGTTACCCCAATCGTAATTTCCGCTATCCACAATAACGCCACCAATGGAATTCCCATGACCGCCTATCCATTTGGTCGCGGAATGCGTAACAACATGCGCGCCATGCGCGATCGGATTAAAAAGGTAACCGCCGGCACCGAAGGTATTATCAACGACCAGCGGAATTTGATGTTCATCAGCTAAAGCGGCGACCGCATCAAAATCTGGGATGTTGAACTCAGGATTACCGATGGTTTCCAGATAGATGGCCTTTGTGTTCCCGTCTATTCTTTTGCGAAAGTCCTCCACGCCATCACCATCAGCAAATCTGGCTTCTATGCCTAATCTTTTGAACGATACTTTGAATTGATTAAAAGTTCCGCCATATAGATAAGGCGATGATACAAGGTTGTCGCCGTTTTCCAGAATGTTCGTAAGCGCGATGAACTGCGCTGCCTGACCGGAAGCTACAGCAACGGCGGCTACACCACCTTCAAGGGCGGCGATCCTTTTTTCAAAGACATCTGTCGTCGGGTTCATGATGCGTGTGTAAATATTCCCGAATTCCTTTAGACCAAAAAGGTTAGCGGCATGCTCACTATCTTTAAAATTGTAAGAAGTGGTTTGATAAATGGGGACCGCTCGAGAACCGGTATCAGAATCTACTTCCTGACCGGCATGTAATTGCAAGGTTTCAAATGCAAGTTGTGAATGATTTTGTGACATTTTATTGATTTTTAGTTATTTATGAATTAATTATATAAATGGTAGGGTGGACGAAATAAGTTCGCCACGTTTTATTGAGCATCAAATCTCCATAAGAAAATTAGATACTATATCTGTTTAGCAACACATATAGCTATACCAATTCAAAATGATGGAATCAGTAAATCGATTATCGATAGAAGGGATTGTAAATCGTGTAGATGTTGTCATTTTATTATTCCTTTAAGTTGGACGGTATTGGCACTTTTCAACGCTTGAAGTTGCCTGAGGGTCATCGAGCCGTTCTCTTACCTCATCTTAATAATTATGTTACAAATATAGGAGTCTAAATAATATTTAGAAGCCTACAAAACTTAAAAACTTTATAATTTATTATCATCATGTTGTTATCAACTGAAAAACAAATAGTTAATTATAATATGAAAAATAAGAATTCATTAATTGTGATCATTTAAAACTTTCAAAACTAATTACATTATCGAATCGTATAAAAATCTCACTATAAAATGAACTCTTGATTTATAGAATTTCAATTATTTTTATCAGTATAAATTTAGATCAGAAATGATATAATTTAAGTTTGAAAATATCTATTCTGCTTATATTCGCTGCTAAAATAATATTATGCTTAACGCACTGCATTGGGATCCTTCTATAGGTATTGATCTAGGTTTTTTTACGATCCGCTACTACAGCCTTATGTTTCTCATAGCTTTTACAGGCGGTTATTATTTGATGAAAAAAATATTTGAATCAGAACATATAAAATTAGAGGTTTTAGATAAACTTTTAATCTATACAATAATTGGGACTTTGCTGGGCGCAAGATTAGGACATGTGTTATTTTATCAAATAGAATTATTTAGTCAAGATCCTTTATCTGTATTCTTACCGTTTCAGTTTGTGCCGGAGTTTAAATTCACTGGCTTTAGGGGTTTAGCCAGCCACGGTGCCGCTGTTGGTATATTTATAGCTATGCTTATATTTTCAAGAAAAGTAGTAAGTCGCTCTGTATTCTGGGTTTTAGATCGTATTGTTATCCCTGTTTCCTTCGGTGCAATTTTTGTAAGAATAGGTAATTTCTTAAACTCAGAGATCGTGGGAAAACCTACTGAAAGCGATTTTGGTGTGGTATTCGTTCAGTTAGGAGAAGACTTCCCAAGGCATCCGGCTCAATTGTACGAATCCTTTAGCTATTTGGTCTTATTTATAATTTTATATGTCATTTATTGGAAAACAAAAAAATCAAATATTCATGGCTATATGTTTGGGGTATTTTTTACACTGCTATGGACTATTAGATTTTTTGTAGAATATTTTAAGGCACCGCAAGTAGCTGAAAGAGCAGATTGGCTTTTTAATACGGGACAGCTTCTCAGTATACCTTTAATCATCATTGGTATAATATTATTATTATCTGCATCCAATAAAAAATTTGGAGTAATAAAACAAAATGAGTAAATCTTCTTTTAGTTCCCTATCTACATTTCTAAAATGAGACTTAAAGTTTTGTTTATTTAAGGGCTTTAAAACAGATAATCTTACAAAATCAAGCCTTTGTATGTATCTTTGCGAAATAGAATTTTTAGCATGCTTCAAAAGAAATTAGCTGAGATATTATTTTCCACAAAACTGATGGCTTTACTGTTTATTACATTTGCCTTAGCCATGGCAGTTGGGACTTTCGTAGAAAATTCATATACCACAACAACAGCAAGAGAATGGATTTACAATGCCTGGTGGTTTGAGGCAATAATGGGTTTTTTTGTCATCAACTTTATAGGTAATATTTTTAGATTTAAACTATTAAGAAAAGAAAAGATAACTACCCTTACGTTTCATCTATCTTTTATTTTGATTTTAGTTGGTGCCTGGGTAACGCGTTATGTGGGTTATGAGGCCACTATGCCTATTAGAGAAGGTGAAGTTACTAACGAAATGCTTTCTCAAAAAACCTACTTAACTACATTTATAGATGGGGAAATCGATGGGGAAATGAAAAGAAAAACCCAACACTTTCCTTTGGTTTTAGCGCCCGGAATTGATAATAACAAAACTATATCAACCAATTTTAATGGAAATCCTGTAAATTATGAAGTTGTAGATTATATTAAAGGTGCTGAAAAAGGTATAAAACCATCTAAAGATGGAAAAAAATTCCTTGAGCTTGTAGAAGCGGGTCAATCCGGAAGAGAAAGTCATTATTTAGAACAGGGCAAAGTATCTAATATTCACAATGTTTTATTTGCTTTTAATAAGTATACGGAAGGTGCGATCAACATCTTAGGCACTTCAGATACTGGCTTTACCATAAAATCACCATTTGAGGGTAATTATATGGTGATGGCTACGCAACAAAAGGGAAAATTATATAAAGATAGCATTCAGGATTTAAACTTTAGGTCGTTATATACAATAGGCAAAAGCAGTTTTGTTTTCCCTGAAATGCCTATAAAAGGAGAATTTACAGTCGTTCCAGCAGATAAAAATACAGAAAACTTGCCAGATGGTGTTAGCGTCAAAGTCACCGCTAATGGTGTAACAGATACTTTAAATATGTTAGGCGGAAAAGGCTTTTTAAAGGATATGAAAAAAGTAAAACTTGGTGATTATGATGTGTTTATGCGTTATGGCAGCAAGAAAATAGAACTGCCTTTTTCGCTGAAGCTGCACGATTTTATCGCTAAGAAACAGCCGGGAACTCAAGATAAAGATCAACCTAGCTACCAGTCTTTTAAAAGCAAAGTAAAGGTGGTAGATGGCAGTAGTTCTTATGATTATGACATTTATATGAACCATGTTTTAGATCACGGCGGATATCGATTTTTCCAATCCTCTTTTCAGCCTGATGAAAAAGGTACAATTCTATCTGTAAATCATGACAAATGGGGAACCTGGTTAACTTATATTGGCTATTTTCTTTTATATACCGGTTTGATGCTGATTATGTTTGACAAAGGATCGCGATTTGGTGATCTGAGAAAAAGATTAGAAAAAGTGAAAAAGAAAAAGGCAAAACTCAGCATTTTGTTGATACTATTTAGTTTGGGAATCACAAATGCACAGACATCTAAAGATACATTAACAGCTAAAGACGCAGAATCTCACAGCCATCAAAAAGAGATGGTTGTAAAACGTGTGGATTCAGTAATAAAAACTAATGCTGTTTCAAAGAAACATGCGCGTCAATTTGGGGAGTTAATCATTCAGGACTATCAGGGTCGCATGAAGCCTATGAATACTTATGCCTCTGAGTTGATGCGAAAAATCAGTAATAGAGATAAGTATTTAGGCCTCAATGCCGATCAATTGATGCTATCTATGCTTCAAGTTTCTCAGGTCTGGTTTGCAGCACCGGTAATAGAAATAGAAAAAAAGAATGATAGCATTCATAAAATATTAGATGTAGATAAAGAAAAGAAATACGTCTCATTAACCGATTTTTTTACACAAGATTCCGGTGAGTACAAACTATCGCCCTACTTAGATGCTGCCTATAGAGCTAAACCAAAAAATAAATTTCAAAAAGATTTTATAGATGCTGATGAAAAAGTCAATTTACTATTTAATACTCTAAAGGGCAGAACCTTAGGCATTTTCCCGGTACCGGATCATCCAAATGATGAATGGGTGTCATATTATGATTTTAAAAATCAACCGGAAAAAGCATACTTTACAGATAAGGATTCCATTTATGTGAGCAATGTTTTGCCTCTCTATGTGCAAACGCTTAACAAGTCTGTACAAACAGGTGATTATAAACAACCAAATGACCTGTTAGAAAGTATGAAAAAATTTCAACGTAAAACAGGAAATCAGGCAATTATACCTTCAAAGACTAAAGTAGATTTAGAGATTCTCTACAATAAAATAGATATTTTTAATTTACTGTTCCAGTTATATCTCTATTTAGGTTTATTGATGGTATTTGCTGTCTTATTTCAAATTTTTAAAGACAGTAAACTGTTAAACAGGTTTATTACGGCTACTAAAATAGCTTTATTGGTATTGTTTATAACGCATACCGCAGGATTAGGTATAAGATGGTATTTATCAGGACATGCGCCATGGTCTAACGCTTATGAAAGTATGATTTATGTGGCCTGGGCAACCATGTTCTTTGGTCTGGCATTTGGCAGAAAAAGTGATTTAACCATGGGGTCTACCGCATTTGTAACTTCAATCATACTAATGGTAGCTCATTGGAATTGGTTAGACCCGGCGATTGGCAACCTTCAACCGGTACTTGATTCTTATTGGCTAATGATTCACGTCGCCGTTATTGTAGCCAGTTATGGTCCTTTTACGCTTGGTGCAATTATCGGTATTGTAGCATTAGTGCTGATGCTTTTTATGAATAAGCATAACAAAGAAAAACTCAAGCTAAATATTCGCGAATTAAGCATTATCAATGAGTTAGCATTAACGGTAGGTTTAATTATGTTGACCATTGGTAATTTCTTAGGCGGACAATGGGCTAATGAAAGTTGGGGGCGTTATTGGGGTTGGGATCCTAAAGAAACCTGGGCGCTTATTAGTATTATAGTTTACGCATTTATCATTCACATGAGGTTTGTTCCGGGTTTAAGAGGAAATTTTGCATTCAATTGGGGTGCTATAATCGCTTATGGCTCTATCTTGATGACTTATTTTGGGGTGAATTTCTATTTAACCGGGCTTCATTCTTATGCCAGTGGCGATCAAATTATTAGTTATCAATTTATAATAGGCAGCATTGTGGTTTTAGGTATTTTAGGTTATTTCGCCAGAAGAAAGTTTAGAAAATATGCTAAAGCTAGTTAGGCATTGCTTGATGACTTAAAAATTAGATGAGTCCAAATTTCATATAAATGTTTATTTTTAAGCGCAAAATAAACCTACATGGAAGTATACAATTCACCTCAAAAAAATCCTCCTAATAACCATTTGGCATTAGCTATTGTTACTACATTATTATGCTGTCAACCCGCAGGAATTGTAAGTATAGTTTACGCCTCACAAGTCAATTCTAAATACATTGCCGGTGATTATGCCGGAGCAGAGAGAGCCTCTGCTAATGCCAAAACCTGGTGGATTGTCTCGATAGTTATCGGTGTTTTAGGTTGGTTAATTGTAGTAGGTTTTTACGGTCTGGGTTTTTTATTGGCTATTTTTAATTCTTGAAAATATTTTTAATTTTTTAAATAAATGTTAATTTAGCCATCAAAATAAAAATTATGGAAGCAACAAACCCTACAAATCAACCTCAATTTCCACCTAACAATCATTTAGCTCTGGCTATTATAACCACAATTCTTTGTTGTCTACCGGCTGGAATAGTCAGTATTGTTTACGCCACACAGGTTAACTCAAAATGGCAGGCCGGTGATTATGAAGGTGCCCAGCGAGCCTCTAAAAATGCTAAAACCTGGTGGATTGTAGCTGCTGTTGCAGGTTTAGTGGTCGTTATTTTATCATTTGCTATTTATGGGGTGGCTATATTCTCAATGTTAGAAAGTGGAGAATTTGAACAATTTGAAAATCTACCACAAAATTAATTGTTTGATCTCCTGATATGAATCATGGACTTACCAATCATAAAAAAAAACAACTATTTTTTTATTTGATATTAGGTTCCGGGTTAATTGTTATTTATTTCGCATTTAACCCAGAATCTATTTCTTTTTTCCCGTCTTGTCCTTTTCATTCAATTACGGGTTTATATTGTCCGGGCTGCGGTAGTCAAAGAGCTATACATGATTTGCTACACGCCAATTTCTTAGCTGCATTTAGTCACAATCCGCTCATTGTTTTAGGTATAGCAACAGGTTTATACAAAGGTATTT
>JAVLBJ010000044.1:0-18760 GCA_031581455.1 Psychroflexus sp. | reverse complement strand
ATCTACCTGCAAAGAAGATTAGAATTAGTAGGTGAAGGACATCGTTTCTTTGACCTTGTTAGAACGGGTAGAGCAGCTCAGGAAATTGAGGGTTTTCAAGCTGGTAAACACGAATTATTCCCTATACCTTTAGAAGAAATCCAATTTAGTCAAGGTAATTGGGAACAAAATCCAGGATATTAAAAATTAAAATCATGATGAAAACAAATTTTTATAAAATATTGATGATTTTCCTTGCCATAGGTATTATAGCATGTGAAGACGATGAAGAACTATTACAGGCCGATGTCCCTATCCCTGAAAATCTAAGTCTTGATTTTAGCATTACTCAGGATAATTCAGGCTTAGTCAGTATGATCCCAAAAGGTGATGGTGCGAATAAGTTTAAGATTGATTTTGGTAATGACTCAGAACCTGTGTCAGAAGTAAAACCAGGCGATGTTGTTGAGAATGTATATGAAGAAGGCACTTATGATGTTGAATTAACGGGATATAACGTTAATAATGATTCTACAACAGTATCACAGGAATTAGTAGTATCTTTTTTACCACCTGAAAATTTAGAGGTAACAATAACAAATGATCCTTCAGATCCGCTTACAATCACAGTAGAAGCTTCAGCTGATAATGCAGCTGGTTTCGAAGTACTCTTTGGAGATGAAGCTGATGGTGAAGATCCTACGCCCCTAATGGCAGATGAAGTTTTAGAACACACTTATACATCAGTAGGAACATTTACCGTAACTGTTACAGCTTTAAGCGGCGGAGAAGCTACAACGAGTTATAGCGAGGACGTAGAAATATTTGATCCACTTGTATTTCCTATTGATTTTGAATCATCAACAGTAGATTATACATTCTCAAATTTTGGTGGCGGAGAAGATGCCGGCGTTCCCATCATTGATAACCCAGATCCGAGCTCGGTTAACGACAGTCCTAAAGTAGCTTCTTACACAAAAGTGAATGGCTCTGAGCCTTGGGCAGGAACATCCGCTACCTTGAGTGAACCTATCGATTTTTCAACAACGACTACCGTAGCTATGGATGTATGGTCGCCAGCTGCCGGAACTCCTATTTTGTTTAAAGTAGAAAACTCAGAGAACAGCGACTTATTTACTGAAGTAGAAGCATCTACTACCGTAGCTAATCAATGGGAAACTGTGGAATTTACATTACCTAATGTAGATCAATCTGTTGATTATAATGTGATTGCTATTTTCTTTAATTTTAATATAGCAGGTACAGGCGAAACCTATTATTTTGATAATTTGAGAACTACTCAGCCGTTTGAAATTGATTTTCCATTAGATTTTGAAGGTAACCCTATTGCCTATCCATTTTCAGATTTTGGTAATGCTGTTACATCAGTAATTGCAAACCCAGATCAGGATGCTGAAAATTCAAGTAGTCAGGTAGCCTCCACACTAAGACCTGATGGCGCTCCGGATTTTGCTGGTACATTTATTGATTTGGAAAATCCTGTAGATTTTTCTGTGAGCACAGATGTTTCTCTAAAAGTATGGTCTCCTGTGCCAAACACAACTGTAACGGTAAAGTTTGAAGAAATAGGTAATCCTGATAACTCAATCGAAGAGAGTACAACCACTACAGTAGATTCAGCCTGGGAGACTGTAACCATAGATTTCTCTGCATTTGGTAGTAACCCAACTAACTTTCAGAGAATGGTCGTCTTCTTTAATTTAGGACAAGCCGGTGCAGGAAATGAGTATTACTTTGATGATGTGAATTACGGGAGTGTAGGTGTTCAGGATTTTGAAGGCCCAGCACCCACATTTACAGTATTTGGCAATATAGATGATACTGAAGTAGTCTCTAATCCAAATCCTACGGGAATCAATACGACCTCGCAAGTCGCTAATCTTACAAAAACAACTGGTTCAGAAGTATGGGCCGGAACATTTTTTGAACTAGACGAACCATTAAACTTAGATAATTTTCCAAATATTAGCGTTAAAACGCATTCACCAACGTCTGGTATTACGGTGAAATTAAAAATAGAAGATCAAGACGGTGATAATGGTGGCACAACTCACGAAGTTGATATCACCAATAGTGTGGCTAACGATTGGGAAGAATTAGTCTATGACTTTAGCGATGCACCTGAGGCAGATTATGTAAGAATAGTTATATTCTTTGATTTCGGTAATGCTGGAGATGGAAGCGAATATTATTTTGACGAAATAAAACTTGTAAATTAATAACTTATGAATATTAAAAGAATTTTAATTATATGTCTTTGTATAGGCTTAATAGCCTGTCAGGAAGACGATCAACAATTTGGAGAAATAGTAGCCCCGAGTAATCTAACTATCGATACTGAAATAGTCGGAGCTGATGCTGATAATCCTTTTGGAGATGGAAGTGGTGAAGTTATATTTACTGCTGATGCTGACAATGCTATATCTTATGAATTTAAGTATAGCGGTAATGAACAGAATGCGCCGTCCGGTACGGCATCGTATATTTTTTCTAATCAAGACGTCAACACCTATACGGTGACAGCTGTTGCTTACGGAAAAGGTGGCGTATCAACTTCTGAAACAGTTGATGTTGAAGTACTTGTCACCTATGACCCACCAGTAGAGTTAAAAACTAAACTGTATAACTTTGACCCTGAAAACCCGGATGCGGTGACTTCCAGAACCTGGAGGATTAAAGCTGAAGCGCCTAACCATTTTGGTTTAGGTCCTGTAGACGGCGATATACCTACAGAATTTTATGGTGCAGGAATAAATGAAAAAGTAGGCGTTGGTATGTATGATGATAGATACATTTTTGATTCAGAAAATAATTTCACCTTTATTACCAATGCTAATAATGATGAAGGAGGTACTGATTCTTCTGGAACGGTATTCGGTCGTGCTGGTCTTATCGACGAACTTGGCGCTTCGGGCGGAGAAGCAAATGGTGCGGATATTGAAAATCTACCTTTTGAAGATTTTCAAGTAACTTATTCATTGATAGAACTGTCTGGAAAGGAAACTATAAGTATATCTGGTATTGGTTTTATTGGATACTACACAGGTGGTAACCATAACTATGAAATATTTGACAGATCTGTTCCTAATGAGTTGTTATTAAGAACAACTGATGGTAATAATGAATTTGACTGGTGGTTTATCCTCCAGGCTGTAGATGAATAACCCTTTTAATTGAAACATATTTTTATTAAAGGGAAGGCTTAAAGGTCTTCCCTTTTTAATTAAAACTTAACATTAAGTAATTACTAATTTTAATTTGCATTTTTTCTTGGTGGTAAATGATTTCAGAAATAGAATCAAGCTTGTATTTTAAAAATTTACAACAAAACTTAGACTATCTATTTACCTTTTTTTATAAAAACATAGCACTAATTATTGAAAAAGGTTTTTTTTATTTCATAGTCCTAATTTATTATCATGTAATTAGAGTCTTATTACTATCTAAATATGCATCAAAAAACATAAAAGGATGTTAATCTATTTCAGATTCATTTAAAGTATTAAAATCAACCTAAGCATTACCTATACATCATAGTATCCATGCTATTTATCTTTACTCTTTTTTAATTAAACATTATAAGAAATAGGTACATTAAAAATTATTTTTTATTAATTTTTTATTTAGATGTATACAATTTGTATAGCTTGTTATTTAAAGAATCTTAACGAAAACGTTGTATATTTGATAATAAATAATTAACTAAAAGTTATGAAAAAAACAATTTTCCTTTTAATCTTTATATTACTTGGCCTTAATATAAATGCACAAGCAAATAAAGTTGAAATTATCGATAATAATTCAGGAAGCTATCTAAATGTGGATGGAGAAAAGTTTGTGATTAACGGAATGAATTGGAGTTATGTACCCATAGGTGAAAATTTCAATTACAGTTTATGGGAACAGCCTGATGACATTATTAAAGCTGCTTTAGATGATGAAATGGGTTTGCTTAAAAATATGGGCGTTAACACCATAAGGGTTTACACAGGCATTCAGCCCAAGTGGATTACCTACATTTATGAAAATTACGACATCTACACCATGCTAAACCATTCTTTCGGTAGGTATGGCCTTACCATTGATGGGGTATGGACACCAACAACTAAATATGATGACCCAAAAACCAAAGATCTGTTAATGTCAGAAATTACAGATTTGGCAGAAACCTACAAAAATACGCCAGGTCTCTTATTATATTTATTAGGTAATGAAAATAATTATGGCTTATTCTGGGCTGGTGCTGAAACAGAGGATTTTCCTGACGAAGAGGATCAAAAAAGAGCCGTTGGTGAAAAGAGGGGTCGACCTATGTATAAACTTATGAATGATGCAGCCGTTAAAATGAAATCGATTAACGATAACGTTCCTGTAGCCCTATGTAATGGTGATTTGTTATTCTTAGATATCATAGCTGATGAATGTCCTGATGTAGATATATATGGGACTAATATGTATAGAGGAGAATCTTTTGGGGATGCGTTTACGCGTGTTAAAGAAGAATATGGTAAACCTATTTTATTTACTGAATTTGGTTCAGACGCATTTAATGCCAAAGAAAATCAAGAAGACCAAAAAATGCAAGCTTACTATATGGTTGAGAATTGGGAGGAAATCTATCAAAATGTAGCAGGCATTGGAAAGGCTAATAACTCTATTGGTGGATTCACATTTCAGTTTAGCGACGGCTGGTGGAAAACCGGTCAAACAAAAAACTTAAATGTGCATGATGCCACCGCTTCATGGTCTAACGGTGGTTATGCTTTAGATTACGAAGAAGGTAAAAATAATATGAATGAAGAATGGTTTGGGATATGCGCTAAAGGCCCTACAAATGCTAGAGGACTTTATGACTTATATCCTAGAGCGGCCTATTATGCGCTTAAAGAAGCGCATAAATTAGACCCGTTTGCTGAAGGTGTAGATTTAAAATTTGTTAATAATTATTTTAACAATATCTCTTTAGCAGAAGCTATGCTTAAAGCAAGGGGCGACAAAGCTGCTATGGGAGGTGGCGAATCGAGAAAAGTTGGCATCAGTAGAATATCAGCCCATTTATCAACCTTTTATACCGGTGGAAGCTTAATCACCACACCTGACAACCCGGATCCTGATAATATCAGCTATCCTAATCAATTAGGTTTTGATGAAATGCAATCATACTTCATTGGCGTAGGTGGTAAACCCGCAGCTAATGTTAAGTTTAATGTTGATTTCAACATTGTAGGAAGTGTTGCTGAAAATCCTATCAACGAAATCTTTTATGAAAATAGAGCTAGACCTATACGTGTTGAAGGGCCAGATGGTGAAGTTGTGATTCAGGATAATAACAACCTACAAGTGTATCAGGCAGATTTTGAATGGAGTAATGATTTATTTGATTTGCGCGGTTTTTATAGAACAGGGCATTATCATTGGGGTTATGAAGGTGATTTCTTTGGCGTTTATCCGGAAGCCAACTACGGACCTAACCTAGACATTTACGGCGGGGTTATCTCTGGTATAGAAGTTGACGGTAAAGGAGACTTAAGCGGCCTTAAAGCGGCTATTGGCCCACAATTGTGGTGGGGCGCAAATCCTACAATGCTATTTAAATATCAAAAAACAGTAGGAAAATGGGACATCGCAGGGATTTATAACAGAGACTTAGAAACAGACCTCGAATTTGATGAAAACGGACGTCGTGTATTAGATCAAAACCAGGTAAGAAGTGGTGTTATTCCACCATGGCCTATAGAAAGAGCTACGCTTGCTGTAGAAAGAGAGTTTGGTGACTTTGGCCTTACCCTTGGGGGTATCTGGGCAGGTAGTCCTTTAAATGGCAGTACTTATCAGGATATTGATGATAACGGAGATGTAGTCGTTGATGAAGTTAAAGAGAGTGATAATTGGGGTGGTAAAGCTAAAATCACTTATGCAGGCGGTAAATTTAATTGGTATGCGCAAGGGGCTGTTATGGGTCTTGTGGCTAATGGTGGTGCTGATCCTACCCTAACCTTTACAGGTTGGAAATTAAAGGATACCGGAAGCGGTAACCAGGCCAATTTTCTTTCAGGTTTTACCTATAATGTAGGCAAATGGCAAATTGCGCCTAATTTCTTGTGGCAAAAACCACTGGTAGACCCAATGCCAAATAATGGCGATGCGCCCGGAAGATTAAGAAATTTTATTGATGATCCTTTCGCGGTAAGATGGAACAGAGAAACAACAGCTGGTGAAATTCTTTTCACTTATGACCCAACACCGGGAACATATATGTACAACTGGGATAACAACAGAGCTGAAGACGCGAAATTTGCGATGAGTGCCGGTTTTGTCTATAGACATTTGCCTACTACCATGGACGCCCATATTGGATTCTTAGATACACGTGAATTCTTTGCCTTTGGTAATTCAGTACCGGCAGAAGATTTATGGGAAGCACATGCAAGAATCGTTTCAAAATTAAACCCTGATCTGGGTATTGTAGGAACGTTTTATTATGGTAACGGTCAAGCTCGAGGTGATTCACAAAGATTAGTTACAGGTAGATTTGGTGGTAATCTAGATGTGAGGTATAAGAATTATTGGATCAAAGGTGAAGTAAAAGTTGATGACTGGGGTCCTTTTGACTACCATAGGGATTTTAACTTAACTTTCCCGCTACAGTTAATGCTAGATTTATCAACAAACTTAAGCAAGCCGGAATGGTACATCATGCCTTCTACGCAAATAGGTATTAGAGGCATTTGGAGATCGCTTAATCAATTTTCTCCAAGATATGAACCAACAGCTGCACCTTTAGGCACATTTAATCAAGACCCGCCATTAAGTCCGCTTGGTTTCCCAAACGGATCTGAATGGGAGATTATGACATATATAAGATTTAACATTGGAAAATAATATTAAAATGATAAAGCAAAAAAACACATATTTTAAATTTTTAGGACTTGTATTACTATCATTAATGATATTTACAAGCTGCGAAAGAGAAGTATCAGAGGATGCTGTGCCGGCAATATTTCCTACGACAGCGGAAGTCTACACTGATAACCCAGTTGGATTGACAGATGAATTTTTTATATCATTCGATCCATCTGCTGGAGCTAACCCAGAAAGTTTTGGGACAGATGAAAATGAAGCTTATTTAGGTTCGTCTTCAATCAGAATTGACGTTCCAAGCCCAAATAATCCTAATGGAAATTTTGTAGGAGGTATATTTATAGACAGAGGCGAAGGTAGAGACTTGACTGGTTATAATGCTTTAACATTTTGGGTAAAAGGGTCAACTACAGCGACTGTTGGACAATTTGGGTTTGGTTCAGATTTTGATCAAGATAAATTTCCAGCGAGTGTTAATAATATTGAATTGTCAACCGACTGGAAAAAAGTAATTATACCTATTCCTGATCCGTCAAAATTGACGCAAGAAAAAGGGATGTTTCTTTTCTCAGCTGGTGCTTTAAATTTAGATGTAGACCCAGGTCAAAACAATACAATTGATCTTGGTTATACGTTTTGGATTGACGAAATAAAATTTGAAGATTTAGGCACTATAGGCCAATACAGACCTAAAATAAATAATGGTGAAAATGAAACTACAGAAGGCTTTTTGGATGTACCTATTGAACTTGACGGGTTTACACAAACAGCAAATACGGGCTCAGGTGAAGATGTAACTGTAAACGCATCTGCTAATTATTTCAACTTTTCATCATCAAATACTGATGTGGCCACAGTTGATGGCTCCGGTTTGGTGTCTGTCATAGGTACAGGTCAGGCTACAATTACAGCTGAAATGGGAGGTATTCAAGCAGAAGGTTCTTTAACGCTTAACGTTGAAGGAGGTTTTAATTTTGCGCCTACGCCTACCAGACCAGCAGAAGATGTTGTATCTATCTTTAGCGATGCTTATCAGGATATTCCGGTAACAAGGTATAATTCATTTTTTGAACCATTTCAAACAACCCTTGGAGGTGTTCAGCCTGTAGGGCCAGAAAATATAATCAGTTATACTGATTTAAACTTTGTGGGTATTGTTTTTAATGACGTTACCTTCCCGGCTGAGGCAGTACAACCTGTAAACGCGACAGATCTAACCCATTTGCATATAGATGTTAACGTACAAGAAGAACTTCAGGACAGTGATAGATTGCTACTAGAATTAACCAATTATGGTACGTCTGAAACCACGGGTTCGTATTTGATTTCTGGTGATCAACTATTAGAAGATGATTGGGTGAGTTTTGATATACCACTATCTCAGTTTTCAGGATTAACCGATAAAAATCGTATTGGTTTATTACTGTTTAATTCAGAGTCTGGACCAAATAATCCAACAATTTCTAATATCTTTTTAGATAACATATATTTTTATACTGAGTAACTAAATACATCAATTATGAATCAATTACATATAAATATGAAATACATACCAATTTTAATGCTATTCTCAATTTGCTTGGTAAGTTGTGAATTAGATGAAACACAAGAGGTTGTCACCCTCAATACCTTAGTTTGGGCTGATGAATTTGATGTTGACGGCGCTCCAAATCCAGAAAATTGGAATTTTGAAATTGGAGATGGTACAGACCAGGGTATTCCGGGCTGGGGAAACAATGAGCTCCAATATTACACGGATAGACCTGAAAACGTAAAAGTTGAGAATGGCATGTTAGTTATTACGGCCAGACAGGAAAATTTTGAAGGCAGTAATTATACCTCAGCCAGATTAACAACCCAGAATTTATTTGAAAAAAAATACGGCCGCTTTGAAGCCCGTATTAAAGTACCATACGGCAAAGGTTACTGGCCGGCGTTTTGGATGTTAGGAGAAGATAGCGATGGTGAAGTATGGCCGCAAATTGGTGAAATTGATATCATGGAATGCCTTGGCGACGAACCTACAGCTATGTTTGGCACCATACATGGCCCGGGTTATAGCGGGGGCGAATCTATTTCTAAAGAATACATACTACAGAATAATCGTTTTGACACTAATTTTCACGTTTTTGGAATTGAATGGTCGCCAAACCGAATTAATTTCTATGTTGATGATAAGCTGTATCAATCATTAACACCGGAAGATGTAGATGAAGAAACAGATGGCGAAGGTGAGTGGGTGTTTAATGATAGAGAATTCTATATAATATTAAATATAGCTGTAGGTGGTAATTTACCGGGCGCTCCAAATGCCAATACAGTTTTCCCGCAAAGTATGTTTGTCGATTATGTTAGAGTTTATGAATAATTAAAATCCCTTAAAATGAAATTAAAACAAAACTTATTACTTACAACATTATTTCTGTTCTCTTTGGTATTATTGTCTTGTGAAGACAACGAAAGTGGACTAGATTTTGTAGGCTTTGAAGCCAGATTTGTGACAGATGTAAGTAACAGAACAGTAACTTTTAACAATTTATCTAATGAAGCTGTAGATTTTCAATGGAATTTTGGAGATGGCACATCTTCAAGTGTGAAGAATCCCGTAAAAACTTATAATGAAGATGGATCCTACACCGTAACACTTACAGCGACTAATGCCAATGGAAAGACAGAAACCTTTGAGGATACTGTAGATGTAGAACTGGTATTAATTGTAAATGGTGACTTTGAAAACGGCTCTGAAGGCTGGATTGAAGGCGTAGATGACAATGCTCCTGCTCCGGTTGTTACTGAAAATGGCAATTCTTTTTATCAAGTAGACATCACAAATCCAAATCCTAATCAACCATTCCTTGTCAACTTAAGTCAAAAATTGCCTATCATGGAAGGTCAAACCTATATTTTAACCTTTGATGCATGGTCTGATACAAACAGAACTTTAATCGCTGGCATTGGCCTCAGTGGCGGTGACTTTTCAAATGATATTGAGATCGTAAATCTTACTGATTCTCAACAGCAATTTGAATTAACTTTGAGTTCGGAAGGCTTTGGCGCACCAGATGCTAGAGTATTATTTGATTGTAATGGTGATGCGGGTTTAGTTAGAATAGATAATGTTGCTTTAAACCTACAATAATTTTAAAATTAATCGAAGAATAAAACACTAATTATATATATGAATAAGATATCGGAAGCTCTAGCAAAAGAGAAATTGGAGATTTTAAGAATCAATGATGAAAAATTTTTAAAAATTGAAAATAGCGACGCCATAAGATCATTTTTTATGAGTATTGTCAGTGCATCAAATCATTGGATGTTTATTTCAAGTAATGGCGGACTTACCGCCGGAAGAAAAAATGCTGAATATTCTCTTTTTCCTTATTATACAGATGATAAAGTTACAGAATCAGCTCATATAACTGGGCACAAGGCTATATTTAAAGTTCATCAACAAGATAAGATCCACTTTTGGGAACCTTTTTCTACCCGATATGCAAATCAATATCAATTAACCAGAAATTTATACAAGAACATCTATGGTAATAAAATTATTTTTGAAGAAATTAATCATTCTTTAAACCTTACCTATTCTTATCAATGGTGCTCAAGTGATGCTTTTGGTTTTATCAAAAAATCTAAGCTGACTAATAATGCTGATCAACCCGTTAAATTAGAATGTGTTGATGGTATGCAAAACATTCTGCCGGCAAGCGTGGTTAGTGATTTGCAGATTCAAAGCAGTAATCTTGTTGATGCCTACAAAAGAAATGAACTAGAAAGTGAAACTGGCTTAGGTATCTATGCTTTGAGTGCAGTTCCTGTAGATAAAGCTGAACCCAGCGAAGCCTTAAAATCTAATGTGGTTTGGTCATTAAATGTAGATAACCCTACTTACCTTGTGTCTTCTTTACAGTTAGAAGATTTTAGAAATAATCAACCGCTTAAGCAAGAAGAAGATGTCAAGGCTGAAAAAGGCGCTTATTTTGTTCATCAAGCATTAGAATTAGATTGCAAAAGTTCTAAAAACTGGCAGTTTATAGCTGATGTCAATTATAATCATGCTAAAGTATTTAAACTTAAAGACGATATTGAAAGTCGATCTAATCTATCTAAACAAATTGACGAGGATATTGAAAAAGGCACTAAAAATCTTATTAAGTTAGATGCTGCCGCAGATGGACTTCAGTATTCAAGTGATCAATTAAGAGATATTAGGCACTATTCTAATACCATGTACAATATCATGCGCGGCGGTATATTTGATGATAATTATAATATTGAAGCTAATGATTTTAAAAAATACATTAAAACAGCCAATGTCAATCTATTCAAAAAATACGGCAAACATATAGATGCTTTAGGAAATAAATTTTCACTAACAGATTTAAAGTCATTAGCGGCAGATGAGAGTGATGAGGATTTTATAAGGCTTTGTCTGGAATATTTACCACTCAAATTTAGTAGAAGACACGGAGACCCAAGTAGACCCTGGAATCAGTTTTCTATTAATACTAAAGATGAAGACGGCAACAAAATATTAGATTATGAAGGTAATTGGCGTGATATTTTCCAGAACTGGGAAAGCTTAGCTTATTCTTATCCAGAGTTTGTAGAAAGTATGATCTACAAATTTTTAAATGCCTCAACATTTGATGGTTACAACCCGTATAGACTTACAAAAGACGGTTTTGACTGGGAAGTTATAGAGCCTGATGACCCCTGGTCTTACATAGGTTACTGGGGTGATCATCAAATCATTTATTTGCTCAAATTTTTAGAGTTACTAGAAAATTACAAGCCTCATCAATTAGCTAAACTATTCAATTCTAATGTTTTTGTATATGCTAACGTCCCTTACAAGATTAAATCTTACCATGATATTTTAAATGATCCTAAAGATACTATTGAGTTTGATCATAATCAGGATAAATCTATAAGAGATAAAAGAGCTAAGCTGGGGGCTGATGGTGCTTTATTACAAGATGTAAAAGGCAATATTTTACATGTAAATTTCTTAGAAAAAATTCTGGCTACAACCTTAGCTAAATTATCTAATTTTATTCCTGAGGCAGGTATCTGGATGAATACACAACGCCCGGAATGGAATGATGCTAATAATGCATTAGTGGGCAACGGTGTTTCTATGGTCACTCTATATTACCTTAGAAGATTTTTAGCATTTTTTGATGATGTCTGTACTGATATTGGAGATGATGAAAAATATGACGTCTCGGAAGAATTACATGATATGTTTTCTGCGATTCATCAAACTTTTGATCAACATAAAAATGTATTAAACAGCGATATTTCAGATGAGAAAAGAAAAACCATTTTAGATGGATTGGCTAAACCGGCAAGTAAATTTAGAACCCATATTTACACTAATGGTTTTTCAGGTAAAAAAGTACAGCTTCATTCAAAAGACATCAAAAGTTTTATCAAAGTAAGTTTAGCATTTTTAGAGCAGTCGATTACCGTAAATAAAAGAGAAGACAACTTGTATCATGCTTATAATTTAATGACGGTTAAAGACGATAACAAAGTAGAAATCTCCTACCTCGAAGAAATGTTAGAAGGTCAGGTAGCCGTGCTTAGTTCTAAATATTTAGCATCAGGTGAAAGCGCTAAATTATTAGATGCTCTTAAAAACAGCGATCTGTTTAGACCAGATCAATACAGCTATCTCCTCTACCCTAATAAAAAACTCAAAGGATTTCTGGATAGAAACAACATTCCTGAAAACCTGGTTAAAACTTCAAACTTGTTAACCCGATTAGTCGATGATCAAAACAAAACCATTTTAGAGAAAGATGTAAAAGGCAATTATCATTTTAATGGTAATTTCAATAACGCAAAAGATCTAAAAGAAGCCCTACATCAACTTAAAGATACTAAATATGCTGATCTGGTAAATAAAGACTATCAAAAAGTTTTAGACGTATTTGAAGAAGTATTTAATCATAAGTCGTTTACAGGAAGATCAGGCACTTTTTATGGTTACGAAGGCCTGGGTTCTACCTATTGGCATATGGTGTCTAAACTTCAATTAGCAGTGCTCGAAACCTGCATTAAAGCATATGATGACAATGCAGATGCTTCAAACATAGGTCATCTTTTAGAGCATTATTATGAAATAAACGAAGGAATAGGCGTACATAAATCGCCACAACTTTACGGAGCGTTTTCTACTGACCCTTATTCACATACACCCTACGGAAAAGGAGCTCAACAACCTGGCATGACAGGGCAGGTTAAAGAGGACATCTTAAGTAGGTTTGGTGAATTAGGTATTTTCATAGAAGATGGTAAACTGAAATTCAAACCTTACTTACTTAGAAAAAACGAATTCTTAAGTGAAGATAAGACGTTCTCATATGTAGATATAGATGGTAATTTTAAGACAATCAATATATCAGGTAACTCCCTTTGCTTTACTTTTTGTCAAATACCTGTTATCTACACCATTGCTGATGCTGATCAAACTAAAGTCATATTAAAAGACCAGTCTATATCAACTTTTGATAAAACAGAAATTGAGCAAGAGATGAGTAATGACATCTTTAAAAGAACTGGCGCGGTTGATCATATTAAAGTTTATATCAACGAAACCGTCTTAAAATAAAAATGAAAAAGTTATTTCACATAGGATTTTATATCATGCTCATCATGATCATATCATGTGATAAAAAGTCGAATGAAAAAAAAGAAATGAAGGATAATAAGAAAGAGCTTACAGCAAAAGATATTTTAGGAAATTCAAAGTACCCAGCAATTTCTTATGGTGGTTATAGATTTAAAACAAGAGATAAACAGCCAAGTGTAGAGGAACTTAAAAACGACCTGAAAATTCTTCATGCTATGGGCATTAGGATATTAAGAACCTATAATGTAAGACTACCTCATGCTGAAAATGTGCTTAAAGCCATCAGAGAACTAAAGCATTCGGACGCTAATTTTGAAATGTACTTGATGCTGGGTGCCTGGATAGATTGTAAAAATGCCTGGACAGATGAACCATTAAATCACAATGAAGAAAGCGAGAAAAACGACGAAGAGATAGATAAAGCAGTCGCTTTAGCTAATGAGTATTCTGACATAGTAAAAGTAATTGCGGTGGGTAATGAAGCCATGGTTAAATGGGCCGCCGCCTATTTTGTAGAGCCACATATCATTCTTAAATGGGTTAAGTATCTACAGAATCTTAAAAATGAAGGTAAACTCGATAAGGATTTATGGATTACCAGCTCAGACAATTTTGCTTCCTGGGGTGGCGGAGAAAAACAATATCATACCCCAGAGCTTAATGAGCTAATCAAATCTGTTGATTATCTTTCCATACATACCTACCCGATGCATGATACGCATTATAATCCGGTTTTTTGGGGTGTTTTACCAAAGGAAACGAAATTAGGCAATAAGAAAATCATTGAGAAAGTAATGCATCGCGCGTTGAGCTATGCCGTTTCACAGTATGATAGTGTAGTTAGCTACATGCAAAAATTAGGTGTAAATAAGCCGGTTCATATTGGTGAAAGCGGCTGGGCTAGCAAATCTAGTGGACATTATGGTTCAAATGGATCTAAGGCTACTGATGAATATAAACAGGCATTATACTATCAAAAAATAAAGAAATGGTCGCATAAAAACAATGTGTCTTGTTTTTACTTTGAAGCATTTGATGAGCCCTGGAAAGATGCAGCCCATCCAGAGGGTTCTGAAAATCATTTTGGCTTATTTACTGTAGATGGAAAAGCAAAGTATGCTTTATGGGATCTAGTAGATAAGGGAACATTTAAAGGTTTAGGTAGAAATGCTAAGCAAGTTACCAAAACCTACGACGGCAACATTGAAGACCTTCTTATTGATGTAAAAAAACCTCCGGTTAAGGAAGAAATCACCGTAAATCATTGATTATGGAAACACATGTAAGCAAATCAGAAAAAAATCACAATGGCTTTAACTTTATAAAAAGCTGGTCAATACCATTTTTAATTTTACTTATTTACCCTATGTTAAATTCTTGTACAGAAGAGAAAAAAGAAGAAGATAAATCACTTTCAGTAAAAGTTTATGAAACTTCCAGAAGTGGTCATCAATTAACAGAAATCAAAGTATTAAAAGTTGAAGCACAGGACAGTATGACGGCTATTCAACTAAATCCCGATAAAAAATTTCAAACGATTAGTGGATTTGGTGGTGCTTTTACTGAATCATCAGCTTACTTGCTTAATCAATTAAGTAGTGAAAACAGGAAAAAGATCATTGATGCCTATTTTTCTTCAGAAGGTGCTAATTATTCACTCACCAGAACACACATGAACTCATGTGACTTTTCCTTAGATCAATATTCCTACTCTCCCGTTGAAGGAGACACCGAATTAGAACATTTTACTATAGAAGCTGATACAGCCGATTTAATACCTATGATTAAAGATGCCATGGCTGCTTCAGATGATGGATTTAGAATTTTTGCTTCCCCATGGACTGCAGCGCCATGGATGAAAACCAATAACGACTGGGTAGGTGGTAAATTAAAAAAAGAATACTACGATACCTGGGCTTTGTTTTTCTCTAAATACGTAGATGCTTACAAAGAAGAAGGTATCGATATCTGGGGCTTTACAGTTGAAAATGAGCCACATGGTAATGGTAACAATTGGGAAAGCATGCATTATACACCAGAAGAAATGACAGATTTTGTCAAGAATCATTTGGGGCCTCAGTTAGAAAACGACAGTAAAGGCGATTTAAAAATTTTAGGCTACGATCAAAACCGTGAAGGATTAAAAGAATGGGTAGATGTGATGTACAAAAATGAGGAAAATGCTAAATATTATGATGGTACCGCTATCCACTGGTATGAAAGCACCTTTAAAATTTACGAAGATGCTTTGCAATACGCTCATGAAAAAGCACCGGACAAATATCTCATCCAGACGGAAGCTTGTGTAGATGATCAAGTTCCTAAATGGAAAGATGATGACTGGTACTGGCAAAAAGAAGCTACTGATTGGGGCTGGGAGTGGGCACCGGAGGATCAGAAATATTTGCATCCTAAATACAGACCGGTTTACAGATACGCCAGAGACATCATTGGGTGTTTAAACAACCATGTTGACGGTTGGGTAGATTGGAATATGGTACTCAACAGACAAGGCGGCCCTAACTGGTTTGAAAACTGGTGTGTAGCACCCGTCATTGTTGATGAGCAGCAAGATGAAGTTTACTTCACACCTATTTATTATACCATGGCACATTTTAGCAAGTTTATAAGACCAGGCGCAAAACGAATTGATTTTACTAAAGAAGATAACGAGCTACAGTTAACCGCGGCTCAAAACCCTGACAAGTCTATTGCAGTAGTGGTATTTAACCCTACTGTGAACAAAAAATCTTTTGAATTGACTTTAAACGGATCAAAGAAAGAGATATATATTGATGCACAAGCATTACAAACAATAATGATTAACTAAAATCACAGTAGTATGACTGAGCCAAAAATCACTCATAAAGTCCCGGTAGGTCAAAAGGCAGCATTTGGTGCAGGTCACTTCATACTCAATATCTTACCCGGTACCTTAGGCGTATTCATTCAGTTTTTCTTAATGACCGCCTGGGGAGTTGATCCTTTATGGGCTGGTTTGTTAGGAGGCTTACCTAGAATTTTTGATGCCATTACCGACCCAATCATGGGTTTTATTACCGATAATACAAAATCGAGATGGGGACGAAGAAGGCCTTACATATTTTTCGGATCTATTTTAAGTGGTACACTTTTCTTTTTAATGTGGCAACTTGATGATAATGCATCAGAGTCTTATATTATCTGGCATGTCATGATTCTTCAGTTGCTTTTTTTAATTGGAAATACCATGTTCGCCACTCCATTAGTTGGTTTGGGTTATGAAATGACACCAGATTACCACGAGCGAACAAGGTTAATGGCATTTTCAAACACCATGGGTCAAATTGCTTGGATGATTGTTCCTTGGCTCTATGTAATTATCCCAGATTCTGATACGTTTAGCACAAAACCTGAAGGCGTAAGAACAATGGCGCTCATCGTAGGGAGTTTGACAATTGTTTTTGGAATTTTGCCATCGCTTTTCTGTAAGGGTATGGATGCAGGTGAAATGGAAGACAGGGAAAGAATTAGCCTTAATACACTGGCTAAAAATCTAAATAAACTATTTAAAGGTATCGTACAGGTTTCTAAGAACAAACCATTCATGAAACTTTGTGGCGCAACTTTCTTAGTATTCAACGGTTTCCAATTAGTCGCCGCATTTGCGGTATTTATTATTGTTTTTTATATGTATGGCGGAAGTTATGAAATGGCAGGAACTTGGCCAGCTTGGTTCAATACCATTAATGCAATTGTTACTGCATTTATTGTTATTCCAATCATTTCTAAAATTGCTACCCGAATTGGTAAACGCAACGCCTTTTTGTTGTCTACTTTTTTATCTATAGTTGGATATGTACTCAAATGGTGGGGTTTTGATGTCGAACTGAATGCACAATTCAATGAAACAGCTATAGGTCAATCACTTACAGAAGGACTAGGTGCAATTTTTAGTTTCCTTAATCCCTACTTAGAAAGTATCGGCGCTAGTTGGTTTACCATTAATGTTGAAGACGGAGTGCCATGGCTTATTTTCTTACCTATTCCACTTTTTGCTTTTGGAATGGGCGGTTTATTCACGCTGATGATGTCTATGACTGCAGATGTTTGCGATTTAGATGAATTAGAAAATGGCCTTCCACGAAAAGAAGGAACTTTTGGAGCTATCTACTGGTTAATGGTTAAGCTCGGCCAATCTATTGCACTTGTTTTAAGTGGTGTTATTTTAAGTATTGTTGGATTTAATCCTGATGCTGACATACAAACTATAGAAACCATGAATAATCTTAGAATAGCTGATATTGTAGTGCCAGCAGGCACAGCTGCATTAGCATTCTTTGTTATGCTAAAATATAACCTGAACGAAGACCGCGTAAGAGAAATCGGTCGGGCTTTAGAAAAAAGAAAGGCCAAGCCTGGTGCACTAGATTATTATAAAATAAACATGCTCAAATCATTGATGTCAGAAAACATTGAGCCAGACCCCAAATACGATCAAGACTATAGTGACAAATCAAGAGATGAAATTGTTGAACTTCACAATGAAGTTTTAATAAATGGTATTCATGGTATGTGTTTTAGTCCTTACGAGGAAGGTCAAAACATAGGTGACACATTAACTGATGTGCAGATTAGAAATAGAATGAAAATCATTAAACCTCATACAAATTGGGTCCGCTCATTCTCTTGTACAGATGGTAATGAATTAACGCCTAAAATTGCCAAAGAACATGGTCTAAAAACCATAGTTGGTGCATGGATAGGCACAGACCGCGTTAAGAATCAGAGAGAAATTGATTCGCTTGTAGAACTTGCCAAGAATGGTCATGTTGATATCGCTGTAGTAGGTAATGAAGTTTTACTGAGAAATGACCTTATTGAAGAAGGTGTGTTAAGTTATTTGAGTGAAGTAAAAAAAGAGTTGCCAAATATACCAGTGACTTATGCAGATGCATATTACAAATTTGTAGAATACCCAGATCTTATCGAGGCCTGCGATATTTTATTGATCAATTGTTACCCGTTTTGGGAAGGAACAGACATCAACCAGGCAGCAGCATATCTAAGATCTATGCATAACTTGATCAAATCAAGAGCAAATGGCAAAGAAATTATCATATCAGAAACCGGCTGGCCTGATGATGGACAATTAGTAGAAAATGCGCAACCTTCTGAACTGAACGCTATGAAATATTTTATCAACACAAACAAATGGTCCAAAGAACAAAATGTACCATTGATTTATTTCTCGTCTTTTGATGAATCCTGGAA
>JAVLBJ010000043.1:0-18791 GCA_031581455.1 Psychroflexus sp. | reverse complement strand
AAGTTTACTTATCAATAACCAAGGTACTTTTTTAATTCCAACGCACCTTTTAAATCCTTTATTTAAAGACTATTTTTATAAATATGGCGTTTCTCTATGGTTATCACCTAGCCACCCGATACAATCGGGCGGCAGCGAAAGGAAAAATTCTATTTTCATTCCACCTTAATGTACTATTCGCTACTTTACGTATACTTCTAAAACCTACTTTTCCTAAAGATATCACCAGGCCGCTACCGCCCGATTATATCGTGTGGTAAAGTTTACTTATCAGTAACCAAGATGCTATTTTAATTCCAACGCACCTTTTAAATCCTTTATTTAAAGACTATTTTTATAAATATGGCGTTTCTCTATGGTTATCACCTAGCCACCCGATACAATCGGGCGGCAGCGAAAGGAAAAATTCTATTTTCATTCCACCTTAATGTACTATTCGCTACTTTACGTATACTTCTAAAACCTACTTTTCCTAAAGATATCACCAGGCCGCTACCGCCCGATTGTATCGGGTGGTAAAAGATCCATGACCAAAACGGTCAAAGCTATTTAGGGAAGGTCAAAAAATCCAAAATCCAAAATCCATGATCTAACATCCTAAACCCTATCTTTGCTAAAAAATCTCCATGTCGTCTTTAGCCAAGTTCTTAGCGTCAAAAAAATATATAAGCGTTCCACTGACCTTAACGGATACGCATCATCTGGAATTGGATTGTTCGATCAATGATCAACCCGGAAAGTTCATATTGGATACCGGTGCTTCCAGCTCCTGCGTGGATCCCGGACAGATAGACTATTTTAAGTTGTTCGCTGAGGATAGCGAAGTAAAAGCGGCCGGTGCCGGTGCGATCAATATGCAAACCCAGGTATCAACGGATAACAGCTTAGCTATCGGCGAATGGGAGATCCACGATGCGCAACTGGTCATTTTCGACCTGAGCCATGTGAATAAAGCCCTGGAACAGCATCATGCGGCCAAGGTCCACGGTATTATCGGCGCGGACATTCTTCAGGAAGCTGATGCCATCATCGATTATAATAAGGAGAAGTTGTATTTGAAAACTTAAAAAAAACAACTCATCAAAGACGAGCTGTTTTTTAAGTATAAGTACTTGTCTAGCCATAAGCTAGACCTATAGTTCTAAAGCTTGCATGGCATCACCGTTCATCAGTTCGTTCAATGGGTCTTCTAAGCATTCTTTGACCTTCACTAAGAAACCTACGGATTCTTTACCGTCGATGATCCTATGGTCGTAGGATAAGGCCACGTACATCATCGGTCGGATCTCTACTTTTCCATCGATCGCCATCGGTCGTTCTACGATATTGTGCATCCCGAGTATCCCACTTTGTGGTGGGTTGATGATCGGTGTGGAGAGCATGGAGCCAAAAACGCCACCGTTCGAGATGGTGAACGTTCCGCCGGTCATCTCATCTACCGTTATCTGACCATCCCTCGCTCTGGTCGCTAATCGCTTGACTTCAGATTCAATGCCTCTAAAGCTGTAATTTTCCGCGTTTCTGATAACCGGCACCATTAGTCCTTTAGGTCCGGAAACCGCGATGCTGATATCTTTATAGTCATAAGTGATCATGTGGTCGCCATCTATCATACTGTTGACCGCCGGGAATTCATCCAGGGCTTTGATCACAGCTAAGGTAAAAAAGGACATAAAGCCTAAGCTGACCCCGTGTTTTTCTTTAAAGGTCTCCTTGTATTCTTTTCGCAGGTCAAAGATCGGTTTCATGTCCACTTCATTGAAAGTAGTGAGCATGGCCGTTTCGTTCTTGGCATCAACTAAGCGCTGGGCTACTCTACGGCGAAGCATGGACATCTTCTTGGTAGAAGAACCTCTTTTGCCGGGTCCAGGCGTTCCCATGGACGCTTTTCCTTCAGCTTTTACGGCATCGTCTTTAGTGATCCTGCCATCCCTTCCGCTGCCTTTCACATCGGAGGATGGAATGTTCTTTTCATCTAATATCTTCTTAGCGGCCGGTGAAGGCGTTCCGCTGGCATAGGTTTTTTCAGCTGCCGGCTCGGATTTCTCCTCGGCCTTAGGTTCTTCGGCTTTAGGCTGTTCTTTTTCTTCCTTTTTTGGGGTTTCTTTTTCAGACGATCCTTTATCAGCATCATCGCTTTTGTCTTCCGCTTCTTTCTTATCTCCGTCGCCGGAAGGTTTTTCGGCATCGGTATCGATGAGACAAACTACTTCGCCAACTTCTACCACATCGCCTTCTTCAGCTTTTAGGGTGACGATCCCGGCTGCTTCTGCCGGTAGTTCTAAAGTAGCTTTATCACTATCTACTTCAGCGATGGTCTGGTCTTTTTCTACATAATCGCCGTCACTGACCAGCCATTCTGCTATTTCTACTTCGCTTATGGATTCTCCCGGTGAAGGAACTTTCATTTCTAGGGCCATAGTTCTTATTATTTAGAGTCGTTTTTTGATTTAAAGTTCTTGAATACATCATCGATCACAGCCTGATGTCTTTTTTTGAATAAACTTACACTACCGGCTGCCGGCGATCCATAGAAATCTCTGCTGCAAACCCTGAAATCCTTAGCCTTTGGATAATGCAAGAGTAAATTCGTGTAAGCACCCATGTTCCTGGGTTCTTCCTGTGCCCAAATAATCTCTTCAGCTTGCTTGTATTTGCCTATGAGTTCATCCATTTGATCGACAGGTAATGGGAAGAGTTGCTCTAATCTTATGATAGCAATATCTTCTATACCGCGCTTTTCTTTTTCTTCTAAAAGATCATAATAGAATTTCCCCTGACATAAGACCACGGCCTTTGAGTTTTTAAAGGTGGCATCCTTGTCATCGATTATCGGCTGGAATTTTCCTTGCGCCAACTCCTTTTTGGTCGATATGACCTTAGGATGTCTTAAAAGGCTTTTTGGCGTAAAGACGATCAGCGGTTTTCTGAAATTTGCTTTTTGTTGACGTCTTAGCAGGTGGAAGAAATTCGCTGGCGTGGTCACATTGGCAACATACATATTGTCCTTAGCGCAAAGCTGTAGATATCTTTCCATTCTGGCGGAGGAATGTTCAGAACCCTGACCTTCGTAGCCGTGTGGTAGTAAAAGCACGAGCGCGTTCTGCACCTTCCATTTATCTTCTGCCGATGAGATATACTGGTCGATGATGATCTGTGCGCCATTGCTGAAATCCCCGAATTGCGCTTCCCAAATGTTCAGGGTCTTCGGGCTGGCCATGGCATAACCATATTCATAACCCACAACGCCATATTCTGATAAACTGGAATTGTAAAGATGAAGTTCACCTTTAGCATCGGTTTGATTGAGTGGCACGTATTCTTCTTCACTAGCTTCCACTTTTAATACACCGTGGCGATGGGAAAACGTTCCGCGCTCAGAGTCCTGACCGGTCAATCTTACGTTATGACCTTCCTGCATCAAACTGCCGTAGGCGAGCAATTCGCCCATAGCCCAATCCAATTGATCGTCCTCGAAGTACATTTTATGTCTTGCTTTGATCAACTTGGCCACCTTACGCATAAAGTTTTTATCCTCAGGGATGTTGGTCATCTTTTCAGCGATATCGGATAGCTTGTCAAGGTCAAAAGAAGTATCTATATCTTCTAACATACCGTCTTGATCAGCAGTGCCAATGCCTTCCCATTCCTCCTGAAGAATAGGGGTTAAATAGGCTTTTTGGTCTTTTTTAGAGTCGTCCAGACTATTGCTGAGGTCTTCTTTATATTCTTCTTCTAGTTTTTTAACGTAATCCGCATCGATGATCTTTTCTTCTTTCAGTTGGTCCACATAGATATCCCTTACGCTGTCGTGCTTGGATATCGCCTTGTAGAGCTTAGGCTGGGTAAATCTGGGCTCATCACCTTCATTATGGCCATATTTTCTGTAGCCCAATAGATCGATGAAGACATCGCTATTGAATTCCATACGATAGGCCAGGGCAAAATTGATCGCGTGAACTACCGCCTCAGCATCATCTGCATTGACATGTAATACAGGCGATAGCGTTACTTTACCTACATCCGTACAATAGGTGGATGATCGGCCATCCAGATAATTGGTTGTAAATCCTATTTGATTGTTCACCACGATATGGATCGTACCGCCTGTTTTAAATCCATCTAGTTTAGCCATTTGGACTACTTCGTAGACAACACCTTGTGCGGCAATAGCGGCATCACCATGAATGATGATAGGTAGAACTTTATCTTCTTTGCCATCATGATGATTATCTAATTTAGCTCTAGTAATCCCTTCTACAATACCACCTACGGCTTCCAGATGAGAAGGATTAGGCGCTAAGTTCAGGTTGATGGTCTTATCCTTATCGGTCTTTCGCTTACTGCTCCATCCTAAATGATATTTCACATCACCATCAAAACCATCTGTTTCATATTCCTTTCCGGCGAACTCATTGAATATTTCCTTGGTGTTCTTGCCGAATATATTGGCCAGCGTGTTCAGTCTACCGCGATGCGCCATTCCCAGGACAAAATCTTCTACGCCTTTGTCGGCGGCATTTTCTATCAATGCATCCAATGCCGGGATCAAACTTTCACCACCTTCCAGTGAAAATCTTTTTTGACCTACATATTGTTTATGGAGAAAGCTTTCAAAGGATACGGCTTCGTTCAGCTTTCTAAGGATATGTTTTTTCTCAGCTTCATCAAACTGGGGTTGATTTTCATTCTTATAAATAAAATTCTGTATCCACTCCACCTTTTCCGGCTTCCTGATATAGGCGTACTCCACGCCGATCGAATAACAGAAGACATTGTTCAGGAATTCTATGATCCTTTTTAAACTAGCCTTCCCAATACCTAAGAGCTCACCGGCCTCGAACTCTTTTTGAAGATCTTCATCCTGTAGACCGAAGTTCTCCTTGTGCAATTTAGGCTCATAGTTCCTGCGTTCGCGCACGGGATTGGTCTTCGTAAACAAATGGCCACGCTGACGATATCCGTTGATCAAATTGATCACCTGGAACTCTTTGCGGACATCTTCCGGGACTTCTTGCTGGCCTTGTTGGGCCGAAGTCTCCTGACCATTGGATTCTACAACGGTGATCGCTTCTTCTTTCCCAAAGTCAAAACCCTGGAAGAAAGCACGCCAACTCGGCTCTACCTGATCGGGATTGATAAGGTAATCGTTGTAGAGTTCATTAAGTTGCGAGGGATGTATCGTATTGAGAAATGAATATTTATCCATAATATAGAAAAGCATCTAAGATAATTACAAAATTACAACTTATGTTCATAATTTAGCTTTGTTGATGATGATTTTGTGTTTTTAAACTCATTATTAACATATTGGGCTTAGCTGGACCTGGTGATCAGTTGTTGCCCGATGGTCTTTAAAAGCTGATACTGCTCCTTACCAATACCACATTTTTCCAGCTCCAGAAAAGCTTGGTCGGAGTAGGTTTGTATTTCTTTCAAGCAGGCATCGGCGGCACCGGAGTCGCGGAATATCTTTTGTGTGGTGGCGATCTTATGGGATGGATCGTTAGGGTTGATCGTAAACAGATGACAAAGTTGGTTCGCCTCTTTTTTATCCGCCAGCTCCAGTGCTTTGCAATACAGATAGGTCTTTTTGTTCTCTATGATATCACCACCTATCTTTTTGCCAAGTTCTGATTCATTACCAAAGGTATCCAAATAATCATCCTGCATCTGGAAGGCCAGCCCTAATTGTTCACCAAACTTATAGATCGCTTGTTGCTGATCTTCATCCGCACCGCCGATAATGGCTCCGATCTCCAGCGCGCAGCCCACTAAAACGGCGGTCTTGAAGCGGATCATTTGGAGGTAATCCTGCATGTCCACCTTTTCCAATGCTTCAAAGTCCACATCCAACTGCTGACCTTCGCAGATCTTCAGGCAGATATCGGTAAATCTTTTCATGCATTGCTCATACGTGGCTCCCGTATATTCTTTTAGATATTGGTAAGCTAAGATCAACATCGCATCGCCGGACAGTATGCCGGTATTGATGTCCCATTTTTCGTGAACGGTGGTTTGCCCACGGCGAATGCCGGCATCATCCATGATATCATCATGCACTAAGGTGAAATTATGAAAAACCTCGATGGTCAAAGCTGCGGGAAGTGCTTGTTTGTATTCACCGCTATAACCTTCAGCGGCGATCAACGTCAATATGGGGCGTAATCGCTTTCCGCCTATATTGCAGATATAAGCTATGGGTTCATAGAGGTTCTCTGGTTTTTCTCTGGGTAGATTTTCTTGCAGAAAATCTTCAAAAGCGGCTTTATGATCAGCGATGAGATTCATAACATATTTTGGTAGCGAAAATAGGCAAATACGCTAAAACGGTAGACAACTCATCAGTTTTATTAACGATCCATCATGTATATTTTTCATTTCATCTCGCTTAAGCTGTCTACTTTTGCTTGTTACCTCATCTTGCATTAACATATTTGGTATTGATTTATCATTAGGCATTGATTATAATTTTGTTAAAATCTTAAAAAACCATGGAAACTATTAGCGTTTTTAAAGTTTCCTTAGTTAAATTTGCACCGATGAAAGAAGAAATGGTTAAAAATGCAGCTAAACTATTTTTAAGCTACGGATTTAAAAGCTTAACTATGAGTGATATAGCTAAAGAAATGGGCGTTTCTAAAAAGACTATATATGCTCATTTTGATTCGAAAGACGATTTAGTTAAAGCCAGCACAGATCATGTGCATCAATATATTGATGGTGGTATTGATGATATTGTAGAACAAGATTTAAATCCGATAGAGGAAATGTTTACCATTAAAAGCTTTGTTATGGATGTTTTAATGGGAAATCGAGGAGCACCGGAATATCAACTGCAAAAATATTATCCTGAAATTTACCATTCCATGCGTGAACGTCAGTTTAATAAAATAAAATCTTGTGTGGTAAACAACATCAATAAAGGTATAGAACAAGGTATCTATAGAGATAATTTAAATGTCAGTTTTATCGCTAGAATTTATTATATAGGTATAACTGGAATCTCAAATCAAGACGTTTTTTCACCGGATGAGTTTTCATCTAATTATTTATATGAAGACTTTTTAGATTATCATTTTCACGGCATTACAACGCCTAAAGGTAGAAGAAAATTAAAAAAAATACGCAAAAAGTTTACAGAGCAATGATTATAAAACACCCTTTACTCATCGTCTTTTTTGTTTGTCTGATAAATTACTCAGCCTACGCACAAGAAGACACCAAATACAATTTTAGCTTACAGGAAGCAGTAACATTTGCCTTAGATAGTAGTTATGCAAGCCTAAATGCTAAAAGAGATGTGGCTAAAGCTTTAAAACAAAAATGGGAAACCACCGCTGAAGGTTTACCACAAATCAATGCTGCTGTTGATTATGAAAATAGAATTCAGCAAATTGTTACACCCGTTCCGGCAGACTTTAATAACCCGGACGCAGGTTTTGTGAATTTAAGATTTGGTACACAGCAAAATATGAATGTTTCAGCTACTTTAAGTCAACTCATATTTGACGGGACATATATTGTTGCCCTACAGGCGGCCAAAACCTTTTTAGCCTATTCTGACAATTTAGAGCAACAAACGAAGCTCAATGTTCGTCAGGAAGCTATTAGGGCTTATGGGAATGTGCTGGTGGCTAAAAATTATATAGATATTTTAGACAATAATATCGCGGTAGCCAAATCGAACTTAAACGAAACCAGAAAAATCTATGAGAACGGTTTTGCTGAGGAAGAAGACGTGGAGCAACTTGAAATTACGTATCAGCAGCTGCAAAATCAACTGAGAAATGCCACTAGAAATTATCAACTAAGTAAAGAAGCATTTAAGATGGTGCTTGGAATCCCGCTTGATCAATCAGTTAGACTAACAGATCAGCTCGAAAACTTAGCTACTAAAGGATTGATGACTAAATCATTACTTGATGAACCTTTTAACCCAGAAAGCACGATAGATTATAAGGTGGCTGATAATCTGGTACAGCAAAGAGACTTAGAGCTTAAAAGAGAAAAAAGCAATGCTTTGCCATCTTTATCAGGTTTTATCAATTATGGAACCGTGGCTAATGAGGATAAATTTTTGTTTTTTAATCAAAATACAAAGTGGTTTCAATACTCAATTGTAGGTCTAAGTCTCGATATTCCGATATTCAGTTCATTTAGACGCCGAGCGAAAACCCAACGGGCTAAAATCGCTCAGGAACAAGCTGAAACGCAAAGGAAGCAAGCTTTAGAAAATATAAAATTAGATTATAAGCGAGCTAAAAACGATTTTGAGATGGCGATAGATAATTATCATACATCTGTAAGCAATTTGAATTTAGCACAAAGAATCGCTGATAAAAACAGAACCAAGTTTAAGGAAGGAATTGCTACAAGTTTTGAATTAAGACAAGCCCAAACCCAGCTTTATTCTGCTCAAAATGATTATCTAAGCGCGATGCAAAGCGTTATTAATCAAAAAGCAAAACTCGAAAAAGTAATCAATAAACCATTACCAACCCAACAATAAGACTTATGAGAAATTTAATTAGCCTCATCCTGATCAGTCAATTGATTTTAGCCTGTTCTAACGAGAAAGAACAGCCAACAGATGAACTGCTTAAAAACGGAAGTAGACAAGAACTGCAAGCTAAAAAAGATGCACTTCAGCAATCAGTTGATTCTATTAAAAATCAGCTAAACAAAATTTCTGCTCGTTTAGAAGCCTTAAATCCAAACAATAATGTGGTATTAGTAGAAACTAAAATCGCTAAGACAGATACATTTAAAACCTATTTTAATGTTCAGGGAAATGTAACCACTGATGAAAACATCATTTTAAATCCTGAATTTTCCGGAGTGATAAAGGAAATTTATGTGGAAGAAGGAGATAAGGTTAGTGAAGGTGATTTAATAGCGAGGATAGATGATGGTGGTTTACAAGAAAGACTAGATGAATTAAAAACCAGATTAAACCTTGCCAAAACAACTTATGAGCGCAGAAAAAGATTATGGGATGAAAATATAGGCTCAGAAATTGAATTTCTACAAGCCGAATCTAATTTTAAATCTCTACAACAAAATGTAGTGCAGGTAAAAAAAGAACTCAACAAAACACGAGTTAGAGCACCATTTGATGGTGAAATTGATGATATTATAGCTGATGTAGGTCAAATGGCCATGCCTGGCAATCAGCCTATTGTTAGAATCACCAGTTTAGATGACCTCTATATAGAGGCTGATATTCCTGAAAATTACTTAGGCAGTATAAAGAAAGGCACCGCTGTAAGTGTAAAAAGTAAATCAGCAAATATGAGCTTTAAAAGTGAAATTGCTCGTGTGGCTCAAACCATACAACCTGATAACAGAAGTTTTAGAATTAGAGTTAATACACCACACGCTTTAAAAAGCCTAAAACCTAATATGGTCGTTAAGCTAACCATCAATAATTATCAAAACAAAAATGCTTTTGTGATTTCTGAAAGTATTTTGCAAGAAAATACAGATGGCAAATCTTATATTTTTAAGGTAAATAAAGAGGATAACAAAGAACTCATTACAGACATCGCATTAGTTAAGTTAGGGCAAAGCTATAATGGGCAAATTGAAATTATAGAGGGTATTGCCAAAGGCGATCAAATTATCACTGAAGGAGCAAAAGGCCTTAGAAAAGGTCAACAGGTGAAAGTAAAAAATTAAAAATCAATGAGCAAAAAAAACACCTATCGCGAATTTTTTCTATCGTCCTGGGCAATCGATAATAAACTTACGGTTTCTGTAATCATTGCTATCATTTTAGTTTTAGGTAGTATGGCATACTATTCTATGCCACGCGAATCTTTCCCTGAAATCGTTGAGAAAAAAATCTACATCAGTTCTGTAAACCCGGGAAGTTCAGTTAAAGAAATAGAAAAATTTATCACGGAACCGCTTGAAGAGGAATTTAAAAACGTCAAGTCGGTTAACGAAATATCTTCTACTTCGTTACAAGACTACTCTATGGTAGTTGTAGAGTTTGAAGAAAGCATAAATGTTGAGTTTGCCAAGCAGTTGATTAAAGATAAAGTAGATCAGGTAAAAGCTGAGACTACCTGGCCTACATTAGATAATGGGGCTAAAGTAGAGCCCAATGTATTTGATCTGAATATATCTGAAGAGATGCCTATTCTTAATATTAACTTTAAAGGCAACTACACGTCTCAAAAACTGAAAGATTACGCTGAGCATCTACAAGATAAAATAGAGCTTTTACCTCAAATTAAAGAAGCTACCATTCGCGGTGTAGATGAAAAAGAGGTTGAAGTTGCTGTTGATGTTTTTAAAATGACAGCCACACAAGTGAGTTTTCAGGATATTATTTCTGCAATAAATTCAGAAAACACTACTATTTCCGGAGGTGAACTGATAAGAAATGGGGTAGAAAAAAATATCAGAATTAAGGGAGAAATAGAGAAGCCTGAAGAACTGCTGGATATTGTAGTAAAAGATGAAGGTGATAAATCTGTTTACTTAGCTGATGTTGCAGAAGTAAATTTTCATGAAAAAGATCCTACCACTTTCGCTAGAGAATTTGGTAAGCCAGCGGTAACTATAAATGTAAAAAAACGCTCCGGTAAAAACATGGTTCAGGCTGTGAATGAAATTAGAAAAATCACAGATAAAGAGCTGGCTGATTACTACCCTGCTGATCTTGACATTTCGCTGACTAACGATCAATCTATCAGAACGGTTAATCAAGTAAATGATTTAGTTAACAATATCATTTTTGGTGTTTTATTAGTGGTCACCGTTTTGATGTTTTTCTTAGGTTTTAGAAATGCATTATTTGTAGGTGTGGCCATTCCTTTATCTATGCTGCTATCTCTGGCAATACTCAACGGACTGGGATACACTTTAAATACCATGATCTTATTTGGATTAGTCATGGGGTTAGGGATGCTTGTAGATAATGGTATTGTTGTAGTAGAAAATGTTTACCGACTTATGGCGGAAGGCGTGCCGCGAATAAAGGCAGCAAAACAAGGTATCGGTGAAATCGCTTTACCTATTATAGCCTCAACTGCTACTACTTTAGCCGCATTTTTTCCACTTGGATTATGGCCTGGAACCATAGGTAAATTTATGATTTATTTTCCTATTACGCTATCCGTAGTTTTAGGTTCCTCGCTTTTAGTAGCTCTATTAATCAACTCAATGTTGACTTCACAGTTAATGAAGGTCAAAGAGAAACCACTGAACAAACAGGTCATGATAAGATGGTCGCTTATTTTAGTCAGTGTAGGTGTTGTTTTATTGGTTAGCGGTTATACTATAGATTCTTCCGGATTAAGAGGCTTTGGGAACCTGAGTATTTTAGCCGCATTACTGCTATGGTTTTACAAATATGTTCTTACTAAGGGCATTAATTATTTCCAATACACTTTGCTGCCCAAATTAGAACGTATCTACGAATCTAATTTAAGATTTGCTTTAGCAGGGAAGCGTGCTTATTTTGCATTTTTTGGAACCATTTTAATCTTAATTTCTTCATTTGTTCTTGTAGGCGTTGTAAAACCTGATGTATTATTTTTCCCGGAAAATGAGCCTAATCAAATTATCACTTATATAGAATATCCGGAAGGTACCAGCATTTATAAAACAAATGAACTTACTAAAAAAGTAGAAAAAAGAATATTTGAAGTAGCTGAAAAATACAATGATGACGGTTATAACTTCATGGTAGAATCTGCCGTATCACAGGTTGGTAAAGGCTCAGGTAATCCTCAAAAAAATCAGGGAGTTACAAATGAGATGCCACATCGCGGTAAAATCACTTTGTTAATGCGTGAATTTAAGCTACGTCGTAATGTAAAAAGTAGCAAGGTTTTAAAAGAAGTCAGGCAAGCCGTACAGGGTTTTGCCGGGGCTTCAATAACGGTAGAAAAAGATCAGGCCGGTCCACCTCAGGGTTATGAAATTAATATTGAAATTTCAGGTGAAGATTACGATTTGATGCTGGCTGAAACTGAAAGGATGAGAAGATTTATCAATAATTCAGGTATTTCAGGAATTGAAGAACTCAAAATAGACGTTAATAAACAAAAACCTGAACTAGCCCTAACTGTAGATAGAGAAAAAGCAGGTGAGCTGGGTGTTTCTACAGGTTTTATAGCTCAAACCATACGTCGTTCTATATTTGGTGAAGAAGCTTCTACCTTTAAAGACGGAGATGAAGATTACGAAATAAATGTGCGCTTTAATGAAGAAAATCGATATGATGAAAGTGCCATCATGAACCAACCGGTCACTTTTAGAAATAACAAAGGCCAAATGGTTCAGGTGCCTATTTCTACGCTTGTAAATAAGAAAAACTCAGCCACCTTTAGTTCTATTAAAAGAGAAGATTTAAAAAGAGTAATCACACTTTATTCTAATGTTCTTCAGGGGTATAATCCCACAGCGACTGTAGGTAAAATTAAAAGCGAATTAAAGTCAGGTTTTGATTTGGATAATTCTTTAAATTACCAATTTACCGGGCAGCAAGAAGAGCAACAAAAAAATCAATCGTTTTTGTTAAAAGCATTGTTCTTTGCGTTGGGAGGTATTCTGCTCATTTTAGTTGCACAGTTCAATTCGCTTTCTAAACCGCTAATTATCATCTCATCTGTTGTTTTAAGTTTAGCAGGGGTATTTTATGGACTGACCGTTTTTCAGATGGATTTCATCATCATTATGACTATGATGGGCATTATATCTCTGGCGGGTATTGTCGTCAATAATGCTATTGTTTTAGTAGATTATACGCAAATCCTTATAGACCGTAAGAAAGAGGAATTAGACAAAGAATTTGATGACGTACTGAGCAAAAAACAATATTATGAAGCCATTGTTCAGGGTGGAAAAGCCCGTTTAAGACCTGTTTTACTTACAGCAATTACAACTATTTTAGGCTTAATTCCGCTGGCGATAGGTTTAAATATAGATTTCTTTGGCTTATTTACAGATTACGCTCCAGATATTTGGGTAGGTGGTGATAATGTTATTTTCTGGGGACCGCTGGCATGGACGGTTATTTTTGGTTTGATTTTTGCCACCTTCCTGACTTTAGTGGTAGTGCCCGTAATGCTTTACCTCAACATCAGAGCAAAATTAAAATTTAGGAAAAGTTGATTTAAACCGATAAGTTTTGTCATATCAAGGCTTTATAGTATTTTTATTTTTCAAAATGTGTACATGACTAAATTTGGAAATCTTATAGATGAAAGAAAGATTCCGGTTCTGATAAATTTCTATGCCGAATGGGATGTAGCTTGCAGCGATGTACATTTGATTTTACGCGATGTCGCCGCAGCTACTGGCGACCAGGCGAAAGTGATTAAAATTAATGTAGATAAAAATCAAGCATTAGCTGAAGCCTTGCGTGTTAAAAGTTTGCCCACATTCGTAATCTATTCATTTGGAGAGATGGTTTGGCGCAAATCAGGTCATTTAGATGCAAATGCTCTTGTAGCTCATATAAAGGAGTATCAACCTAATGGATAACCAGAAAACTTGATTTGATATTATTTAGCTTTTCCTGATCTGTTGTATCAAAAACAAACTTCCACTTTTTAGCACTTATCACATAATGATACCATCCATTAAGTTGATCTTCTTCTAAAACACCTTCTGGATAAGCGGATTTAAGCGATTTTAAAGAGATCTGTACGCTCATTTTAAACCTGGTTTTTATATCAGGATGAATTGCGACTATAGCTAAAATTTCTTGTTGATTCTGATCTTTTCAAACAGCAGCTATTGGTTGATTTTTATGAGCGTATAATAAAGCATTTCCTCCGCCGTCAAAACCAAAGAAACCAGTATCTACCTGGCTTTTGTCATAGTCTTTCCAGCTGTTTAAATCTACACTATTTGTGGTTTACTTAATTCAAATATATCAAGTGTATAAAAATTAGCTTAAATGATTGAATTAAATAAGATACTTACTACTTTAATATTCAGATTTTAGGCCTCAACTCTATTATGTAGTTACTCTTCAATATGCAAAAACTTCCTAATGCTTTGTCTGGGCAACTTATACAGCATATTCTCTTAGGAAAAGCCATCTTTAATAAAGAAGAGGTTTTAGATATTCTAATTATAGGTTAAAACTTGACATCAAACCATATTTCTAACGGCGACCTGTTGATGGTGATCGTTCTTGTATTGGCCTGTTGTAGTCCTCTTCGGCCCATACCTCCACGGCGGCGATTATTAGCCATTCCGCGCATTCTCCTATTAGTCATATTAGCGGTCTGTTGACGCCTTTTTACCGGGATAGTACCAGATTCTAATCCTAAAGAAAAAGCATCTACCTTATCCGGATCATCAGGGTTAATCAATCTTTTAGGAACTTTTAATCTATAGTGAAAAACGTCATTGTCATCCATATAAATTTTGCTGCTCACCTCTAAACTATTAAGTAGAATATTAAAGATTTGCTCGTTACCCATATAACCATATTCCGCATCATCTTCTATATTGCTTATAATGAGCCTGTAATCTATTTCTTTATTCCGCATTTCTGCTTGCAGCTTTTTCTGTTCTTCCTCCTCTAGGCCTATTTCTGTTCTAGACCCTATAGGATAGTGAATAAATACATCTTCTTTCTTTTTCATTTTTTCATCAAAGTAAACCCTCAAACCCAGCTGCTCAAGCAGTTTAACCATTTGCTTTTGCTCAGTATTAAAATCTATAACAATGTTTCTGCCGCTTTCATAAACCTTGAAATTAATTTTACGTTCAGTATGAAATATTGTATCCTTAGCTGTGGCCTTAGCTTCTATATTTGTCATGGCTATAACTACAATAAAAAATAAAAATCGGTAGGTGTCTAAATGTCTTTTCATAAGCCTAATATTGATTTGAGTCTACTTGAGGTGTTTTATTTAATTCTTTCAATAGTTCTTCATCGCTTTTTTCTCCAGCTGATGTAAAGTGATCAAATAGCATTAAGTAATCATTAAATTCTTCTGCTTTTTCTTTGCTGAGTTCTTCTTTGTCATTGATAATGATCAAATCTACTATGCTACGGTATCTTTCAATATCGGTTAAAATCTTTTCAGCAATACCGTATTGATCATTCTGACTAAAGCTACTGTAATAATCCAATCTTGATTTATAAACTTCAGCCACTTGATTCCAAATCTTTCTTGCTTTCTCCGGTTGATCTAATTTAAAATAACCACTGATAAAAGGCTCTACTAAAGTGTATTGTTGATAATGCTTAACAGGCATTTTCTCCATGGCTAAATCTATGATATTTAGGGCTTTTTCATCATCACCTTTTTGAATGAGCTTTTCTGCTAATCGGGCTAAATTACTTCTGTAAGTGATTGAATTTTTTCGGGTTTCCCGATCGTAATAGATGTCATCTGTACCGGAATTTCCCCATTCCCAATTCATCACAATATCATACATTTCATCTGTTTTAATTCTCCCCATCTCAAAATCGCTTTTGTTTTTTGTTTTGATAGGGACTAACTTATAGACCATTCCATCTAACTGTAAATGATCTTTTAACCAGAGATAATCTGCATCAGTATAGCTGCCGCCGGTAAAATAAATAGGTCTTTTCCAATCTGCATTTGCTAATACATCAAGCATCATCAACCTGTTTTTGTAGATGATATTCTTTTTAATATCTATTTTAATCGTATCACGTATCAGGTCTTTATCTTCAGCCGGTACAATACCGCTTTCTATAGCATTATTTTTATCAACCGGAATTTTGAGGAACTTAGTAGGGAATGTATTAATCTCCTGACCACTTTCTAACTCTGCTTTAGTTGATTCATTATCGCTTTTAATATATTTTATCCATTTATCAATCAAAAGCGTATCCGGCAACCTTGGGTCTTTATCAAACCAGACTGCCTCGTTAGTTCCATAGGTATAATCATCATGTTTCAGGTAAGTTTTAACGGGCTCACTGCTATAAGCCTTTCTTCTCATTTGATCAATATACCATTGCGTAGCAAATAACGAGGTATTAATCACTCTAACATCTCGCCTGTAGCCTTCTATTTCCTGAGCATACCATAGAGCAAATGTATCATTATCGCCTATTGAAAATAAGATGCCGTTTTTGTCTACGCCATCTAAATAGTTTTTAGCCATAGCTAAAGTGGTGTGTCTATTAGACCGATCATGATCATCCCAGTTTTCAGAAGCTAATACTGAGGGAACGCTCAAGCAAAGCATAAAAGCGATAGGCAAAGCGATTTTAGGTTTAAAATAATCAGCCAGTAGATCAAAAAGCGCATAAGCACCAAAGCCTATCCAGATAGCAAAAACATAAAACGACCCTACTAAGGCGTAATCTCTTTCTCTGGGTTCAAATGGGCGTTCGTTCAAGTAAAATTTTAAAGCAATTCCGGTAAATAAAAACAGTACAGTTAATACCCAGAACGATTTCTTATCTTTTTGAAAATGAAAAACAAGCCCTATAATGCCTAAGATCAAAGGGAGCAGAAAGTAGGTATTTCTTGCTTTATTGGTTTTCATGTCTTCAGGTAGATTTTCTTGCGGCCCTAATCTGGCTTCATCTAAGATATTAATCCCAGATATCCAGTTGCCTTCAAAATCGTTTAATTTACCTTGCTCATCATTTTGTCTACCGGCAAAATTCCACATAAAATAACGCCAGTACATATAACCTACTTGATAATCTATAAAGTATCTGATATTACTACCCATGCCAGGCTTTTCAACATCAATATACTGTCTAAAATCTTTTAAAAATCTAACATAACCTTCATTGCCTATTTTTCCGGCGGCGTAATCTTGTTTAAACTGATTGATAGCTTTTTGCAAACGCTGATTGCCACGATAATCCGGTTTAATACTAAAGTCTAATTCACCGGTATACATCATGTAGTTTTCGGCATGCTCCATACTCCACATTCTTGGAATCAGAGATTTATGAGCGTCAGGTGAGTTTTGCTTGGCGTTTTTATAGTTGTTTACAATAACATATTCTCCCTTTTCATAGTCTTTTTCATATTTAGGTTCTTCATCAGAAAAAGGATCGTCTTCATCTAAGCCTGCAAAAATCTCGGTAAATTGAGGGCCATAAAATAAATGCGTTTCCGGATATTGATCTCTGTTATAATAGGCTAACAATGCCTCAGCACTACTAGGATTATTTTCATTAATAACCGTGCCGGCATTAGCTCTAATGGGCAGCATGATCCAACTGGAGAAACCTATCAAAACAAAAAGCAGGCTGAGTAGGATTAAATTTATTTGCCTGTAGCCATTTTTTCGCGTATAATTAATAAGGAAATAAAAGGCTGCTGCAATCACTAATCCGGCGATTATAGTGCCGGAATTAAAAGGTAAACCAATACTATTAACAAAAAACAATTCAGCTCCGGCAAAAAAGCTTAGCGTGTAGGGTAATAATAACTTAAACACAAAAAGCAATATACCTACTACTACAAAAGATGCTATCACAAAGTTTTTAGGGGTTACTTTTTTTGTGGTCTTAAAAAAGTAAATATAGCCTACCGCAGGAATGGTTAATAAACCCATGAAATGAACGCCAAAGGTTAAACCTACAATAAAGAAAAACAAGACTAACCACTTGTCGCCTCTGGGTTTTAGCATATCGCGATCCCATAATAAACCTATATAAAACATTAAAGCAACCAGACACATGGCAGCGCCGTAAACCTCAGCTTCAGTAGCGTTAAACCAAAAGCTGTCTGTAAAAGTAAAGGACACTGAGCCGATGAATGCCGCTGTTAAAATAGCTATTTTCTTTACGGCAGATTCTTTCTTTACATCTATAATTTTTTTGAATAATAAGACGATAGACCAGAACATAAAAGCTATAACAAACGCGCTGGAAACAACGGATATAGAGTTTACGGCTAAGGCGATTTGGCTATCGGAAAAAGCAAAAATAGAGAAAAAGGCTCCTAAAAGTTGAAAGAAAGGTGCGCCCGGCGGATGCCCTACCTGCAGTTTTGATGAGGTGGCTATGTATTCACCGGCATCCCAAAAACTAACCGTAGGCTCTACGGTTAACCAAAACACCGTTAGTGCTATAAAAAAAACTAGCCAACCACCTATTTTACTGTATAAATCAAACGTCTTTTGTTGCATGTAAATGAAATGATTTGTTGCGAAAATAATTATATTATTTGATTCTTATATCTTTATATAATCCTTAAAACTTTTAACGACAAATTTTATTGTCGTTCATAATGGTCTTTAACTATTGATTTTGTTTTTTAACCGACCTGAATTTTTCTAAAAACCTGTTATATTTGAACTTAAAAAATGATATTAACTACGACAAACCAAGTTGAAAAAAGTACCATCAAGGAGTATGCCGGCATTGTTACTGGCGAAACAATTATAGGAGCTAACGCATTTCGAGATTTTTTTGCGAGTATTAGAGACGTAGTAGGCGGTAGGTCATCATCTTATGAGCAAGTTTTACGAGAAGCTAAAGAAACGGCAATGCGTGAAATGCAAGAAAAAGCTGAGCAGATGAATTGCAATGCTATTGTGGGAATTGACCTGGATTATGAAACCATAGGAAACGGGATGCTAATGGTGGTAGCCTCAGGTACAGCCGTCCAATTAGAAGATTGATCTATTATATAAAATTTCACACAATTATTTTTTGTTTTAAAAATAGTTTATTCTAAATTTGCAATCGCAAAAATGGCCTATGGTGTAACTGGCAACACATTTGGTTTTGGTCCAAAAGAGTCTAGGTTCGAGCCCTAGTAGGCCAACTGAAAAACCGAGCTTCTTTATTGAGGTTCGGTTTTATT
>JAVLBJ010000042.1:16460-19028 GCA_031581455.1 Psychroflexus sp. | reverse complement strand
AAAAGACCAATAAAAAATACGCCCTAATAACCATGTGTGTTGGCGTTGGTCAGGGCTATGCTGCCGTCATTGAAAAAGTATAAATAACGATGCTGAGCAAAGCGAAGTCCCGAGAGCGAAGTGATTCGGGATGTGTCGGTGTTGGTCAGGGTTATGCAGCAGTCATTGAGAAAGTATAACGATGCTGAGCGATGCCAAGTCCAGAAAGCAAAGCGATACTTAGGTTAGCCAATTTTTAAAGTATCATTTCTAACGAAAAGCTTAAGCTAAGGTGTTTTTAGGTTTGGTCTTACCACTCGTCAACGACTAGTAGCGATATTATTTAGTCTGGAAACACGGACTGCAAGTCCGCGCGATCGTGTCGTTCTTAGTTGTCAAAAACGAGCGCTAGCTGTTTTATTGAAGCGACGAAACACGGACTGCAAGTCCGCGCTTTCGCGTCCATTTGAAGCTTGGGATTTCTGTTGATAGCGAATATCCAGAATCTAAAATCTAGGGTCCAAGATCTGGCACGCTGCAGCGTGCCATAATTCAAAATTCCCTTACAGTCCCTGAATATAGCTCCCCAAGCTGTCTTTGAACTGGTAGCCTTCTGTAAATCTATGCTTGCTAAGTTTTTTAAAGGCGGTTAAAGACCACAAGACCAGTTCCATAAAGAAGAACTTATCTTCTTGGTTCAATTCCGGCTGGTGCTTGTCGATGAGTTTCTCTAAAGGTTCCATTTTCAGTAGACTGGCCTTGTATTCATCATCGGAGGCGTTGTCCAGTATCTCTACTTCATTGCCTTCATAGAACCAGGCGATGATATCATCATAAGGTTTTTTCTCCTCTTTTTTTTCTAACTTTTTGATCTCCGGGAAATAATTGATAAAGATCGACTTGATCGCTTCGTCCAGCAACATCATGGCTACCTGATCTGCACCGGCTTGTTCTCCTTCATATTGTAATTCTATCTTTCCGATGATCGCCGGGATCGTCCCTGTAAAATCCGTTAATCTTACCTGCGTCTTATCATCTCCATTGGCGATAGCACGACGTTCTACCGTACTCATGAGATTTTCATAAGCTGAGATGCTCAACCTGGCACTTACCCCACTATTTGCATCAACATATTCATTATCGCGTGCTTCAAAGCTGATCTGCTCCAATAGATCTTTCGCTACATCGGACATATAAATATCGACCGACAGATCCTCTTGCTTTTTGGCCTCATTTTGCGTAATTGTCTTCGCGGTATCTATATCTTTCGGATAATGGGTTAATATCTGTGAACCTAACCTATCCTTAAGTGGAGTGACGATACTTCCTCGATTGGTATAATCCTCAGGGTTGGCGGTAAAGATGAATTGAACATCTAATGGCATTCTGAGTTGAAATCCACGGATCTGAACATCACCTTCCTGGAGGATATTGAACAGGGAAACCTGTATCCTGGCCTGAAGGTCGGGAAGTTCATTGATAACGAAGAGGCTTCTGTTCGCTCTTGGGATCATCCCGAAGTGCAGTACGCGTTCATCGGAGTAACTTAGCTTTTGATTGGCCGCTTTGATCGGATCGATATCACCGATAAGGTCTGCTACGCTAACATCAGGTGTGGCCAATTTCTCCGCGAATCGATGGGAACGATGTAACCAGTCAATTGGTGTATCGTCCTTTTTCTCATCGATAAGGTTTTTAGCATAATGGGATATCGGCGCGAACGGATCGTCATTGATCTCGCTTCCTGTGACGATCGGTATCCATTCATCGAGCAAATTGACCATCAGTCGGGCGATCTTGGTCTTCGCCTGTCCGCGCAACCCTAACAAATTAATGTTGTGTTTAGATAAGATAGCTCTTTCAATTTGTGGGATCACCGTGTTCTCATAGCCGTAAATACCTTCAAAACTATTGGTATTGGATTTGATGTTCTTGAGCAGATTCGCTCTCAATTCATCTTTGATGCTCTTACTGGAATAATCCTTCGCTTTTAGTTCACCTAAGGTCGTGATATCGGGTTTTGTCATTATCTTTTTTATTTAAGTCTTCTTTTTTTCTTGTTGTTCTCGTAATCTTCAAATATCATTTCGCCCAGATCGCCAAGCCCGGAATAAAAGGCTTTTCCTTTATTACTGGCAGTGAATTCTTCCACGAATCGTCTTAGATAAGGATCCTGGGTGATCATAAAGGTCGTAATAGGAATATCTAATTTGCGCGCCTGAGCGGCCATATTGTAGCATTTTTCCAGAATATAGGGATCCAATCCGGCGGAATTCTTATAGTATTCGCCGTTAGGTAGATTAAGGCAACTCGGTTTTCCATCGGTGATCATGAAGATCTGTTTATTCGCATTCTTCTTCCTTCTGAGAATATCCATGGCCAACTTTAATCCGGCGACTGTATTCGTATGGTAAGGACCAACTTTTAAGTAAGGAAGGTCTTTAATTCTTACCGGCCAGGCATCATTACCAAATACGATAACATCAATACTATCTTTAGGGTATCGGGTCTTGATCAATTGCGAAAGTGCCATTGCCACCTTCTTGGCCGGCGTGATACGATCTTCTCCATAAAGGATCATACTATGAC